>JAZLDJ010000048.1:0-25456 GCA_045614685.1 Alistipes sp. | reverse complement strand
CTTCGCGCTCGTAACCTCAACGCAGAGCCTATCAAGGTAAATGACAAGCAGGGAAACCCTATCCTTATCGGCTCGGTTTTGGTTTGGCGCATCCGCGAGAACGAGATCTATAAGGCAGTATTCGATATCGACACTCCTGTTGCTACGGGCGAGGTTACTGTTACCGCAAATGGTCGTATGAAGGCTCTCGAAAACTTCGTTGCCGTGCAGAGCGATGCGGCATTGCGTCAGGTGGCAGGTATCTATGCCTACGATAATAATGCAGCAGGTGCTGACGAGATTACTCTCCGCTCGAATGCCGATGCTATCAACGTCGAGTTGGAGCGCCGCTTGAACGAGCGTCTTGCAATGGCAGGTATCGAGGTTGTCGAGGCTCGCATCAACTACCTCGCTTATGCTCCGGAGATTGCTGCCGTAATGTTGCGTCGTCAGCAGGCGGATGCTATTATCTCGGCTCGCGAGAAGATTGTCGAGGGTGCGGTTTCGATGGTTAAGATGGCTATCGACAAGTTGTCGGCAGACGAGGTTGTAGAACTCGACGAGGAGCGCAAAGCGGCAATGGTAAGCAACTTGTTGGTTGTGTTGTGCGGCGATGAGTCGGCACAGCCGGTGGTAAATACTGGCACCCTCCACCACTAAAATTGTTCTGAGCGGTAAATTTTGCACGAATCTGCAGACGCTAAAATGCTCACATAGGCCTACTATGCTCCGCTTTCATCGCATTGCTTCGCACAAAATTTCCTCACTCATAAGCAATTTTGAATAAGTTAGAACTGAGAAAAAGAAAGAATTTTTAATTTTTAATTCTTAATTTTTAATTTAGCTAATGGCTAATGGCCAATGGCCAATGGCTAATAGCCAAAAAATAAAACTTTATGGCAAAAGAGGCTACAAAGAGTTTTGTACTTCGTATAGATGCCGAGATGATGGAGGCGATCGAGAGGTGGGCGGAAGATGAATTCCGCTCCACCAACGGTCAGTTGCAATATATTATCGCTGAAGCCCTACGCAAGAGCGGAAGAATCAAAAAAAAGAAGAATACAGATGGAGGCAAATAACTTAATACAGAAACTACGCAAGATTAACCAGGAGATATCATTCAATATCTGGCGTGTGCGTATCGGAGGGGTGGAGATGGCTCTATTTTTCCTATTCTCCATCGGCGAGAAACTCATCGGCAAATTCGTTCCTATGGAGCCTGAAACGGCACATATCGTGAGCGAAACCCTGAGTTGTATCTCGGTCTTGATTCTCGGCGAGGCGATTCTGCGTGCGCTCTACAAACTCCTTCCGCGCTATCGCTGGGCTACGCTCTTGGCGATGATTGGCGGTGCTATCGGAGGACTACTTATCACAATCGTTATGGATTACTCTGACAGCGAGGTTGCGGTAGATAAGAACGACATTATAGCATTGGGCGTTTGTATTGCGTTATTCGGAGCGGCATACCTCTTTTGGCGTCAGAGTGTCAATAAGGCGAAGCAACTTAAACTTGAACGAGAGATGGAACGCAAACGACGCATCCGTCGAGGATATTAAACGAACAAATCATTTTTAATCTTATAAAACTATGAAAACAAATTCTGAAATCAGACAGGAGTCCCTCTCTATTTTGAAGGGTAATTGGGCATCGGGTGTCGGTGTAACACTTCTCTTATTTGTGGTGATTACACTATGTTCAGCTCTAACTGCCAGCATTGGTCTTGGTAGCGCTGAAGCGGGTGCCGCAAAAACGATTATTGGCTCCATCAGCGAACTTCTAAATCTGCTTGTTGCAATCTTCATCTTCTACCCACTCGCTATGTCGATGGTGATTATGTTCTTGTCGTTTGTAAAGAGTGGTGAGAAGTTGTCTGCCAAGGGCTTGACTCTCGGTTTTAAGTCTCCACTCTACAGCAAGTCGATTGTGTTATACTTGCTGATTGCTATCTACACATTCCTTTGGTCGCTACTCCTGATTGTTCCGGGTATCATCAAGAGTTTGTCTTATGCTCTTGCGCCATATATCTTAGCAGAGAACCCTGAACTCAAAGCTAATGAGGCTATCGAGAAGAGTATGGCGATGATGGATGGGCACAAGATGCAACTCTTCCTTATGTGGCTGGGATATGCAGGATTTGCCCTATTATCAATACTTGCTTTGGGTATTCCATTGCTCTGGCTCCACCCTTACTACCAAGTCGTAATGGTAAAGTTCTACGAAGAGGTAAAGAGCGAAGCAGTGCTCAACTAACGCTCATCACTTAACTTATAACTAAAATGAGGGCAATCCACGCACGAATTGCCCTCATTTTATATATTTTTTATAGCAGACCTTTATTTTCTACCTATCCAAGTGAGTTTGCGCCATATCATCTCGAATGGCCCGTGCGAGAAGTGCGATAGCCACCAACGACAGAAGGCATACTGCAACGCTACGCAAAGCATACCCAAGAGTAGGCTCGAAGCGTGACCTGAGTAGCGGAACATTCCGAGTCCCCAATTATAGAATACGAAGCCACCAATAATCGACTGCGAGAGGTAGTTCGTAAGGCTCATCTTGCCGTAAGGCGCTATCTTGATGAGGAACTTGCTCGCCGAAGTACGATAGTAGAGCAATGTTACGCCTGAGACATAGAACAACATCATCGAGAGGTTCTTCCACATATTCAACAACACCTTCACACTCTTTTTAACGCAGGCTACATCGACCATACCTGGCACCAAATAATATAGCGGGCAGAGTACTGCAAAGGCACACAACGAACCTATAAGCACCCTCTTCCACACCTTTAGGTTGTCGCCCTCGTTGTAGAACAAGCGCTTGCGACCAAGCAAGATTCCTAACAAGAAGAGGAATATCGTCTGTGTCATTCTACCGTGTTCAATCGCCCAAGTGAAGTTTACCCAGAAGCCATAGCGCATATCCGCACAAGCGACATCAAGCCACGAGCCACCCTCCTGCGCCGGAATAATCGCCTTAAAGAGTGCGCTGGAGCCCAAGTTAAGCGACTCGGTTGCTGGCTCTATCAACCCCTTTACGATATAGAAAAGTTCGATTGGCTGCAACATAAAGAAGATTATCGCAACAATCAAAACCTTATTATTTGCCCTAATAAACGGTACTACAAGCACACCGCATACAGCATAGACTGTGAGGATATCGCCATTGTAGAACAACAAGTCGAACAAACCCCACATAAACAACAAGACCATACGCCACAAGAAACGAAGGCGAAAATCTTTGCCCTGTTGTGCCTGATTGTCGTGCTGAATGAAGAAACTCAAGCCGAACAACATCGAGAAGATGGCATACATCTTGCTTGCGAGAACGAAGAAAAGTGTATCCCAAACGCCCTTGTTGAGCGCAGCCATAAACTCGCTCGACGGCTCAGGAAACTTATAGAAATTTAGTTGTTCAATAAAGTGAATTAACACGATACCACCGATAGCGATACCACGCAAAATGTCGGCTACATCTATTCGTGTGTTGGGTTTAAGTGAGGGTGTGTAAGTCATAAAATTTAAGAATGATGTGTCAGTTAAAAGGCAGATGACTCTCGTAAAGAAACATCTGCCTTCTTTTGTTCTTTTTGCTAAAAGACTTATCCTAATACTCTTCCTCGTTAAAGAAGAAATCCTCCTTCGAAGGGTAGTCAGGCCAAATCTCCTCCATACTCTCGTACGACTCGCCATCATCCTCTATCTCCTGAAGATTTTCGAGTACTTCGAGTGGTGCGCCAGAGCGGATAGCATAGTCAATAAGTTCCTCCTTTGTTGCTGGCCAAGGTGCATCCTCCAATTTCGATGCAAGTTCAAGTGTCCAATACATAGTTATCTATTTTTTTAGTTAATTTTTTCGCTATTGCGGCTGCAAAAGTATAAAGAAATTTTGAATATACAACGCTTTGTATCAAAATTTTACGGACGCCACAAAATCTCCTCTACATCAAGTCGTTCCGTAATCGTGCGACATAGCGCATAGAGATAGTCTGAGAGGCGATTTAGCAACACCAACACCGACTGCTCCACCTCAAAATTTTCTGACGCTTCGATAGCGCGGCGCTCTGCCCTACGGCATACAGTACGACAGATATGACAATAAGAAGCCGTCTTGCAACCACCCGGAATGGTAAAGTACTCTATCGGTTTCAACTCCGCCTGCAACGCATCTATGCGCTCTTCAAGCCACGCTACCCCACGCTTTTCAAGGCTCTCTATACCACAATTTCCGCCATTGCCCACAGCCAAGAACGAGCAAGCGCACATCAACAACGAGGTTATACGACGGCAATCCTCAACACAATCAGAGAATCCATCCTCCTCGGCAAGCAGGTCAGCAAGGTAGGCTATATGCGCCTGCAACTCGTCTGCTGTGCCATACGCCTCGACACGAAGATCGGTCTTGCGGACACGCTCGCCTCCAATCAACGATGTGCGTCCTTTATCTCCACCCTTGGTATATAGTTTCATATACGACAATTATTATAGACGATAATGTTGTTTTGGCAACCTATTATTAAAAAATATGGTATAGGCACGGTTATCTATCGTGGTGGAGCGATGGTTATCTATCATCTCCCTAACCGCAACCTGACGCTCGCGACTATCGTATGGGTGCGACACGACAAATATTGCGCCCTTAGACTTAGTCTCGGCATAGCCACTACGCAACGCCTCAATCGACTGCTCGCGGGTATAGACCACAAAGTCGGCATCAACGCTATTCACAGCAAAGCTCTGCGCCTCGGCATAGCACATTGCATTATGCAATTCTCTAGCTCGTTTCTCCGAGAACCCTACCCCACGCAACGCCTCGAAGAGAGCACTTCCCGTTCCCTCTTGCAACGATTTTGCCATCAAAACCTTACGCACAAAGCCATAGACAAATGGCGAATGGACACCGTGTCCGTTATGGTGTTTGATGCGAGAAAGGCGGTTGCCTAACAACTGCACCCTGCGTCTAAGACTACGACCACTTATTTTCATAATTAAAAGTTAAAAGTTAGGCGAGGACTCTTAGTGCGGAAACTCTCAATTCTCAACTACGTCTTCAGCAGTCCCGCCAAGTGTCCCGTCGAGAAGGCGATTTGGAGGTTGTAACCTCCCGTATTGGCATCTACATCGAGTACCTCACCTGCGAAGTAGAGACCACTAACTTTCAACGACTCCATCGTATATTCATTTACCTCCGCGCAACTTACGCCACCTGCTGTCACAACCGCATTCTCGAATGGCGCATAGTCCGCAATCGGGAACGACCACCCCTTCAGCACCTTAATCAGACGCTCGAACTCCTTGTCCGACACCTTCGAGATATAGAGGCGCGAGTGGACATCCAACTCCTTGCAAATAGGCACAACGAGCGGTTTCGGAACCAATCTACGCACCAACTCTGCGAAGAAATCCTCTGGCTTCATCTCGGCAACCTCGCGCTTGATACGCTCGCGCAAGATATCCTCGGTAAGCGCTGGTTTGAGGTCGAGCTCAATCTTCACGCTCTTCTCCTCGAGCAAAGCATCCACTGCATCGCGGCTCAAACGAAGAATTACTGCACCCTCCAAGCCTCGGTCCGAGAACGACATCTCGCCAAACTCCTCGCGCACCATCTCGCCTGCAACAAACAAGCGTGCGTTGATATTCTTGAGCCACACATTGTTGATATACTCAATCTGCGGATGATTCGACTTTAGTGGAGTAAGCGACGGGCGCACCGACTCTATGGCGTGACCTACGCGGTCGGCAAATGTATAGCCATCGCCTGTCGAGCCTGTAGCCGGATAGGATACGCCACCCGTAGCGATAATCACATTCTCGACCTCGATTTTACGCTCGTAGCCGCGCTTATTCATATACTTTATACCATATACCTTATCGCCCGACACCAATATCTCGGTTACGCGCGAATGGCACTGAATATCCACCTCGTGGTCGCGGCAATAGAACTCCAAGGCATTAGCAATATCTGCAGCCTTGCCGCTTGCTGGAAATACACGCTCGCCTCGCTCGGTGACCAACTTCACGCCCATACGCTCGAAGAAGCGCATTGTGGCGCGATTGGTAAACTCAGACATTGCCACGTGCAACCACTCGCCATTAGTGCGTACATTCTCCGTAAACTCCTCAACAGGGCGAGCATTCGTAAGATTACAACGGCCCTTACCCGTAATACGCACCTTTCGCGCAGGTTTCTCCATCTTCTCGAGCAAAAGCACCTTCTTGCCCGTACGCGCAGCTGTTCCTGCAGCCATCAATCCTGCAGCGCCACCACCTATCACGACAACATCGTAATATGGGTGGGTCAATTCCAATTCGAGATTCTCTTCCATCTATTCTTTATATATTTTCTATTTCGATTTGAGTACAATCGATGCAGAGCCTACGCCCTTGCCCGATACCTTCAATACCATATCACCGGCCTTCTTAGTGGTCTGTACGCCCACAACCAACTCGCCATTGAAGAGCTTCATAGTAGGCTTTACGAAGACCTCCAACGAGGTCTGGTCGCCATTGCAAACACCCTTGAACTTACCCTCACCCGTAACCTTCATAACGAGCTGATGCTGTGCCGTAGGGCAGAAATTGCCATCCTTATCCACCACGCGCACCGCTACAAATGCCATGTCCTCGCCATCGGCCTTCAGAGTACCACCCAACGAGAAGTGCGAAGGGTTCGAGGTGTTGAACATATCGGCATAGCTGCGCTCCTTCTCGCCTGTACCGCGATCGGCATATAATTCGAGATGGTGTGGCTTGCCAGCGGTCTTTACAACCTTCTCGCCAACCTTGAGGCCATTCTTGTCGTAGACTACGACCTTCACCTCGCCCGGCTCGTACTTAACCTCATTCCAACGCAAACGGAAACGATCAAGGATATCGCCATCCTTAGTCTTGGTACGCTTGCCCTGGCTCTTGCCATTTACGAAAAGTTCGGCAGTAGGGTAGTTGGTGTAGCAGTAGACAGGTGTTATCTCGCCTTCGCGACCCTCCCAATTCCAATGCGGAAGCAGATGGATTGTAGGTTGCTTGGTGTTCCAACGCGAGCGATAGAGGTAGTAACGATCCTTTGGCAGACCAGCCAAGTCGATAATGCCGAAGTAGCTGCTGCGCGAAGGCCACACGGTGTTGTATGGTGAAGGCTCGCCTAGATAGTCGAAGCCTGTCCACACAAACTCGCCAATAACCCAAGGCTTATCCTCCTGCTGTACCCAATCGTAGTCTGGCAGATTGCCCCAAGTGACCACCTCGGTGTCATAGCTTGAGTTGTGATAGTCGCTGAATCGAATATTTTTCTCCATTGCGGCACGCTCGGCCTTGCTCTTGTCGGAGATATTGGTGTTCATCACAGGGAAGTGGTAGACTCCGCGCGACGATACTGTCGAAGCGGTCTCCGAGCCCAAGATCAAGCCATGTCCTGTCTTTGCATAGGCCTCGTCGTATTGGTGTGTATGGTAGTTGACACCTGCGATATCGAAGATCTGTGCTGCACCGAGTTCACAATCGAGGAGAATGCGATTCATTCCGATGGTCACAGGACGCGAAGGATCCAGACGATGGAACTCTCCCACCAACATCTGCGCAATGGTAGCACCAATGTTATTGCCCTTGTCCTTTGGAGCATACCACAACTCACGCACCTCGTTGCCCGCACTCCACATCACAATCGAAGGGTGGAGCTTATGGTTGTTGACAAGATTTGCCAAGTCGCGCTTGTACCAATCGTAGAAGAAGCGATTATATCCGTTGTCGACCTTCGCCTCTGCCCATTCGTCGAAGCTTTCTGCCATAACCAAGAAACCGAGTTCGTCGCAGAGATCCATCTGCCACTTCGAAGGCATATTGTGCGAAGTACGGATGCCATCGCAACCCATCGACTTGAGCAGCTCGAGCTGACGGCGTATAGCCGCTTTATTTTCGGCAGCACCCAACATACCGAGGTCGTGGTGCATACATACACCCTTGATTTTACGGCTCTTACCATTGAGTTCAAAACCCTTCTCGGGTGTAAAGCGAATTGTGCGGAAGCCTATCTTCTCGCTCTTGCAGTCGATCACACGGCGCGAGCCATCGGCTGCTACGGCGAGCAACTCCACCTTCATATCGTAGAGCTTTGGCTCTTCGGGCGACCAAGGTGTGATATTGATGAAGTTTTGCGCAGTAAAGGCCTTACCACTACCATCTACGGCCTGCTCGAACTCCTTGCCTGCAACGCTCCAGCGCGCTACAAGATTCTTGCCGGCATAGCCCGTAACCTTCGCCTCGAACGAAGCGGTAACCTCGCCCTTCTCGTTGAGCGAGAGGGTAGTCATATTCAAGCCCCAGCAATCGATAGCCGTAGCGGCTGTTGTGGTGAGGAATACTGGGCGGAAAATACCACCACCTGGATACCAGCGGCTCGAGAATGGTCGCATAGTAGCCTTTACGGCCAGAGTATTCTCGCGACCATCGCGATAGATATACGGCGTAGCATCAATATTGAAGGCGTTGTAAGGGTGTTTCCACTCGCCAGCCTTGTGACCATTCACATAGACCTCAGGCTCGCCAAAAACGCCTCCAAAGGTCAAAATCGCACGCTCGCAAGCCTCGGGAACCGAGAACTTTACGCGATACCAACCTACACCGATAAACGGAAGTCCACCTGTACGGCCTGTACGAAGTCTTGGTTTGGTCTCGCCATCCTCGACTACCATAACACTCTTCTTGTCGATATTTTCGTCGAACGGGCCCTTAATTGCCCAGTCGTGAGGCACGGTTACAACCTCCCACAAAGCATCGTTATAGCTCTCGGAGGCAACCTTATCGCCATCTGCCTTCATAGCCTTGCTCTCGAGCGAGAAACGCCAAGAGTCTGCCAACTGCACCTCATTACGCACACTCTGCGCCACAACCATCAAAGGGAGCAACGCCGCAGCCACACATATTGCAAATCTCTTCATCTTCTTTTTGTCTAGTTCTTGTAAATCACTTTTCGCAACTCGTCACACGCCTTCTCGGGGTCGTGACGGTCGAAATGGAACGGCACAATGCCCAACTCGGCAGCCGCATCGACATTATCCTTGCGGTCGTCAATAAATATAGTCTCGGCAGGGTCGAGGTTGCAATGCGAGAGCAGATACTCGTAGATTCTACGGTCGGGCTTACCCAAACCTATTTCGCACGAAACGACCTGCTCGTCGAAATAGTCGAAGACAGGGAATTCGCGCAAAAACTCGATATACTCCTTCGACATGTTCGACAAGACATAGAGGCGGTAGCCTCGTTGCTTCAACTCGCAGATTAGTTGCGCCGTAGGCTCGACCTGCTCCTGATACTCGATGGCAAGTTGCATATTTTTTTGCGCAGTGGCAACATCGCATCCTCGGTACTCAGCCAACGCCTTTGCCACATCCTCAACATCCATAACGCCGAGGTCGTAGTCGCACCAAAACTGTGGAATGCCCTGCATATGCGACTTGAAGACAAAGTTGAAGAACTCGTCCAAGTGGCGAGGAAAGCGTTGTGGATTGCGAGCCACAACCACACCAGCAAGGTCGAAAACTATATTCTTGAGCATACTATATATCTATTTCTACTTCTGCTTTGCAATAGACTCGCGCATCTCGGTGTCGGCCATCACATTCTTCATCTTGTAATAGTCCATAATACCAAGATTGCCCGAACGGAACGCCTCGGCCATTGCGAGAGGCACCTCGGCCTCGGCCTCGATTACGCGAGCACGAGCCTCCTGCGCCTTGGCACACATCTCCTGCTCGAGAGCTACAGCCATTGCACGACGCTCCTCAGCCTTAGCCTGAGCGATATTCTTGTCGGCATCGGCCTGATCCATCTGCAACTGTGCACCAATGTT
The DNA here is from genome assembly GCA_045614685.1 of Alistipes sp. Lineage (GTDB taxonomy): Bacteria > Bacteroidota > Bacteroidia > Bacteroidales > Rikenellaceae > Alistipes. The sequence continues at coordinate 15,630 of JAZLDJ010000048.1, read as the reverse complement.
CTTACCTACGTCGATATCGGCGATATCAATCGAAAGAATCTCGAATGCAGTACCAGCATCGAGGCCCTTCTCCAACACTACGCGAGAGATTGAGTCTGGATTCTCGAGTACAATCTTGTGGGTTGCAGCCGAACCAATCGACGATACAATACCCTCGCCAACACGTGCCAATACGGTCTCCTCGCCAGCACCACCAACCAACTGCTTGATGTTGGCACGAACTGTAACACGAGCCTTAGCAATGAGCTGGATACCATCCTTTGCAACTGCAGCTACAGGTGGGGTGTTGATAACCTTTGGATTTACCGACATCTGCACAGCCTCGAATACATCGCGACCTGCCAAGTCGATAGCGGTAGCCATCTTGAAGTCGAGCACGATATTTGCCTTCTGCGCCGAAACGAGTGCGTGAACTACATTGCGAATATTTCCTCCTGCAAGGAAGTGAGCCTCCAACTCGTTAGTGTCGAGCTTCAAGCCCGCCTTTGTACCCTCAATCATCGACGATACGATGATTGCAGGTGGCACCTTACGCCAACGCATCAGCACGAGCTGAATGAGCGACATATGAACGCCCGACACCAAAGCCGAAAACCACAATCCGATAGGAATAAAGTAGAATATAAGCCACAAAGCAAACAATGAGGCCAAACTAACCATTGCAATTACTGCGATCTCCATATCAGTCATAATCTCAAAATTTTAAGGTTTAAATATTTAGTTTATTGTTTTGTCAAGATATCAATCAAACGACGGCGTACATCCTCTGGGAAGAACGACATCTTGCTAATCTCGTCGATGCACACCTCGTGCGACTTGTAGTAGTTCTCGATATTCTTGTGAATATTCTGCGGGAACTCGGTGATAAAGTTCGGAGCCTGCGACACGTTCATATAGCAGTCTGGGAGGAGTGGATATGGGTCGAAGTACTTAGCATACAACTCCTTGAACTCGCCTGTGAGAACCACGCAACGATTCACGATACCCTGAATACCATACAACTTATCCTGCGCTGCCAAGTCGCCCTCGGCAAACTCAACCTCAACGGTGCAGCCCTTAGCGTTATCAATCTCGCCAAGGAGAATGTAAGGAGCAAGCGAGTAGCCATCGTAGCCCCACTCACCAACCTCGGCATAACGAGCGTACTTGAGCTCCTTGCCATTCACACGAACAGCCTTTGGAGGGTAGTTTGCAGGCATACGCAACTCGTAGGTAGTTGTTGCAGTTGCGCCCTCGTAGGTACCCTTGCGAGGAGCGATTGTTACAACCAGCTTATTGCCCTCGGTGCGCTTTGTTACCTTGGTGGTAGCATAAGCGGTAGAGTACTCCTTCGACTTGCCATCATCCTCGTAGATTGTGGTCTCGCCATCGCCTCCAGGGATAAATGTCAAGACATACGAATTGAGTGTCTGCTGAAGGTTACGCACCGACTTCGGATACATTGGGATAATCGAGCCTGCCTTTGCGAAGTATGGATTCTCGGCCTGAGTACAATGAATCTCAATCTCCTCGTCGCTGCCTTCATACATCTTGCCACTAACCATATTATACCACTTCACGCCCTTTGGCAACCAAACCTTACGCGATGCCATACCGGTGGTCTTGTCTGCTGGCGAGACGATCGATGCTACGAGCAAATCGTCGCCGAACATATACTGCTCAGGCGAGTTATATGCCTTGTCGTGCTCTGGATGCGAGTAGTACATTGGACGACACATCGACACACCTGTATCGAAGGTCTGACGTGCTGCAGCATAGATGTAAGGCACAAGTGCATAGCGCAAATGCATTGCTGCACGCATATCGAACATATGGTTAGGGAACTGCCAGATTCGGCGCTCGATAACGCTGCTCTTTGTACAGTGAGTCTTGAAGATTGGGGTAAATACCGCATTCTGCAACCAACGCAAGTACAACTCTGGGTTGGTTACATTCTCATCCTCCTTGTGGAACATATGACCACCGATGTCGTGTCCCCAATAGCCGTAGCACACGTTCGATGCTGTAGATGTAAACCAAGGCATAAATGCCAAAGCATCCCAAGCGATATAGACATCACCCGAGAAGCCCACCTGATAGCGGTGCGAGCCAAGGCCACCCCAACGGTGATAGATCATAGGGCGGTCATTGCCCTTCTCGGCCATATGGTGGTTGAAGGTGTGGTTGAGCCAGAAAGTATTGTTCAAGTCCTTAACATACTTGCTTGTTACCCACTGTTGCCAATCGAGCCACCAGAAGTCTACGCCCTGATTCTCCATTGGACCAAGAACAGTCTCGAAGTAGGTGTCGGCCCACTTCTGCTCCGACATCTTATATGGAACGCTCTTGCCCTCTTCCTTCCAGCCATAGGCCTCGGTGAAGCGCTTGTAAGGCTCCTCGTACGGCTGAATACCCGAAGCAGGGTGGAGGTTCAACGAAGTCTTGAGTTTCTGCTTGTGGCACCACGTGAGGAAGTTCTCGGGCGAAGGGAAGAGCTGCTGCTTCCAAGTGTAGCCGGTCCAACCTACGCGCTGACCATACTCATCGCGCTTGGTATCCTTACCCTTGCGCAAGCCCCAGGTCTCGTGCCAGTCCATATCGATGATGAGCACGTCGAGCGGAATATCCAACGAACGCATAGTCTCTACCAAGTCGCGCAACTCGTTGTCTGAGTATTGCCAGTAGCGGCTCCACCAATAGCCAAAGGTATACTTAGGAGGCAATGGAATATCGCCCGCTACGCGAGTGTAGTCCTTCAAAGCCTTAGTATACTCGTGACCATAAGCAAAGAGGTAGAGGTCGAGGCGATCGCCCTCGGGACGGCACTCAACCCACTCCTTCCAATGCGACTCAACAGGCACAAAAACGTGACGCTTCGAGTCGTCCACTACGGTCCATCCGCCACGCGAGAGCAATCCAGTCTCCATAGGGCTCAATCGATTCTTACGATTCTTTGGATGGTTCAAGCCATAGTAGCCATCGAGCGTACGGGTGGTACCCATAAGGTTTTGGGTATCCTTGTCGCCATAGTGCCATACCACCTTCTTGCCTGCTACCAAAATCTCGGCCGAGAGGTTCTCTGCCGAGAACTTTGCACCCTTCTTGTAGGTGAGAGTTACATGCGAGGTGGTGATGGTGAGCTTCGACTTGCTCTGCTTCACCTTGAACTGAGGTACATCCAACTTACGGTTTACGAAGGTGAGTGTAGCTCGATCCTCGAACTTGCCATCCTCCGACCACTCCATACGAATCATCTGCGGAGTGAGCACCGTGAATCGCGCATTGCCAGCCACAATCTGCGCCTTCTCGTCGGCCTTTGGGCAGTTTGCTGCCATAGCCATCGACGACATAGCAAAGAGCGACATCGCCAAAATCAAGATTCTTTTCATTGCTTTAAGTTTTTATGTTATTTTTCTACTTTCTTCACCAAAACAGAGAAGTTCTCGAAGCCTACAACCTCGACCTCCTCGCGCTGATTGATAAGTATATCCGACTTTGCCTCGTAGCGTGCGCCCTCAATCTCGACATTTCCCATAGGAGCAATGCGCGAAATGGCAACACCACGTGTGCCAATCTTCACAGTCTGCTCGGGAAGTTTCGACGACACAGAGTCGATATTCTTCTGCAACGACAACTTCTGCCACGTCTTCGAACGCAGCGATATAACAATTGCAATGGTCGAAATAAGCAATCCAGCCACAATCACCATAATACCTGCAACTGTTCCGTAGTAGGTGAAGCCGAGGTAAATGGAGCCGCCATAACAAGCCAACGAAAGAATTGCTCCAACCGAGAAGCCTGGCAACAGCAACAACTCCACAATCAGGAAGAGCAGGCCAAGCAGCAACAATAGAATAATGTAGAATAGGTTCATAACGATTTTATTTAGTTTTATTTTTTCACAATCTCCACCACGATCTCCTTGCTCAGGCTACGCAAATCGGCAGCAATAGCCTCGGCCATCGATTTATCCTCGAAGATTCCGACAACGAAATGCGAGCCCGCACGCAATATCGAGCAATCGCTTTTCTGCGACAATATGCGCGACTTCATCTCCTCGCTCAAGGTCGATACGCCCGATATCTCCAGCGAATATTGGCTCTCCGAACGACGCATCTCGGCTACAGTAGGGTAGTAGGTACCATCCACCCACACCGAGATGATAGGCTCGCGAAATCCAGCCTTCTTCAAGTGAGCCGCAGCCTCCTGTGCCTCCAACTCGGTACGGAAGCCTCCTACATAGTAGGCGTAGTAACCGCTGTGTGTAGCATCGGTATAGGACAATGGCATTGCTCCACGCAATGCCGAGATGCTCGGCTTCTTCGAGAATACGCCCACTCTCACACGATATATCACTCCATAGTCGTAGACCTTGGTCTTAGGGATTGGATTCTTGGAATTGTAGATAGACGGCACCTTAATCTCGGCATCCTCGTAGACGATGAAGCTACGTCGCTGCAACGATAGTTTCGAGAAGCGATAGTCGCGATTCTTCAACTCGGCAAGCACCGTCTTCAACGAGTCGCGCGAAGAGGTAAGTGATAGTGTCGCCGCCACGCTCATCTCATACTCCGTAAGCGCCTTCTTTCGTGCATAGTAGCCAACCAATGCATCCGACTGATAGAGGTCGGCATTTGCATTTATCTCCTGCTCGGCGCGTGCTGCTATCTCGGCCGAGAAATCGAGCATTGCAGTCTTGCCATCACGCTCCATAAGGAGGTCGTAGGCGTAAATCTTATTGAAGTACAACGACGACCACATCGAAGTAATATCGCCATCGAGCTTAGTCATCTCTCCCATCTTTGCCGCAAACTGGTTCGATATCACGTCTGCCTCCTGCTTCGTAGGCGCCTCCATATATCGACGCTGCAAGGCGAGTAACTCGCTATACTTCGTGGTATAGCGCTCGACCAACTCCTTAACCTTAACCTCACGCTTCTGTGCCGAGCGCAAAGTGACATAATCGGTCTCCGAAAGTCGCTCTGCAAAGTAGTCGTTCGCCACCAAGTCACGCTTCATACGCGCCTTGTCGGGCGTGTAGATGCCACTCTTGTTATCCTCAACAACGGCCTTTTGCTCCTGCTTAGCCTTTTCGGCCTCCCTGCAAGCCTGTTCGTAGGCCGTGAGCGCCACCTGCACATCGTTTTTAGCGATGGATTGCGACACCTTGTCGTAGGCCTGCTGCAAACGCACTAACTCGCTCTCAAGCGAAAGTATCGTAGGAGCGAGTTGCTCGCGCAGATTCTCGTTACGAGCGTAGTTGGCTCGATGCTCGGCCAGTAAATCGGCAACAGAGTCGCGCGCAAAGGCTGCCTTGTCGAGTTCCTTGCTGCTCTGAGCCTGCACTCCAAGAGCCGAAGTCATTGCTACAGCAAATATTATTGTTCGTTTTATCGCCATGTTCTAATGAATAGGAATTGTATGAATCCGAATATCTCCAAACGGCCCATCAACATCAAGATTGAGCCCTGAATCTTCAACAACGTAGGGACCTCGGCGTAGTTATCGAGCGAGCCGACCTCGCCAAAGCCAGGACCAACGTTGCCGATAAAGGCCACCGATGAGGAGAATGCCGTAAGCAGATCCATACCCATAAGCGTGCTTGTCAGTGTTCCAAACAAAATGAGTATGAAGTAGGTGGTCATAAACAACGTTACCGCATTCACGTGCCTATCCTCCTGCGTCTTACCATCAAGACGGATACGAATCACCGCATTCGGATGCTGCTGGCCACGTAAACGTGCAATCAAGACCTTGAAATAGAGTAAAACTCTATCAACCTTTACTCCTCCCGAAGTCGAGCCTGCACAACCACATATAATCGATACAATAATCAATATAACTATTGCAAACGGAGTCCAAAAGTTAGTATCGGTTGTGGCAAAGCCTGTAGTAGAAATGAGCGATACAACCTGGAATGTAGAGTCTTGCATCGACGTCTTAATATCGGTGTACGTCCCCGAAAAGTAGAGGCTTGCACCTATGGCTAGCGAAGCAAGCAAAATGATCAAGAAATAGGTTCGTACCACCTCAGATCGGAATATATTATTCGACTTGCGCGTAAAGGTCGAGTATATAAGTCCAAAATGAAGACTCGATAGGAACATCACAATTATCAAAATCCACTCGATAAGCGGACTATCGTAGAAGCCGATACTTGCAGCCTTGGTAGAGAAACCGCCTGTAGCACACGCCGACATAGCGTGATTTACGGCATCGAACCAACGCATTCCCGCCAACTTCAACGAGACGGTCGAAAGCACCGTCAGTCCGATATATACAGCCAACAGAATACGCACCACCATCTGCGTACGATAGCGGAAGTTATCCTTTGCAAGGGATGAAAGCTCGATGCCCGACAACGCCATTTTGTTTGTTCCGAGTGAAGGCAGAATCAACAATGCAAACATCACTACTCCAACTCCGCCAATCCAGCAAGAGGCCGAACGCCAAAACAGCAGACCCTGAGGCACAGCCTCAACATCCTGCAGAATCGAGGCTCCCGTAGTGGTAAATCCCGAAACGCTCTCGAACCAAGCATCTACCAACGAGAACTCGCCTCCCCAGATCAAATATGGAAACATTCCCACTACGCACGACAACACCCACGAGCCTACCACAATCATAAAGCCCTCCTTGGTTGAAATCGAGGAGGTCTTAGGTACGAAAATCATCGGGAAACATCCAAGCAACAACGTAAGCAACGACGAAAGCAGCAGCGGATAGAAACCCGAATCGTGCGACACGTATGATATTCCTGCCGATACAGCCATAAAGGCTGCAAGCAAGATCATCACAGTACCGACATATCTCAATATAACGCTATATCGCATAGTCTATTGATTTTTCTGATTTCTCGACATGTTAATCAAGGTCTCGACATTATCGTTCAAATCCTTGATTTGGTCGACCATCTCGGCCTTAACCTTGTATGGAGCCTTGAACTGAAGATAGTCGGACAAGCCCTTGTTGATACGAAGAATTGGCTTCACGATGTAGATGTAGACGAAGTAGTAGAAGAGCAACACCACTACAATCATCACCAACAATGAGATGAAGACAGGCACCACCGAGCGGTGAGCATTTTTTGATAGCTCCTCGGCACGAGGTGCAAGTTGATTGTGCGAAAGTTGGGTATAGGCCTCGACCTGCGCCTCAAACTGAGTATAGAGAGGCTCATACTTGGTGGTGTACCACTTGCGGACATCGATTTTCTGCTCAACAACCAACGAGTCGACCATAATTGACACCGATGGAACAAAGTTGTCGACCGCCTTCTGCATATTGGCAATACAAACCGAAAGGGTATCCAAGCTCGCCTTGACACTTCCCGTAGCGTCCTTGCTCTCATTGGCGATTATCTCGTCGATACACTCCTTAGCCTTGCTGCTGCGGCCCTCACCCTTAGCATCCTCGAATATGACAACATCAATCACCGAGCGTCTATGATCGTGCGCCGAATGGAGCAGTCGCTTAGCGACATTCATCTCCTGGCCACCTACAGCAAGCACGCCCTCGGCGTCGTAGCTAAGATTTCTCAACTCGACCAATGCAATCACACCCGACACCGACAACAGCGCCGCAATGCTCAAAAATGCAATCGTTACTCTCTTTCCAATACCTTTCATATCCTGAAAAAATAAAATTATCTCTGTTTATTTCGCAAAGATAGTAAAAAGTTGAAACTTTTAATTAAAAATTAAAAATAAAACGCATTTAATCCCTCCATTCAACCCAAAGAGCGCGTAGAAAACAAAAAAGCTAGCCACCCAACGGATGGCTAGCTCGTATATTTTGCTCGGTTGAATTAGTACTTCAAACTTACAGTAGGGTGCTGCTCCATGCCCGACCACATGCTGAGCACAGTACAATTTACCGGTTTGCCAGCCCTTACCGACACTATAACCGACGAGAATGCAGGGAGTACTGTAGGGTTGCCCTTGCCCACACGGAGAACGAATGGGATAGAGGTAGTGTTGGTCAGCTGCACGCTTGTGGTCTTCTTGCTTGTCAATATCTTCTTGGTCTTGATTGATGCTTTGAAGAAGTCTTTGAGCAGAGCCTCCTCGCCTGCGAGTACGCCAAACGAGTATGCCAATGTGCGGCGTGCCTCCAAGCTCTCGCGTACATCCTTGAGAGTAAGGTCTTTAGCAAACACAATAGTCATATTGCGAAGGTGGCCATTTGCATTGTACTGCTGAGCTGTTGTATAGTGGATATCGGTGGTAGCAGCCATAAACCACTTGCGAGCCTTTGCCTCCTCGATGGCGCGTGGATAGAAGTAGAAACCATTCATAATCTCGACACCGTCAACGAGTTTCTCAGCATATACCTGCTCCTCGAATGGAGTTCTATCCAAAGTCTTATGACGCCAGCCCGGATGGTTGTGCATAATGAGTGCACCCTGTGCGCGAGCGTTGCGAATAGCCTGAAGACCGTCATAGTCGTAGATGGTCCTGTTGTCGGTGGTGAAGAGGGCATTGAAGTGGCCCTGAGTCTTGGCATCACCGGTCAACTCTACGCCGGGGATAACCAAAAGACCGTACTTCTCGCCCATCTTGGTAACATCGGTAACCGCCTTCGCCACGCGTGCGCCACGCTTTGCCACAACATCGGCAGGTGTCGGCTGTCCCTCGGTATCCTTTACAGGACGGATAGACATATGGTCAGTAGCCACGATGATATCCAAACCATCGCGCCAAGCCTCGTCGGTGCGACCCTTCACATTGAGTACGCCGTCCGAGTAGGTGGTGTGGATGTGCAAGTCTGCCGAGTAGAGGTTGTATCCGTTCACCTGTGGAAGGATGATCTCTTGGCGAGTGGAACGAGGCATTGTGCCAATCGGAAGGAGTGTCTGCGGCTCTGTTGCGCTCTGATAGTGAGTGTGATACTCCTGTGCAAACACCGAGAAAGCCATAAATAGGCTCGCTGCAGTCAATAAAATTCTTTTCATAGTTTTAGTTGATTAATAATTGATTATAAATTGGTTATAAATTTACGTCTATTATCTCTCCCATAATATCGGCATTCGGCTCGATCTCCAAGAGGCGGACTTTTACGATTTGGTTGATGTGTCGCTTGTCGTATGGCACTTTGATTTTCAAGTAGTTACTTGTAAATCCCGTCATCATTCCGCCACGCATAGTACTCTCGAACAACACCTCCGCCGTAGTGCCGAGATATCGCTTGCAGAAGTCGTAGTGGCAACGACTGCTCAACTCCTCCAAACGTTTGGCTCGCGCCATAGAAACCTCTGGCGACACCTTGTCAGGAAAGTTCACCGCAGGGGTATTCTCACGCTCCGAGAATGGGAAGATGTGGAGAAACGAAGGGTTTATCTTTGCCAAGAAGTTGTAGCACTCCTCGAACTCCGCCTCGCCCTCGCCTGGAAAACCAGTAATTACATCTATGCCGATAAAGGCATCGGGCATCGCCTTTCGGACTGCAGCAATGCGCTCCTCGAACTTCTCGACAGTATAGCGGCGGCGCATCAAACCAAGCACCTTGTTCGAGCCACATTGTATAGGAATATGGAAGTGATGTTGAAATTTAGGTGACGAGGCACAAAACTCTATTATCTCGTCAGTTAGCAAGTTCGGTTCTATCGAAGAAATTCGGTATCGCTCGATACCCTCAACACCGTTCAAAGCCCTCAACAAATCGAGAAAACTCTCGCCCGTAGTGCGGCCAAAATCACCCGTATTTATACCCGTGATTACTATCTCTTTTTGACCGCCTCGCGCTATCTCCTCCGCCTGCTTTACAGCCTCGGCAATAGGGGTGTTTCGACTCGCTCCACGAGCGTTGTGGATGGTGCAGTAAGCACAGCAGTAGTCGCAACCATCTTGCACCTTCAAAAAGGCACGAGTTCGGTCGCCCGAGGAGAAGGCCGAAAAGAACGAAGTTATCTCGTCAGTTTCGCACGAAAAGACCTTTGCTTTGCCGCGCTCACCAATCTGAAGCACTTGTTTATATAAATCGCCCTTATCGTTATTACTCAACACAATATCTACGCCTTCGATATCCGCAATTTCGTAAGGCTTCAACTGCGCATAACAACCCGTAACGGCAATGATTGTATCGGGGTTTCGGCGATGGATTTTACGTATCAGATTACGGCATTTCTTGTCGGCCTGCGCCGTTACCGAGCAGGAGTTTATGACCGAAATATCGGCATCCTCGTTGGTGCCGACGCGCACAAATCCGCCCTCCTCGAACTCTCGCGCGAGGGTAGAACTCTCGGAGAAATTGAGCTTGCAACCGAGTGTATGGAAATTGACTCTTCTCATATTCGGCACAAAGATAGTAAAAAGTCGAGAGTCGAGAGTCGAGAGTCGAAAGATTTTTTTCGAGAAATTAAGGAATTTAAAGAAATTAGAGGCGATTAGAGGCTATTAGAGGCTAGTAAGGATTTCTTCGGATGACGCTTAATCCCGAAAATCGTAAATAATTAGGCTATTTTTGTGCGTTACGCAGCGGCGTGAAGCGCAGTTTACTTGGCGTAAATAAGCATTCGCGACGCAAGTAAGGTGCAAAAAGAGTCAATTAGAACGATTTTCTTCCGTTTTTTTATTATATTTGCGCATACATTTAAGAGAAGAATGGATTTTATCAGCGACATACTGAATTATAGCTTCCTATCGAACGCACTTATTGCTTGTGTGCTCTCGGGCATAACTTGCGGAATTATAGGCACATACATCGTGGCACGCAGAATGGTGTTTCTCTGCGGAGGCATCACACACGCCTCGTTTGGCGGTATGGGCATAGCATTCTACTATGGAGCAAATCCAATCCTCGGCGCAACGATTTTTGCCATTCTCTCGGCTCTCGGCATCGAGTGGAGCAACTCACGCTCGAAAATTCGCCCCGACTCGGCTATCGGAATGGTGTGGGGTATAGGTATGGCGATTGGCGCATTTTTCATAGCTCTGCGACCAGGTTACACCTCGGGCGATATGGCCAACTTCCTCTTCGGAAGCATACTCACTGTGACTGAAAACGACATCATAGCCTTGGCAGCACTCACCGTAGTGCTGATTCTAGGCACTTTGCTATGGCATCGTCCAATAATGTTTGCGGCATTCGACCGCAACTTTGCCGAGGCCTCGGGCGTACCCGTAAAGCTAATAAACTACTCGATGGCCATAGTCACGGCCATAACAATCGTATTCTCGATTCGCACGATGGGCATTGTATTGCTTATTTCGTTGCTCACGATGCCTGTAGTTGTGGCGAACACCTTGTTCAAAGATTACAAAAAGATAATACCTACAGCCATAGTTGTGGCAGTTGTGGCAGGAGTTGCGGGCATAGCGCTGAGCTACCACGCTGAAGTTCCATCGGGCCCTGCGATAATATTTATGCTCACTATGGCGTTCTTAACAATAAAATTGTTATCTTTGTGGGTTAAACGATTCGCAAGGGCGAAATAAAGGCGACGCAAACAGTAATGAAAAAGATACATAGACTTGTACTAAAATCATTTCTCGGTCCATTGGTGCTGACCTTCTTCATCATCCTTTTTATCCTGATGATGAACTTCGTATGGCGCTACATCGACGAGTTGGTAGGTAAGGGATTGGACCCAATGGTCATTCTCGAGCTTATTATGTATGCCACCATAAATATGATTCCGATGGGACTACCATTGGCTATTTTGTTGGCTACGATTATGACGATGGGTAACTTGGGTGAGCACTACGAGCTTCTGGCGATGAAATCGGCCGGAATGTCGCTTATGCGCATTATGAAGCCGTTGTTTTTGGTCATTGGAATACTCTCGATAGCATCGTTCTTCATCATAAACAACCTGGTGCCGTATGCCAACAAGAAGATGTTCACCACCCTCTACGACATCAAACAACAGAAGGAGGCTCTCGAGTTCCAGGACGGACTCTTCTTCAACGGCATTGAAAATATGACCATTCGCGTTGATAAGCAGGATCCCGAGACCAAGCTTCTGACAGGTGTACTTATCTATGATAACCGTTCCAATAGTGGCGATATGACCACCACAATTGCAGATTCGGGTTACATCCGTCTATCACCAAACAAGGAATATCTCTTGGTATCTCTCTACAACGGAGAGACTTACGAGCACTCGCGCAACTACCAATGGTACACCAAGAGTTCGCTGCGTCACCACAAGTTCTCACGTCAGGAGGGTAAGATTCCGATGTCGGGACTCATGGCCCCTCCACAAGAGAATAAAATGCTGATGAACAACCATAGTCAGACGCTCAATATCAACGACCTACAAAACGATATTGACTCGCTCAATACATTGGTTGACAACCTCACCACAACAGCATATGGTCCTCTGATTCGCGACCAGATTTTCGCTCGCGACCCCGATGCTATTATACCTATAGACTCCATCGAAACCGACCGATCGATGAAGAGATATAACGCCAACCTGCTCGACTCGTTGGCGAAGTTGGATGACCGCTCGAAAAATAGGGTCTACGAACAAGCTCTACGCAGTGCTCGCAGCTCGCGAAATGCCTTCTCGTTCGACGAGACAACATCGAAAGAGGCTCTAAATCAGCTCTATCGCAGTAAGAACGAGTGGCACCGCAAATTGACACTCCCTGTATCCATCTTGATATTCTTCTTGATTGGTGCACCACTTGGAGCCATCATCCGCAAGGGTGGATTGGGTATGCCGATTGTTATATCGGTGGGATTCTTCGTGATATATTACATCATTTCGATCTCGGGCGAGAAGTTCTCGAAAGAGGGAACTTGGAGTTCGTTGCTCGGAATGTGGATTCCGGCGATGATACTCACACCTATAGCGCTATACCTAATGCGTACGGCTAACAACGATACTCCTCTATTCGATCGAGATTGGTATAGAGCACAATTCAGCAAGTTTGTCAAGCGCATTAAGATAAAATTCAGAAAACGAAAACCGAAGAGTAAGAGATAGAGATATGAATGCAAAAGATATACGAATAGTTTTTATGGGTACACCCGAGTTTGCGGTGCCTTCTTTGAAGGCATTGGTAGAGGGTGGCTATAATGTCGTAGGCGTGGTAACTATGCCCGACAAGCCTGCCGGTCGTGGAATGAAGTTGCAGGAGAGCGACGTAAAGCGAGCAGCCAAAGAGTTGGGAATAGAGACAATTCTCCAGCCCGAGAAGTTGCGCGACGAGGCGTTTTTGGAGGCTCTGCGCGCACTACAGCCCGATTTGGGCATTGTGATTGCATTCCGTATGTTGCCCGAAGAGGTTTGGGCTATGCCTCGTTTTGGCACATTCAACTTGCACGCATCGCTCCTGCCTGAGTATCGTGGTGCAGCACCTATAAATTGGGCTATTATGAATGGCGACAAGGAGAGTGGTAACACCACCTTCCTCCTCAACCACGAGATTGACAAGGGGGCAATCATCGGTCAGCAGCGCACACCTATCGGCGACGATGAGTGTGTGGGAGATTTGTACGACCGACTGATGACAATGGGCGCCGAGTTGGTTGTGGAGAGCGTGGAGAAGATAGCCTCGGGCAATATCGAACCTATCGAGCAACCGCAAGAGGATGCCAATCTCCGCCCTGCACCGAAGATTTTCAAGGATCTGTGCGAGGTGGATTGGAGCGCCGATGGCACGCAGATTGTGAATTTCGTTCGCGGTCTGTCGCCTTACCCTGCAGCGTGGAGCGTCTTGAAGCGTGGCGAGGAGGAGCTCTCGGTGAAGATCTTCAAGGCTCGCTTCGAAGAGAAAGCACACTCGGAGGCATGTGGAGCTATTTCGACCGACAATAAAACCTACATAAAGGTGGCGTGCAACAATGGCTGGGTAAGCATCGACGAATTGCAGGTAGCAGGCAAAAAGCGTATGGCTGTACGCGATTTATTGCTCGGACTCAACCTCAACGAAACTGATAATTTTAAATTAAAATAACCAACACTATTAAAACTTCAATTGATATGAAAAAACACAATTTCAGCGCAGGACCATCGGTACTGCCACAAGTAGCTCTCGAGAACGCAGCAAAGGCAATCTTTGATTTTGCAGGAACTGGTCTTTCGGTACTCTCGTACTCGCACAGAACAAAAGAGTTCGAGGCGGTATTGGCAGAGGCTAAGGCGTTGTTCCGCGAGTTGCTCAACATTCCTGAGAACTACCACATATACTTTGTAGGCGGTGGTGCAAGCACTCAATTCTTCCACATTCCGGCAAACTTCTTGGGTAAGAAGGCTGGCTATGTAAATACCGGCGTTTGGACAAAGAAGGCTATCAAAGAGGCTAAGTTCTATGGTGAGGTAGAGGTTGTGGCTTCGAGCGAGGATAAGAACTTCTCGTACATCCCTAAGGGATTCGAGATTCCGAGCGACTTGGACTATCTCTATATCTGCACCAACAACACAATATATGGTACTGAGTATAAGGTAGATATCGACTGTCCTGTACCGCTCATCGCCGATATGTCGTCGGATATCTTGAGCCGTCCAGTTGATGTTTCGAAGTATGCTCTCATCTATGGTGGTGCACAGAAGAACCTCGCTCCTGCAGGTGTTTCGTTCGTGATTGTTCGTGACGATATGCTCTCGAAGGTTGTTCGACCATTGCCAACTATGATGAATGTGAACACTCACGTCGAGAACGACTCGATGTTCAACACTCCGCCTGTATTCCCAATCTTCGTTTTGAACGAGACTTTGAAGTGGTTGAAGTCGATTGGTGGCGTAGATGAGATGTATCGTCGTAATGTCGAGAAGGCAGAGATTCTCTACAACGAAATTGAGCGCAACTCGTTGTTCCGCCCAACTGTCGAGAAGGAAGACCGTTCATTGATGAACATCTGCTTTGTAATGACTGAGGGTAACGAGGAGTTGGCTCCGGAGTTCTTGGAGTTTGCTAAGGAGCGCGGTATGGTAGGCATCAAGGGACACCGCTTGGTAGGTGGTTTCCGTGCATCGTGCTACAATGCATTGCCTAAGGAGTCGGTAGAGGCTCTCGTAGCTTGCATGCAGGAGTTCGAACAGCTCAAAACTAAGTAGTATATGCCAACAATCGTTCCTTACACATACGAGAAGAAGGAGGAGGAAAAGGCCGTATTCTTCACATCATTATTGAAAGGTATGAAAGTTCTAATTGCAACCGAAAAGCCGTTTGCACGCGAGGCGGTAAATGGCATCACAGAGATTTTGCAGGCAGCAGAGTACGAGGTAGTTCTGCTCGAGAAATATACAGACAAAGGCGAGTTGCTCGCAGCAGTAGCCGATGTCGATGCGCTTATCGTGCGTAGCGACAAGGTTACGAAGGAGGTCTTGGATGCCGCCAAGAACCTAAAAATCGTAGTTCGCGCCGGCGCAGGCTTCGACAATGTAGATTGCGAGGAGGCCAAGCAGCGCGGCATCGTGGTTATGAACACTCCGGGCCAGAACTCGAACGCTGTGGCAGAGTTGGCCCTCTGCTTTATGGTATATATGTCGCGTAATCAGCTCACTGCGGGTACGGGTCACGAACTTATCGGCAAGACTCTTGCAATCCACGCCTACGGCAATGTGGGCAAGTTGGTAGGCCGCAAGGGTAAGGCGCTCGGAATGAACGTTATCGCCTACGACCCATTTATCTCGGACGCAGCAGTATTCGAGGCTGATGGGGTAGAGAAGGTGGATTCGATAGAGGAGTTGTACCGTCG
>JAZLDJ010000047.1:0-5730 GCA_045614685.1 Alistipes sp. | reverse complement strand
TACCCTGCCGAGTTCGAGATTCGTGGCGAAATATTTATGCCTTATGCCTCGTTCGACCGCTTAAATGCCGAGCGCGAGGCTGCAGGCGAGCAGCTCTTTGCCAATCCGCGTAACGCTGCGGCTGGCACGCTCAAGCAGCAGCAATCTGCCATCGTAGCCAAGCGAGGTCTCGATTGCACGCTCTATCAAATAGCTTCGCGAGAGTTGCCATTCTCTACACACTGGGACGCATTGAATGCTGCGCGTCGTTGGGGATTCAAGATTTCGAAGCACGCACGCATCTGCCGTTCGGCCGAGGAGGTTCGCACCTTCATCGAGTATTGGGACTCTGCACGAAAGGAGCTCCCATTCCCTACGGATGGCGTAGTTATCAAGGTAAACGACTTCGCCAAGCGACGCCGTTTGGGATTCACAAGCAAATCACCACGTTGGGCAGTAGCCTACAAGTTCAAAGCAGAGCAGGCCTTGACACGACTCCTCAGCGTAGATTTCCAGGTTGGCAGAACCGGAGCAATCACCCCTGTGGCCAACCTTGAGCCTGTTCTCTTGGCAGGAACAATCGTAAAGCGTGCGACACTCCATAACGCCGAGCAGATCGAGCTTCTCGATATTCGCCTTGGCGATATGGTTTATGTGGAGAAGGGCGGCGAAATCATTCCAAAGATTACCGAGGTGGAGCTTTCGGCACGCAAGTCCGACAGCAAGCCGTTCGAGTATATTACAAATTGCCCAGAGTGTGGTGCAGAGCTTGTTCGCTACGAGGGTGAGGCCAAGCACTACTGCCCTAATCAGGGCGGTTGCCGACCACAGATTCTTGGCCGCATAGTTCACTTCATCCGACGCAAGGCGCTCGACATAGATGGTTTGGGTACCGAGACTGTGGAGCTATTGCACGAGAGCGGACTCTTGAACAACATTGCCGACATCTACGACTTGAAGGCCGTAGATATTGCTGCACTTCCGCGACTTGGTGAGAAGTCGGCCGACAACATCATCCGTAACATCAACGCATCGAAGAGTGTTCCGTTTGCAAGAGTATTGTTCGGACTGGGTATTCGCTTCGTTGGCGAAACCACGGCAAAATACCTTGCCGCGCACTTCAAGAGCCTCGATGCCGTAATGGAGGCATCGAAGGAGCAACTTCTCGAAGCCGAAGAGGTTGGTGACAAGATTGCCGATGCCATCATCGAATATTTCAACGACGAAAAGAATCGCGACATCGTAGAGCGACTTCGCGTGGCAGGTTTGCAGTTCGAAGAGGAGGCCAAGGTGCTACACTCCAGCTGCCTCGAGGGCAAGAACATCGTTATATCGGGTAAGTTCCTCGACCACACTCGCGATGAGCTCAAGGAGTTGATAGAGTTGCACGGAGGTAAGAATCAATCGGGCGTATCAGCCAACACCGATTTTATTGTAGCGGGCGAAAATATGGGCCCAGCAAAGCTACAGAAGGCCGAAAAATTGGGCGTTAAGATTCTCTCGGAGAGCGAATTCATAGCACTTATTGGTGGCGGCGAGCAAAATACCGACACCCAAACTATCGTTATAGAGAAAGAGGAGAAACAACAAGAGAACAACATTATACAGGGAAGTCTGTTTTAAATAGATAAGATATGGGCAGAGATATTTTCAGAGGCTTAGGCGTAGCTTTGGTTACTCCGTTTATGGAGAATGGAGCAATAGATTTTGCAGCAGTTGCAAAAATCGTGGATAACATCATCGAAGGAGGTGTAGGTTATATTCTCGTGCTTGGTACAACAGGCGAGACTCCAACCTTGACAGCCGACGAGCGCAAGGCATTAATCCGTTTTGTACGCGAGCGTGTGGCTGGTCGAGTACCGCTAATGGTTGGCGTGGGCGGAAACTGCACCCGCGACGTCGTGGCACATCTCAAGGGTTGGGATTTGAAAGGCTATAGCGCTATACTTAGCGTAAATCCATACTACAACAAACCTAATCAAGAGGGTTTGTATCAGCACTTCAAGGCTATAGCCGAGGCGTCGCCACTGCCTGTTATGCTCTACAACATCCCAGGACGAACAGGTGTAAATATGGCACCAGAGACCATTGCACGCTTGGCGGCCGACTGCGAGAACATCATTGGCGTGAAGGAGGCATCGGGCAACCTGGAGCAAATGGAGCAAGTGAAGGCCTTGACCCCAAGTGATTTCCTTCTCATTTCGGGCGACGACGGTTTGACCGTAGAGGTTATCAAGCGAGGTGGCGTAGGTGTAATTTCGGTTTTGGCGAATGCCTACCCTAAAGAGTCCGCCGAGTTTGTACGCCTTGCTCTCGCGGGCAACATCACCGAGGCTGAGGCTAAGTTGCATGACTTCGATGGCATCGTCTCTGCTCTCTTCGAGGAGGGCAACCCTGTAGGCGTAAAGACCGCTCTCTACGCAAAGGGTGTTTGCACCAACACAATGCGCTTGCCGTTGGTATCGGGCAGCGAGGCATTGCTAGCAAAGATGAAAACCCTCATTGCCGAATACGAAAAATAGGCTACTCAGCGTTAATAGGTCGAAATGAAGCGTTTCTTAATCATACTATCTGCTCTGTTCGTGATCTTGCCTGCATCGGCCAAGGTCCCGAACAACGACCTTATTTTCGCTAATATCAGCAACGTAGATTCTCCGTTCTACTATCCAAACCTTATGCTTCGCTACAAGGATGGTAGCACTATGTCGGCAGACGAGTATCATCATCTCTACTACGGTTTTGCATTTCAGCCGGAGTACAAACCACTGGAGGTGAACGCCTCGATGACCCGCGTGCAGGAGATTATGGCACGCATCTCTATCGACAACCCAACTGTGCACGACATCGACGAACTCATAGCGGCAGGCATTGCTGCAATGGAGACCGACCCATTCTCGCCTACCCTGCTAAACATTTTGGTCTATGCCTATGGAGCATCGGGCGATAAGGTGCGCGAGCAACGCTACTCCAACCATCTGAACGGAATATTGGAGTGCATCGAGAAGTCGGGCGATGGACTGAAGGAGAAGAGCCCAATGCACATCATTATGTTTTCGCACGGCTTGGACTACATCGCATCAAAAAACATAAACTACCTCAAAGGTCGCATCATCAGTCGCACGGTGGAGTTTGTGCCGTTCGATTTCCCACGCGAAAAGGTCAAGGGCTACTACTTCGACTACAGCCGAGTATATTGGAACAAGCCCGAGAACTACACCTTCAAGCGTGAGCGCACCTGGCAGTTCAACAATCTCAAACCACGAGAATACAAGTAAAGCATGAAGCGTTTTTACATTATAATACTATTAATTTCTTCTATACTAGCAAGTTGTATCAACTCGAGAGAGAAGGCCTCGATAAACGACTTACAGATAATCTCGGGCATCAGCGACCACAAACTTATGCTCGATGGTGCCGAGGGCAGCACAAAAACCTTTTCGTTCCGCGCCAAGCACGACTGGCAGATTATCGACTATAGTGGTTTCGAGTGCACACCTTCGAGCGGAGCAAAGTGCGTCGATAACGAGACTGTGCACGTTACAGCAACTACCCTACAGGCTAACAACTCGGCCGACACTATACGTTTGAGCGACCTCAATTTCAAGCTGCTCTCCACTCGCTTCATTGGCATCTCGGCATATCAGCTACCACAGGTATGCCTTAAAAATGGCAAAACCGCATCAATTGGAGCAGTCGAGGGATCGACCACCACAGTAAACATTGTTTCGAAGGCCGAAGATATCGAACTTATCACAACAGGCGACGTCACTGCCACCTTGGGTAGCAAGAATAGTCGCAACGAGCGCGTCGTGACCATCACCGCAACCGCGAGCAACGCCTCAAACGACGAGAGGACCCTCGGATCGGTCGGCTTTATGGTCGATGGCGTTAAGCAGGAGAGTAAAATCGAAGTAATCCAAAAGCCGGCTATTGTCTTCGATCGAAACTTGGTGATGCTTCCGGGCGAGGCCAACCGCACCAATATGTTCGAAGTTACTTCGGGTTTCGAGCTCGGATTCACCACCTCGGCCACCAACTTCACGGTCGAGAAGATGGCAAAGAACCGCTTCAAGATTACATCTACCGCAAAGAATAACAGCGACAGCACCATCGATCTCGGCAACGTAGAGGTATATCTCGTTGAGTCGCCAGAGTGCCGCGCTTCAATCAGGGTATGCCAGCGCAAAGCCTTGGCTACGCAGACCATCATCGTTCAGTTTATCGGTACTGCCCTGCGCGAGCCATACTTCAATACCAATATAAACAAGATGGTCGAGGCGCTCAGCAAAGATATTCAGGGCGACGCCCAAGTGTTGGTCCTCACCACCGACTCGGCAAACGAGGGTACACTCTACGAGTTGCGCTACGACGCCGAGCTTGGCAAAGCCGTAAAGGAGAAGGTCAAAGATTTTGTGATGTTGATACCATACGGCAAGAATGTCTTCGAGTCGAATCTACGTCGTGCGGTGGAGTTTGCTCCAGCCGAGAAGTATGCATTGGTCATTGGCTCACACGGTCTTGGTTGGGTACCAAAGGAGACATCCACCGAACAATCGGCACGCCTAAAGCGCTTGGGTATCGACCCTTCGCAACTCTGGAAACGCGACGAGAATGCCGAGATGACCCGACACCTTGGCGACAGAGGCGTCGACATTCAATACAATGTCACCGAGATTGCCGCAGCCATCGAAGCCAACCACGTCAAGTTCGACTACATTCTCTTCGATGCCTGCTTTATGGGTAATATCGAGAGCGCCTACGATTTGCGTAATGTCACCGATTACATCATAGGTTCACCTTGCGAGGTTATGGGTTATGGCTTCCCATACCTTAATATTATGCCTTACATGCTGATGAACAGAGGCACATCCTACGATTTGGATAAGATATGCAGCACCTATGTCAACTACTATCGCTCCGATGCCGCTACCCCATCGGCTTGCGTAGCCATCACCAATACCGCCGAATTGGAGGCCTTGGCAACTACGGTCAAGCAGGTGAATAAGGCGGAGAGGAAGAGCGACTTCTCGTTGAGCAATGTGCAGTACTACGAAGGCCAAGCCAACCACTCATTCTACGACTTGGGCGATATGGTTGAGCAGTCGTGTGCCGATAGTGAGGCTGTTGCAGCATTCCAAGCACAACTCGACAAGACGGTAACCTCGCGCTACCACACCGACCGTTTCTACTCAGCATACGGCAGTGGTGGCGTATACTACCACGATATCAACCACTATAGCGGCATCTCCACCTCGGCCAATGTCGAGCACTACGCCGATAGTTGGCAACAAACTGCATGGTACAAGGCTTCTCACTAACAACAAAAAAACCGAGCGAAATCGCTCGGTTTTGTCATTATCAAACATCTTTTGCTTAGTAAGTTCTCAACTGGAATACAATCTTGTTGCAGTACAACTCGCCTTCGTGCAAGAGGATTGATGGGAATTCGGGTTGATTTACTGCATCAGGATGCACCTGACACTCGATTGCTACACCTGCATAGTCCTCATAACGACCACACGACTTGGTAATTGGGCAGCCTCCCGAGAGCCAGTTGCCGGTATAGACCATACAACCTGGCTGCGATGACAACACCTTAACCAAACGGCCTGTCTTCTCACAACGCAACTCGCCAACCTCGCCCAAGATATTCTTCTGCCATCCATCCACCACAAAGAAGTGGTCGTGACCACGGAAGAGGTCGATGTGATTAAATATCGAGCCTATATCCTTGCCGAGGCGATTCCAATC
>JAZLDJ010000046.1:0-8818 GCA_045614685.1 Alistipes sp. | reverse complement strand
CTTGGTATAGACCTCGCTCGGAAGGAGTTGGAAGAGAGTCTGCACACCATTAAAAGCACCGCCATAACCTCCAGCAACAATATTTATCGACTCGGCCGAAACGGATAGTTTATACTCCTCCTCGGCAAGCGACCTATCGAGCGCGATAGAGATATAGTCACTCTTGGGAACACTCTTATCGGTGTGGATAGCGAGGTACTCTGTAGCGTAGGCAACCAGCGGAACGAGCTCCTCCGCCTCGCACACAAGCACGGTAGAGGGGCGAATCACAAAGTTGCTGCTGTGCTGAACAAGAGAAAGGGGTTGCGGAATAATAGCAATATCGGAACTCACATTCCCCTTTGGTGTCGAGCAAGCGAGCGCAAAGAGAAGTGATATCAGCAAAAGATGTCTTTTCATAGTTAATCGGAATATTTTTATTATTACATCTACAAAGATAGATATTCGATCCGGAAAAATAGAAGCCGAAACGCAAATTATTATATGCATATACGAATTTTTCGTATATTTGCGTTACCATTTATATAAAAAGGAGTATACAATGAGGAGATTGATGATATTTATGGCGGCATTGTTGTTGGCAAACGCCGCCTTCTCACAAGACCTTTTAGTAAAGCGCAATGGCGAGCAGATGAGGGTTAAGGTACTGAAAATCACCAAGAAGAAGGTGGAGTTCGTACGCCACGGCACCGAGTTGCCAATATACAAATTACCCATATCGGACATCTCCTACATAGAGTATCCGATGGGCGACCGCGACGTCTTCGACAAGAGCATCGAAGCAGTCAAGGCCGACAACGCAAAAAGCAACACTACTACCCCACCGCCAACCGCCGAAAATAGCAACGCAGCCGAGATGTGGCACGGCCCTGTTCCTCCACCTCAGGGAGGCGAAATTAAAGTGGTTGTTAAGGAGCCCGAAGTACAACGATATAGTGTTGGTGACATCTACGACAAAGATGGCATAAAGGGCATTGTAACAATGCTTTACGATGGCGGAGTGCACGGACTTGTAATGTCGCTCGACGAGGCTTGTTTGGCGTGGAGCACGCTCTCGCGCAAGCAGCTAAAAAAGAGCGGCGCAAACGACCGTCACGACGGCAAAAAGAATATGGAAGCCATCGAAAAATACATTGCCGAGAACGGCTTGTCGTGGGACGATTTCCCTGCGTTCAAGTGGTGTCGCGACAAGGGTGAAGGTTGGTATCTACCATCCATCGAGGAGTTGTGGAGCGCAGGCACAATGTATATGGGCGGCACACGTACCGCTTCGAGCCGCAAGATGCGCCGATACTTCAACGACAATATGGCCTTGGCGGGAGGTCAACCCGTGAGCGGAATAATGTTCTACCACTCCTCTACCGAAGATAAGGATGCCAAATATTCGCTCTACTCGCACATGAACTCCGAGCCCCCATATATCGATAGCGGCTACAAGGCCGACAAACTCTTCGTGAGAGCATTTTACAAGTTTTAAGGGTTACTTTTTTGGCGTCGGAGTCTGCGACTCCTCTATGGGGGGCGCACCGATGGTGCTTGTGGGGGGCATGGGGGCGCTCGCAAGCTCGCTTAGTGGGGTATAATCCCCATAAGGGACAAAGTCCCGTCCCTATGAGCAATCTTTGATTGCGTCCCCATAAAGGGCTGAAAGCCCGTCCCCACAAAAATGCACAAACGAGGCAGATGCCGAAAGAGCCTTGGTATACAGATTCTCCTTTGTTGTTTTCGAATTATTTGTTATCTTTGCACCATATAGTGCAACTAAAGTTGCAACCCAAATTTATTCGAAATTAGAAAAACAACAGAATAAAAAATCTTATTATGAAGAAAAAAATCTTTATTGCGTTGGCTATAGCTGCTGCTATTGGCATAGCTATATTTGCGATTACAACCTATTCGCAACCAATAAAGTTGATAACTGAAACTCCTTGCGAAAATATCAAGGGAGTGAAGGCCGAAATTAAATGCGAGGGCAACAGCGTTTTGGTTTTGCCCGAGAAGGGAACTCACTCATCGGAGGTGATACTCGAAGGCGAGTGGGACTTCACCGACTACAAGGCCATCTCGTTTACTCTCGAGAACCTCGATGCTAAGCCGCTTCGCATAACCTTCCGTATGGCCAACAGCGTCGAGAACTTCAAGAAGTCGCGCCGTTCATTCGCAGGCGAGGTGGGCGATTTGTACTATCTCGCACCATACGAGAAGCGCAACGTGGTATTGAACTTCCCGCAGCCATTGCAGCATCCCGATGTGGAGACAACACTCCGCAAGAGCCCAATGCGATACACACCATACTCCGACGAGTTTGGCTTCGCATCCTACTCGGGCGACTTGAGCAAGGTACGCTACATTGCATTCCAGGCTGCCTACCTTGCACTCTTCGAGACAAACCACGAGAATGGTTGGCGAGTATCGGACCTCGAGGTGCTTCCTGGCGAGCGCAACGAGAATCCCGATGTTGTAAAGATGTCGCACGACGAGTTCTTCCCATTCATCGACCAGTATGGCCAGTATAAGTACACCGATTGGAAGAACAAGATTCACTCGGACGAGGAGTTGCAGAAGGCTCGCGAGGTGGAGGAGGCCGACCTTGCAGCACATCCAGGTGCCGTAGACCGCAATAAGTATGGCGGTTGGGCAAATGGTCCTAAGCAGGAGGCTACAGGCCGTTTCTACTTCAAGAAGGTTGACGGCAAGTGGTGGTTTGTAGACCCAGAGGGTTGCCTTTGGTGGTCGCACGGCGCAGTACGCGTAACGCCATCATCGGCACTTACACCACTCGACGACCGTCGCGAATTCTTCGAGAATTTGCCTGCCGAGGGTAGCGAGTTCGAGCAGTTCTACTACACTCACGACGCTCTGCTCAAGCCATACTACACAGCACGCAACATCAAGGAGACCTACGACTTCTCGTCGGCTAACTGCTACCGCAAGTATGGTAAAGATTACAAAAATATCTATGGCGAATTGGCTCACCGACGTATCAAGAGTTGGGGATTGAACACCATTGCCAACTCGTCGGACAAGGATATTTGCTTGATGTCGAAGACACCTTACATCGAGCGTCTCGAGGTCTTGGCCAAGGAGATTAAGGGCTCGGGCGGTACTTGGTGGCGCTTTATGGACCCATGGGATCCTTCATTCAAGCAGTGCATCATCGACCAGCTCAAGGCTCGCTCGAAGGAGTTGAAAGACCCATATTTGGTTGGTCTCTTCGTAGACAACGAGCTCAAATGGGGCGACGAGAGCTTCCTCGCTGCAACCATCGCAAAGAACCCTTCGACACTCAAGGGTAAGCACGAGCTCATCAAGCACTACAAAGCAAAGTACAACGGAGACATCGCTGCTCTGAATGCCGTTTGGGGCACATCGTTCGAATCGTGGGAGGCACTGCTCGAGAACGAGCAGGATCTGCCAGAGCAGTCGCACGCCGACTTGGTCGAATTCAATGACCTCGTCATCCACAAATACTTCCGCAACTGTCGCGAGGTGTTCGACGAGTATGCTCCGGGTGTACTCTACCTCGGTTGTCGTTTCTCGAACTCGAACAAAAAGGCTATCGTGATTGGTGCGCAATATTGCGATGCTATCAGCCACAACTTCTACCGCTTCTCGCTCGAGGACTACACCCAGCCTGAGGGTATCGACAAGCCTCTGATCGTGGGTGAGTTCCACTTCGGTACACGCGACCGCGGACCTTTCCACCACTCGTTAATCGAGGTGGCGACCCAGGAGGAGCGTGCTGCAGCTTACGAGAAGTATGTTCGCTCGGCATTGGAGCACCCACACATTGTGGGTACACACTGGCACCAGTTCTCCGACCAGGCCACCACAGGTCGCTTCGATGGCGAGAACTTCAATGTTGGTTTCACCGATATCTGCGACACCCCTTACTACGAGATGGTCGAGGCCATTCGTAATGTCGGTTACGATATGTACAACATCCGCGCAAAGACAAAATAACATATAAATAAATACCTATTATGAAAAAACTTCTATTAATGTTTGCACTCGTTGCAGCAACATTTATTGCAGAGGCAAAGCCGAAGGAGATAAAGCTTATTGAGAATACTCCTCGCGAGGCTCTCAAGAGTGCAAAATCGAGACTCGTGGTGGATAAAAACACCCTTACGATTGTGCCGTATAAGAATCAGAAGCACACCCGCTTCACAATCGACCAGAACTTCGATTTCACCGGCTACAAGGCGATGTCGTTCACACTCGAGAACTTGGATAAAAAACCTATTTGCGTATCACTCTACATCACTCACACAGGTCGTAAGTACATAACAAAGCGTCGTCGCACCGTTCAGCACATTACGGGCGACAACTACTACTTACAACCGGGCGAGAAGCGCGAGGTGGTCTTGAACTTCCCCGAGCCACTGCAGCACCCCGATGTGGCAAAGTCGCTAAAGTTGATGCGATTCACTCCGTATGCACGCGAGTTTGGTTTCCACTCTTATACTGCCGATTTGTCGAAGGTCAATATCATCTCGTTCCAGTGCCAGCACTTGGCAGCCAATTCAGTCAAGTCTGAGAATGGAGTGAAGATTCACGACTTGAAGGTTCTACCTGGCAAGCGCGTGAAGAATCCGAAGGTGGTACAGATGTCGTATAACGAGTTCTTCCCATTCATCGACAAGTACGGACAGTACAAGTACAAGGAGTGGACAGGTAAGGTACACTCCGACGCCGATCTACAGAAGGCTCGCGAGGTGGAGGAGGCAGATCTTACAGCACACAAGGGCGCAACCGACCGCAATAAGTTTGGCGGCTGGGCAAATGGTCCGAAGCACGAGGCTACAGGTCGTTTCTACTTCAAGAAGATTGATGGTAAGTGGTGGTTTATTGACCCTGAAGGATGCCTTTGGTGGTCGCACGGCGTGGTGCGCGTAACACCTTCGTCGGCTGTTACTCCACTCGATGACCGCAAGCACTACTTCGAAAATATGCCAAAGCGTGGTGACGAGTTCGAGCAGTTCTACTTCACTCACGACTCGTTGCTGAAACCTTACTACACAGCACGTAACATCAAGGAGACCTACGACTTCTCGTCGGCTAACTGCTACCGCAAGTATGGTAAGAACTACAAGCAGGTCTATGGCGAGTTGGCTCACCGCCGCTTGCAGAGCTGGGGCTTGAATACCATCGCAAACTCCTCGGACAAGGATATTTGCCTGATGTCGAAAACTCCGTATATCGAGCGTTTGGAGGCTCGCGGTGTGCCTATCAAGGGCATCGGTGGCTGGTGGCCATTCCGCGATCCATTCGATCCAAGCTTCCGTCAGAGCATCATCGACCAGCTCAAGGATCGTGAGAAGTCTTTGAAGGACCCTTACTTGGTAGGCCTCTTCGTTGATAACGAGCTTCGCTGGGGCAACGAGAGCTATCTCGCAGTGATGATAGCAAAGAACCCTGCGACACTCATCGGTAAGCAGGAGTTGGTTAAGTTCTACCGAGCAAAGTATAGCGAGAATATTGCCGCTTTGAATTCGGCTTGGGGCACATCCTTCGCATCGTGGGAGGCATTGCTCAACAACACAGCAGACCTTCCGAAGAAGGCTCACAAGCACCTCGTTGAGTTCAACGACAAGGTTATCGAGAAGTATTTCAGCACCTGCCGCGAAGTGTTCAACGAGTATGCTCCGGGCGTACTATACCTCGGTTGCCGTTTCTCGGGCTCGAATCGCAAGGCTATCGTTATCGGCGCTAAGTATTGCGACGCTATCAGCCACAACTTCTATCGTTACACCATCGAGGATTACTCACAGCCTGAGGGTGTCGATCTGCCGATGATTGTGGGAGAGTTCCACTTCGGTACTCGCGATCGTGGCATGTTCCACCACTCGCTCATCGAGGTTGCAAACCACGAGGAGCGCGGTAAGGCATATGAGGCCTATGTTCGCTCGGCTTTGGAGCATCCGAACTGCGTGGGTACTCACTGGCACCAGTTCTCCGACCAGGCCACCACAGGTCGCTTCGATGGCGAGAACTTCAATGTCGGCTTCACCGATGTATGCGACACCCCTTACTACGAGACTATCGAGGGCATCCGCAAGGTGGGCTACGATATGTATAATATCCGCAACAACGCAAAAGTTAAATAGAGAGAGGTATGAAGAAGGTTCTTACAGCATTAGCGATTGTAACTACAATAGCAGTTGGGTACTTCGTCTACTACAACTATTTCCACACCCCAACCATCAAGCTCCTCGAGGAGGTGCCAGTAGAGCAGATTAAGCCATTTGGCGACCTCGCAGGATATGAGCAGGATTTGAAAGGCACATCGGAAGGTACTGCAGGCTTTGTCGTTGAGAATGGCTCTGTCTTTATGATGCCTAATTCGGGTAATACCAACACCGGATTTGAGATTCAGGGCAACTTCGACTTCTCGGAGTATAAGTGCGCTCGTTTCACTATTGAGAACTTGGACCCTGCACCGCTGAATGTCTATGTAACCTTCTCGCACGAGAATACCAAGTACTACCGCTATCGTACAACTCGTCCGATGTCTGTAGGTCATCTCTACTTTATCAAACCCGGCGAGAAGCGCGATATTGAGCTCCCATTCCCACGCCCATTGGAGCACCCCGATGTAGAGGCCGACTTCTTCAAGTATGGCAAAAACAATATGCTCTACACCCCTTACACACACGCCTTTGGCATAGCCTCATACGCAGGCGACCTCTCACGAGTAACACAAATTTTGGTGCGCGGTAAGGTTATGGGCTTTGGCACTTTGGAGAGCAAGGGTTGGAAATTCTCTAACTTCGAGATTGTACCTGGCGAGCGTCAGGAAAACCCCGATGTTGTGAAGATGTCGCACGAGGAGTTCTATCCGTTTATCGACCAATACGGCCAGTACAAGCATCACGAGTGGGAGGGCAAAATCCACTCGGACGAGGAGTTGAAACAGGCCATCGCAAAGGAGGAGGCTGACCTCGCACAGCACACTGCACCAGCCTCGTTCAACAAGTATGGCGGATGGGCAGATGGTCCACGCCAAGAGGCTACAGGTCGCTTCTACCTCAAGAAGGTGGATGGCAAATGGTGGTTTGTCGACCCTGAGGGTTGCCTCTGGTGGTCGCACGGTGTAGTGCGTGTAACACCTTCGTGCGCTGTTACTCCAATCGACAACCGTAAGTTCTATTTCGAAGGCTTGCCTGCAGAGGATAGTCCATTCGCACAGTTCTACTACACCCACGACGCCCTGCTCAAGCCATACTATACCCAGCGTGGCCACAAGGAGACCTACGACTTCTCGTCGGCAAACCTCTACCGCAAGTATGGCGAAAACTACCTGCAGAAGTATGGAGAGCTGGCACATCGTCGTCTTCGCAGCTGGGGCTTGAATACCATCGCCAACTCTTCGGACAAGGATATCTGCCTAATGTCGAAGACTCCATATATCGAGCGTATCGAGATTCACTCGGCGCCAATCGACGGTACTGGAGGTTTGTGGTGGCAGCTATCCGACCCATTCGACCCATCGTTCAAGGCCGAGGTTAAGAAGCAACTCTTGGCTCGCAAGAGAGAGTTGAAAGACCCTTACTTGGTTGGTCTCTTCGTGGACAACGAACTCAAGTGGGGCAATGAGAGCTACCTTGCCGAGAAGGCGGCGCAGAACCCAGCTACAGCAGCCGTAAAGCGCGAGCTTGTGAAGCACTATACTAATAAGTATGGCACTATCGAGCAGTTGAACAGTGCGTGGGGCACAACATTTACATCGTGGGAGGCCTTGCTTGCCAACACCGAGCCGCTACCAAAGCAGGCAAGTGCCGATTTGGTAGAGTTTAACGACCTCGTTATCCACGCCTACTTCCGTGGCATTCGTGAGGTCTTCAACGAGTGCGCACCGGGCGTGTTATATCTCGGTTGCCGCTATGCCGGTCGCTCGTCGAATCCGCGCGCACTGCTTATCGGCTCGCAGTATAGCGACGCCATCAGCCACAATATGTACAACTTCACCCTTGCCGACTATCGTCAGCCCGAGAGTATCGACAAGCCTATGATTATCGGCGAGTTCCACTTCGGCACGATGAATCAGGGTATGTTCCACCACTCGTTGATTCGCGTCGAGAATCAGAAGGAGCGTGGCGAGGCCTATGCAGCATACGTTCGCTCGGCATTGGAGCGTCCACAGATTGTGGGTACACACTGGCATCAATTCTCCGACCAGGCCACAACGGGCCGCTTCGATGGCGAGAACCTACAGGTGGGCTTTACCGATGTGTGCGACAACCCTTACTACGAAACTATCGAGGGTATCCGCAGCATAGGATACAACATGTACGAGATTCGCTCCGAAGCTAAGTAAATAGCGCAATATCAACTATTTAGAATAACGCAGACTCGTTTGAGCCTGCGTTATTCTTTGCATCTTTAGAAATATTTTTCGATTGAAATTTGGAAGTCTCGATTTTTTGCCATATCTTTGCACCTGCAAAACGCGAGAAACTTCATTCGAAAGTAAAGATACATCGCGGGGTGGAGCAGCTGGTTAGCTTGCCGGGCTCATAACCCGGAGGTCGGAGGTTCGAGTCCTCCTCCCGCAACTAAACGAGACAAGTCGAAAGATTTGTCTCTTTTTTTATCTATTTCATTTTTGTAATTCGCTGATATAGCGCGTGTTATGTCAAAGAACAAATTTGTATTATTGGTTAGAAAACTTCTTTTTTCTTTATCCCATTCAACACCCTGCGGAAAGACTAATTTCTGTATTTTTTGGCACATTTCAAACTCTTGTTTCTTCCAATAACTGCCTAAATTACAAGCAATTGCAATAGAATCATCTATATACTCCGAAAGGTTAGAT
>JAZLDJ010000045.1:0-14204 GCA_045614685.1 Alistipes sp. | reverse complement strand
ATTATAATTCGAGTGTTACCGGTCGCGGCACCATAGATACCACCGAGCGAGGTGTATTGGGTATCGGAAGCAGTGCCCTTGATGATGATATCACCGCTGTTGCTACAGCCATTAAAGATGTTGTAAACCTCCTCGCCAGCCTTTGCATTCTTCTCGAGCTTACCTACAAAACCACCCCAACGAGTCTGACAACCTACTTTAGCCTTCTCGCCGAGTGTGAAGTTACCTGTATTGTGGCAGTCGATGTATGTCAAATTAGCACCACTATCGTAAACCAAACCTCCAATGAAGTTGTTGGTTGCAATCTCGGCATTTACGGTGATGTCGCCGTGGTTCGAGTTGCGAGTACGGGTGTAGTTGTTGTTCAGTGTGATACAACCTGCACCATAGAGTGTGTGATCAATCTTACCGTCGATGGTAATATCGCCATAGTTGGCAATATCAGTCGATGAATCCTTGATAGCCTGAGCTACACCTGCAAAGTGGAGGTGACGGCGTGTTGTAGCATTGAAGTAGATAGTACCGCTCTCGTAGTTGTAAGCGTGGGTTGTTGTACCACCAAGGTATGCCGATACACCACCTATCTTCAAATCGTAGAACTCACCACCCTCGACTTTGACAGCGCCATAGTTGTAGTTGTTGTTGGTCTTTGCTGCGTAGTATTTAGTGCCAACCTCGTGAACATAAGCCAAGCAACCTGCCACATAGTGAGCCTGGTTGATCGAACAACTTCCTCCGTAGGTGATTGCCGCGCGGTTTGTACAGTTCTCGACGAGGTCGTTCAACTTGGTCGTGCCATCCTCCTTAACCGCAGGAGCATCACCAAGGCAACCGCCTACAAATGTGATAGCGTCAAAAGTAGAGTTTCCAACTGTTACGGTACCCAATGCGGTGTTCTCCATATTTGTAGCCTGTGCCGCATAGAGGAGTCCGAGTGAGCCACCAATATAGATATACAACTTGGCATCGGTGGTAAATGTTGTAGTAATCTTGCAACCATCACCAATCTTGAGTGGGCCGTTGTTGGTCACCTTGTCGGCATTGCCGGCAGTGTAACCCAAAGCGCCAGCGATATAGGTCTTTAAGCCACCCCAAGAGACATTGTTTTCGATGGTTACAGCACCATTGTTGGTACACTCGTTATTCTTGTTGATGTAGGCAGCCACACCAGCAATCATCAACTGGTCGCCCATCTTCGAGCCCTCCTTGATAGTTACTTTACCATTGTTTACGCACTTGTCGTACGAAGGGAATGCTGCGCTGACAGATGCACCTTGTCCGAGTACACCACCAATACGCAACTGACCTGCGAGGTCGCCAGAGAACACGACATCACCATTGTTGGTTACATTGCGGCAAGGCATATTGGTATAGCCCGAGATACCACCGAGATTGAGGCGTACCTTTGTCAAGTCGTAGCCCTCAGCGGTAGTCATATCCAAATTGACATCAATGAGAGCATCATTGCGCGAGTTGTCGATTGGGTTAACGGTCTTGTAACCAACCAAACCACCAACACAGATAGTGTAGTTCGATGTATCTGCCTGGTAGAGTGTACCGGTACAAGTAACCTTACCACCCTCGAGGTTGTTACAGTTGTCGATATAGTGCTGTGTCCAACCTGCAAGACCTCCTACACGATAGTAGAGGGCAGTGTTGTCGGTAACCAATTCGGCAGGGTATGTCTTGCACAATACTGTAACAGGAGCGCTGTTCGAGCTATTGCTGATGCTACCGTGTCCGGCGCCCGGATATGCGGTACCCGATGCCTGGTATGCAATCAAACCACCACAAATGATTGAACCGCAAGTTGCGCTCTCTTCGACAGTTACCGCTCCGTAGTTGTGAACATTGTCCAATACGGTTGTGCTACCACAATATCCTACGCCACCGGCAAGATATATATAACGTACTGCCAAATCCTTCAAGGTTATATCTCCGTGGTTATAGAAGTGCGAGCCATTCAATGTACCAATAAATCCGAATGTTCCCGAAAGACATACACCCTGGCCCAACTTTCCTGAGATGGTTACATCTCCGTAGTTTGTGATGTAGTGCATTTCACCCTCCTTGTTATCGTTGTGCGCACAACCTACTACACCGCCAACATAAGGCTTTAATGGAGAGCATTTAGTAACATTAGTTTCGCCGGTGTACGAATAGTCAGCAACTGTGATGTTACCGTAGTTTACCAAGTTGCTCAAGTTGCTTATGGTCTTAACGGTTGTGCCTGTACCGCCCTGGTTGCAGTAGCTTACATAACCAATAACACCGCCAACGCTAGGGAAGAGTGCGGTGGTGTGTCCCGCAGGGAAGAACTGCTTAACCTCGACATCTGCCTTGTTTACGCAGTCGCTTACATCTGTTCCGTATACACGACCGATCAAACCTGCTGCAACACACTCGCCGTAATCGTTGAGCGAAGTGTTTACAAATGCTGTCTGGTTGTTCAATACAACCTTACCCGATACCGAGCAGTTCTCTACAACGAGAGTAGCGTCGTTGAGTTGTCCCTCGGTGTTTGTGTAGATGTTAGAGGTGATGTGGCGAGCCAATGCACCAACAAACTGACAAGCGGTCTCCTCAATGTTTACATCCACCAGGTGCAAGCCCTTGATCGAGCAATATACTGTACCGAACAACGGAGCGGTCAAACCCTTGATAGAGTAGCCATTTCCGTGAACTGTTCCGGCGTAGTTCTCGATTGGAGTCCAAGCCTCGCCTGTCATATCCACATCAGCCACGAACAATACATCCTTGGTCGAAAGATTAGCCTCGGCAGCAAATGCCTTCAACGAAGCAACATCGCGAACTACAAATACCGAAGTGGTAGCAACGTAGTTGATGTTGGTCGAGAACTCACGCACCTTGCCTGCTGCAAGAGGCTTGGTCTCGTCAGCCTTGATTGTAGCGTACATCACGCCACCATCCTCGTCGTACAAGGTTACATACAACTCGTCGTACTCGCCTGCAGGAACTACTGCGTGGATGTAGGTAGGCTCGCTCGAGAGCTGAACACCCTCGCCAAACGAATACTCGATAAGCTCCTTCGACGATGCGGTAGCAGTTGCCTCGCCCTCTGCGAAGTCGAAGTCGAAAGCACCAGCGATAGGCTTGCGGTTAGCATTCGAGATCTGTGCCAAAACCAACTTTGCCTCTCCCACAACGCCAATCTTCAAGACGCCGGTGAGGTGGTTGAGCGAAACGCCAAGACCATCCTCAGCGTAGGCATACATAGTAGCTACGCCAGAGCCGAAGGTTGTGTTGCTTACGTGAGTCTGCTTGTCAGCAAACAACACCTGACCTGCAGGAGCTGCAGGGTAGGCGATGCAGTAAGGCTTTGCAGGGGTACCTGCCACCGAGAAGGTCGCAGCTGTCTTACCCGCCTCGCTTGCGCTCAAAGCGGTCGAAGCAACGCCATTGATCGAGATTTGGTCGCCCTCGCTCCACTGGAGTGGGTACAAGTCACCAGCCTTCTCGCCGAGCTGAGTACGCGACTCCTCGAGCGAAAGGGTAATCTCTGTAAGACCATCGTTGTTGCCCAAACCAACGCCGAGGTCTTCGGTTGTGTCAGTCACGCACGCGTACGCAAAGAACGCTACTGCGACCAACAAAAATTTGTAAAAATTTCTCATAGTATAAAGTTTTTAAGTGTGTAGTTGTACTTTACCTCGCAAAGGTACGAATAAAAAGTGAATATATGCAACTAAATAGCAACAGAAAATCCTCCGAAATGGGGGATTTTCTGTTGTCGCATTATTTTATAATGACTCTACTTTACACTGAATGTGTATTTGCCCGAGCCAACGCAGAATTTTGCATATCCATTCTCCATACCCGCAGCCTTCAACGAAGCGTCGTCACACGACACTGCAGCGATGCTTTCGGCAGGGACAAAGATCTCGGCTGTGGTGTTGAACGGAATCTCCACCACCAACTCGGTGAGGCGATTCTCCTTCGCCTTCCATGCTGCCGAAACCTTGCCGTGAGGGGTGATGGTCGAGGCGCTCATATGCTCGAACTTACCTCCCGTGTGAGGCTTGATCGCGATGCGCTTGTAGCCAGGTGCAGCCTCGCGGATACCCACAGCCGAGCGGTAGAGCCAATCGCCAATCGAGCCATATGAGTAGTGGTTGAGCGAGTTCATTCCATTGTCCGGAATCGAACCATCTGGACGGATGCTATCCCAACGCTCCCATACGGTAGTTGCGCCCATCTTCACCTGATACAACCAGCCTGGGCAGCTCTCCTGCAAGAGCAAACGATAGGCGATGTCGCTATAGCCATACGCGGTGAGTACGTCACAGATATATGGTGTACCGAGGAAGCCTGTCGAGATGTGATACTTATAACGTTTGATGTTGTCTACCAATCGCTTTGCGGCTTGTGCGCGCAAATTCTCTGGCAACATATCGAACTTCAAAGCCAAGACGTAGGCGGTCTGCGTATCGCTCGAAATGAGGCCGTTTGGAGTTACATATTCGTTCTGATAGGCGAGGCGCACCTTCTTTGCGATGTCGGTGTAGTAGGCCACGTCGTAGCTCTTGCCGAGCACCTCGGCAGCCTTTGCTACATTGTCCAACGAGTGGGCAAAGAAGCACTGCGCGATAAGGTACTTCGATGTCACGGCCGACACGCCATCGCGGTCGTTGTCCACCGAGTAGAACAACCAATCGCCATAGTGTGAGCCTCCAATCCAGAGGTAGTTGTTATCCTTGCTCTTTGCGATGAGGTGGTCTACCCACTTCTTCATCGCGTCGTACGAGTCGCCGAGGGTCTGCTTGTTGCTGTAGGCCATATAGTGCTGCCAAGGTATGATGGTGGCGGCATCGGCCCATCCGCAAGCCTCGACACGACCACGGCGCTTCTTGTCGTAGATGTCTGGAATAACGCGTGGCATTGTGCCATCGGCATACTGGTCGGCACTTAAATCCTTGAGCCACTTGTCGAAGAAGTTCTCGACGTGTCCGAGGAAGGCTGCGGTGCGGAAAAATACCTGTGCATCGCCCGTCCAACCGAGGCGCTCGGTGCGCTGTGGACAGTCGGTCGGAATGTCGAGGAAGTTATCGTGAAATCCCCACCATATGTTGCTCTGGAGCTGATTTATGAGTTTGTTCGACGATGTGAACTCGCCCACATTTGCGAAGTCTGACCATACGGGCACAGCCTCGAAATCCTCGAGGTTGAGGTCTCCCTCAACGCCCTCTACCTTGATGTAGCGGAAGCCGTAGAATGTGAGCGAAGGGACAAACTGCATCTTCTCGCCACCATTCATCACATAGGTGCTTGTGGCCTTTGCCGAACGGAGGTTTATGGTGTAGAAGTTACCCTTCTCGTCGAGGGTCTCAGCGTGGTAGATGCGGATGGTGTCGCCCGCCTTGCCCTTGAGCAAAGCACGCTCCCAACCCACGATGTTCTGACCAAAATCGAGTACCTTTTCCCCCTTCGGAGTAACGATATACTTGATAGGCTTGATGGCCTTCTGCGCCTTGACCAACTCGTTGTCGGTAGAGCAGAGAATAGCCTTGTCGAAGGCGATCTTTTCGGCTTTCTTCCACTCTGCACCTTCGGTGTAGGCGGTGGTGGTCCAGTTCTTGTCGATGAGTCGAGCATCGGTGGTCTGGCCATGATAGATGTCGGTCATAACCACGCCCGAAGCCTTTGCCGACGAAGAAATGCTCCAGCTATCATCGGTAGCGATAACCTCCTTTTCGCCATTAGTGTACTCCACATTCACCTGCATCAGCAGTGCTGTGTCGTCGCCATAGCGATTGCGGGTGCGGTAGCCCATACCCGAGTACCAACCCTGCGCCACAACTGCTGCCACGACATTCTCGCCACGCTGCAAGAGCGATGTCACGTCGTAGGCCTGATACTGCAGACGCTTGTTGTAGGAGGTCCATCCCGGAGTCATGTAGGCATCGCCTACTCGCGCACCATTAATATATGCCTCGTACTGACCGTGCGAGGTGATGTAAGCCGTAGCGCGCTTAATCTTCTTGTCGAGAGTGACCACGCGACGGAGGTTGATGGGCTGTGTACCCTCCTTCGTACCCACCATCTCGGCCTTCCAATCTTCGGCGCGAAGTCCGGTGGTCCAATTGACTGAAGCCGTTTTCGATACGCGGTTTTTGTTGTCCCAAATGCGAACATCTACCGAGTAGTTGCAGTCGGGAAGAAGTCGCCCTGTGTAGGGGATAGAGATTGTGTTGTCCGATTTGATATATCCGGTGCTCCAAATGCGGATTACGCCACGATATACCGACACCTCGTAGGCGAGCTGCGAAGCCCCCTTGTCGGTGGAGGTTGCGCTCCAGCTAAACGAGACCGGAGCCGTTGGATCCACTCCCGTAGCCTCGCTGAGGCCATTCACTCGCAATGAGGTAATCTCCACATTCGCCAATGCCGCAAGTGGCAAGAGGACGAAGACAAAAGTTAGTAGTCGTTTCATTGGTTATTGTTTTTCGGGTTGAGCCTCGAATACAGCCAAGATGGTGCCATTCTGCATGAGCATCAACATATTGTAGTCGATGTCGTAGTGTGTGACCTTCGAGAGTATGTTGAGGTACTGCTGCTCCAACTCTCCATTCTCAGGGCAGAGCATCATTGTTGTTCCGAGCGACGAGAATCGCAACTGGAACTTTTCGCCCGTAGCATACTGACCAAGCACACGGTTGCAAGCGGCAACACCGCCCACATTATTCTCTTTGAGAATGAGGTTGAAGCTATCTGCCGGAAGGGTTTTGCTCTCGCCACCAACCTTTACGAGGTGCCATACAGTACCCTCGAGCGGCTTAGCATTCTTCACACGCGAACGACAAGGTGAGCAACAGCCAACTACGGTTGCTGCAACCAACATAAGAACAAGTAATTTCTTCATAATAAATAGATATGTTTGTTGTTAAAATTTTGATATCTCTCGACGATTGATAAGGGCCTGAGTAATAGTTAGTTCGTCTACATACTCGAGCTCGTCACCAAAGCCTATACCTCGGGCTATAGTGGTGATTTTCAGGTTTGGAAAGCGCTTGAGGCAGTTCGTGAGGTAGAACATCGTGGTCTCGCCCTCGACCGATGCCGATATGGCTATAATCACCTCCTTCACCTCGCCCAACGCTATGCGGTCGAGCAGCAAATCTATGCGCAAATCCGATGGGGCAATGCCCTGCATTGGCGATATCACACCACCCAATACGCTATATACGCCACGATACTGATGGGTCTTCTCTATGGAGAGCAAATCCGACACTTGCTCCACCACGCACACCACGCTCCTATCGCGTGAGTTGTCGGCGCAGACGTCACAAATCTCCGTATCGGAGAGGTTGTTGCACTTGGCGCAGCGGCAAACCTTGGTGCGAAAGTCAATCATACTCTCACCCATAGCAACCACATCCTCCTCGTCCATACGGAGCAGGTGCATAGCCAAGCGCAAGGCCGTTCTGCGACCTATGCCAGGCAGGCGCGAAAGCTCGCCAACTACGTTATCTAAAAGTTTCGACATCTAATCTAAATCTTCTCTATGTTTCTCTTCTCGGTCCAGCCCTTCTTGCCGTCGGCTATAACCACCTCGGCCCAATTGTCCATCTCCGACACCACACGCACCTTAGTACCTTCGTGGAGTACGAATAGCTCGGTCGATGCTCGGTCGGGCGAACTCTTTATGGATATTGCCGATGCCGTTACTATAGCCTCGTCGTGCGAAAGGATGTTATTTCGCGATGAGATGGCAAACGAAAAGGTTGCAATAAAGATAATCAGGGCGCATATGGCGCTGTAGAATCCAGCCTTACGCAATCCGATGGCCGAAGCAAGCATAAATAGCAGTACGCCAGCCAAGAATATTGCAAAGCAGATTATAGACAACACGCTCCACGCGTTGCAACTCAAGCTATCACGCATCGAGCGCATCCATCCGTTGAGGAAAAACTCGGGCACCTCGTTAATCTTATCCTTGGTGCGAGCCTCGGCAAGCGTGAGGTTGTGGAGAGCATCCTCGTGCGATGGGTCTATGCGCAGAGCCTTGTTGTAGTAGAGTATGGCCTTACCCAGACTGTCGCTCTTGAAGTAGGCGTTTGCTAGGTTGTAGTATAGCTCAAGCGAGTATTCGCCACCCTTCAAAATGGCGTGGTACTCCTCTATTGCCTTATCGTACGAGCCATTCATATAGGCCTTGTTGCCGGCATTCCATCGCTCCGACGAGCTTGGTTGTGCAATGGCTGTTGCCATCGAGAGCAACAGTAGTGTGTATATAATAAATCGCTTCATTGTTTGCTATTTTTTAATGGCCGACTCAATTTTCGATACCGCCTCGACGCCCTCTTCGTATATCTCGGTCATCTCGGCCGATGCTGAAGGTGAGTATTGCGCCTCCTCGCATCGTGCAATCACAGCTAAGATGCCCTCCGCCTCGTCTGCTGCTCCGCGCTCGCTCAATGTTTCGCGTACAATCTCGCGAGTGAGGTCGGAAACCGGAATATTGAAGCGGTCGCTAAGGTATCCCCACATTGCACGCAACATCTCCTCGTAGAAGGCACGACGGTCTTGCTCGCGCTTGTACTTCTCGGCTATGCGGAAACGTTGCACAGCCATCTTGTTGGCGCGCTTGCCCTTGACCAGCACCACGTTGCTATTGTCGCGAATGTATTTGCGAACTACGAAGTATGCCACTATGGCTGCAATGAGCAGTGCTAACATTATCAGCCAATATATCTGCGAGAGAACGAGTGGCGCAACCACCGAGCAAAGGTTCGCCTCGCCCAATATTATAAAACGGATATCCTCGCCGAGGAGTCGTACATCCTCACGCGAGGGTCCTGTAACGATAGTCTGCTGTGCCAATGCGCTATTCTTGTCGGGCGTCACCTCAATCTTCATTGGAGGTGTTGCAAGGGTGATATACTCGCCCTTATCGACATCGAAGTAGCTGAACTCTGCGGGTGCAATGTCGTAGCTACCTTCGGCTCGCACAATAAACGGATAGTCGAACTTGCGATAACCCACGCTTCCCGATGCTCGATTCTCGATATGCTCCTCACTCTTCACTTCGTAGCGCTCGAACGACTCGGGCAATGTGATTTGCGGTGCGGTGATAAATTGCAGATTACCCGTACCCGAAATCTTGAGTTGCAGGGTTGCGGCCGAGTTTGCCGCCACCTCGGTTGCCGAGAGGTTGTGAGCAAGGGTGTAGCGTCCTACAGCACCCGAAAACGACGCTGGAGCGCCCTCGGGCAATGGTTTTACATTTATCGTTATAGGTGCGGTCTTCAGTTCGCGACGTACGTTGTAGCGCTGACTCATTCCACCGAAGAATGGATCGACAGGGAAGTTGCTCTGCACAACCACCTGTCCCATCACGGTCATCTCGGCTGGCTCGATGGTTACAGCATTATCCTTTTGTGGGTAGAGCAGATACTCGGCAAGGTTGTATACCTCGTAGACCTTGTTGTCTAGCGTCTCGCGGAAAGGGCCCTGCTCGATATCTACCTTCTGGCTCCAGAATCCGTCGAATGTTGGCCACTTGGCGTGCTCTATTCCTGCTATAGGCACACGGCTATAGAGCTTAAGAATGGCACGTACGGGCTCGCCCTTGTAGACCGAACGCTTCGAGATATCGAAACGTAAGATAAGGTCATCCTTCTCGATACGACTCGAGGCAACATTCTCGCCCGACTGCTCCTCGCTTTGCTGTGCGCCGCTATCTTGACCTTGGCGTACTTCCACGTCGATTGGCTGCGATGTGTAGCGCTTACCCTTCACCTCAATCGAGGCCGAGCCAATGGTGAAGAGGCCCACCTTCTGCGGTAAGAGCACGTAGGTCATAGAGTAGGATACACTCGAGGTCTGTCGGCCGTTTATCCACTGGATAGACGAGCCTTGCGAAACAGAGGGACCTGCTAATACGTCGAAGTTCTCGAACGATGGAGCCTCGAAGGTGTTGTTGTCGGGCTTGGCGTTGAGTTCGAAACTTACGCTAAAGTACTCGCCCACAGTTGCAGTCATCGGGGCTTCGGCCTTGAACGAAACCTTATCCTCGGCCCACGCCGTTAGCGTCGCGCAGAGTAGGATTGCTAGAGTTAGTATCTTTCTGAGAAGTGTTTTCATATACAAAAAACAAACGCAAAAATCCAATTTTTATTGTCAGACAAGGTGGTAGTCAGCCACCTTGTCCGTAGGTATTCGAACCTTTATATCTTAGTGTGCAAACTCAGCGAAGAAGTCGTTGCCCTTGTCATCCACGATGATGAATGCAGGGAAGTTCTCCACATAGATCTTGCGCACTGCCTCCATGCCGAGCTCTGGGAAGTCTACAACCTCCACGCTCTTGATAGAGTTCTTTGCAAGGATTGCAGCAGGACCACCAATCGAGCCGAGGTAGAAACCGCCGTTTGCCTGGCAAGCGTCGGTAACGGCCTTCGAGCGGTTACCCTTAGCAACCATAACCATCGAGCCACCAGCCTTCTGGAAGAGGTCTACGTACGAGTCCATACGACCTGCGGTGGTTGGGCCAAACGAGCCCGAAGCGTAGCCAGCAGGGGTCTTAGCAGGACCTGCGTAGTATACTGGGTGGTTCTTGAAGTACTCAGGCATAGGCTCGCCATTGTCGAGCATCTGCTTGATGCGTGCGTGAGCGATATCACGAGCTACGATGAGAGTACCCTTGAGGTTCAAACGAGTCTTGATAGGGTACTTCGAGAGAGTCTCGCGTACCTTGTCCATACCCTCGTCCAAATCGATATCTACTGCTGGCGACATTGCTGGAGCCTCAGCCGGGAGGAAGCGTGCAGGATTCTTCTCCAACTGCTCTACGAAGATACCCTCTGGGGTAATCTTACCCTTGATGTTACGGTCTGCCGAGCAGCTTACGCCGATAGCAACTGGGCACGAAGCAGCGTGACGAGGTGCGCGGATTACGCGAACGTCGTGTACGAGGTACTTGCCACCAAACTGTGCGCCGATACCCATCTCCTGGCAAATCTTGAGGATCTTCTCCTCCCACTCCAAATCGCGGAAGCAGCGACCACCCTCGTTGCCCGAGGTTGGAAGCTCGTCTAGGTAACCAGCCGAAGCCTTCTTCACGGTTGCGAGACACATCTCAGCCGAAGTACCACCGATGCAAACTGCAAGGTGATATGGAGGACATGCCGAAGTACCGAGATCCTTGATGTGCTCCTTGAAGAACTTAACGAGCGACTCCTCGTTCAACAAAGCCTTGGTCTGCTGATAGAGGAATGTCTTGTTTGCCGAGCCACCACCTTTGGTGAGGAAGAGGAAGTCGTACTCCATACCTGGGTGACCGCCATAGATGTCGATCTGTGCAGGAAGGTTTGTGCCGCTGTTGTGCTCGTCGGTCATAGTGATAGGCACAACCTGCGAGTAGCGGAGGTTACGCTCCTTGTAGGTCTCGTAAACACCGCGCGAGATGTACTCAGCATCCTCAGCACCAGTCCAAACGTCCTCGCCCTTGTGAGCAACACAGATTGCAGTACCTGTATCCTGGCAGGTTGGCAACTCACCCTCGGCAGCTACGCACGAGTTCATAAGCATGGTGTATGCCACAAACTTGTCGTTGTCGGTAGCCTCAGGGTCATTCAAGATGTTGTTCAACTTCTGCAAGTGTGCCGAACGGAGGTAGAACGATACGTCGTTGTAAGCCTCCTTAGCGAGAAGCTCGATACCCTTAGGATCAACCTTCAAAATCTTGCGGCCATCGCACTCAACGACCTTTACATAATCCTTCGTCACAAGACGATACTCAGTGTTGTCGCGCTCGATTGGGAGCGGCTCCTGATAGATAAATTCTGACATAATTTTGGTTTTTATAATGTGTTAATGTTTCCTTTTATTTCATTACTCTTTCGAGCAGCGATTTCTTTGCTGTGCCCACCACAAAGTCCTTGAGGTAGAATGGCTCGAAGTAGGCCACATCCTCGGTCTTACCCTCGGCAAAGGCCTTCTCGGCAAGGCGTGCCATACCGCGTGCCGATGGAACTACCTCGATGAAGGATGCCCCATCCAACACCTCTTCGCACTTCTTGGCTCCACTGCCGAAGATTACGAATGGCTTGCCTTTGCGCTCCTCGGCAAAACTCTCTGCGTCGATAATCTTTGCCTCGACCTCGCTCTGCGCCTCGCCCTCGGCATTGAAGAGCTGGGTGTAGACCTCCATACGACGAGCATCAATCATTGGGCAGAGGAGAGCCTCGTTCCAATTCTCGATGTCGATGATTCCCGCCTCGAAATCCTCGCGAGCAACCTCTACCAACGAGTCGAGCGAGCCTACAGCCACCAATGGAATGTTCTGCCCGTAGCACAAACCCTTGGCAAACGATACGCCAATACGCAAGCCTGTATACGAACCTGGGCCCTTGCTTACGGCTACAGCCTCCAACTCGTCGGCTGCAATGTTGTACTCGCGCAACAGCTCATCCACGAAAACTGCAATCTTCTTGGCGTGGTTGCGCTCCTCGTCACTCTCGCGTAGGGCTATGAGCTCGCCATCGCGAACCAATGCCACCGAGCAAATATCTGTTCCTGTCTCTATCGCTAAAATTAGTGCCATTTCTTCATTGCTTTATCCATTTCACGCTTTGCGTCATTCTCCTTCAGGTATTCTCGCTTGTCGTACGACTTGCGTCCGCGAGCCAAACCGATAGCCACCTTTGCCAAGCCTCGCTCGTTGAGGAAGAGTCGCAGACCCACAACGGTCAAACCCTTGTCCTGAAGCGCGCGCGAAAGCTTCGAGAGCTCCTTGCGATTGAGCAGCAACTTGCGGTCACGCTTTGGGATGTGGTTGTTGCAGGTGCCCCACGCATACTCCGAGATGTTTACGCCACGAATCCAAAGCTCGTTCTTCTCGAAGTAGCAGTAGCAATCCACCATCGAGGCCTTGCCGAGACGTATGGACTTAATCTCGGTGCCCACCAATACGATGCCTGCGATATACTCCTCGAGTATTTCGTAATCGAAAGTAGCGCGTTTGTTGCGAATATTTGTCTTTTTGAAATCTGCCATATCTACACAATATCGCACAAAGATAGAAAAAAAAGTTGAGAGTTAAGAGTTAAGAGTTGAGAATTTTTAATTAAAAATTAAAAAAGAGATAAGACATACTATCTCTCAACTTTTCACTCTCAACTCTCAACTAAAAAAAAGGAGGGCCGGCGCGTGCAAACAGAAAATAACAGAAAGATGTGTAAACATATCAAAGATAAAGAATAATTACCTTTTGTCCGACCACTCCCTTTGCCCTGATAGCAGACAAGAATGGTGCCATATTTCGCACCTTGCCTCGCAAAATTAGATTATGGAGGGGATATGGGGATTCAAGGGATTCTGTGCTCTTGAGACTTCCTGACGACGCTAATGCCCCAAACGCCTCATATACTATCCTCAATTACTAAAAAAAAAGAAGGAGAACTTATAAGCTCTCCTTCATTATCGTTTATTATGAATCTATGTACTATTCAAATAACTCCCAAGTGTATGACTCGCCATCGAATGTCACATAAAGTGAACAGTCTTGAGTGTATCCATTTGCTGATACTCTGACAACACTTGTATAGTCATTTCCTCCCTTATGTACAAGCACAACTTCGCCAACTTGAACATTGGTGTTACCTTGAGACTCAAGTTTGGTCTTGATATCATCTCTAACCTCTTCAGCTACCTCTTCAACAGAC
The DNA here is from genome assembly GCA_045614685.1 of Alistipes sp. GTDB lineage: Bacteria > Bacteroidota > Bacteroidia > Bacteroidales > Rikenellaceae > Alistipes. The sequence goes on along the minus strand of JAZLDJ010000045.1, from coordinate 522 downwards.
ATCGCACAAGAACACAATACTGCTGCTACAAAAGCGATGAGCAAATACTTAAATTTCTTCATAGTTTTACGTTTTTTAGGTTAAAATTAAATTGTTAATGCAAATGTAACAAGATAAATCGACTTATGCAAATCTCCGATTCAAAAACTGCAAAATACGCTGTGCTTTTCAAGAAATATCGAACAGAGATTGCCACGTTGCTATTCCTCTCGCAATGACGATTCAGAAATCTCTCCACTGCAAACTCACTTTTCCCATCGCTGGGACTCGAACGGCGGCAGCAGCCGAGAGCAGACCAAGCAAAGATAGGAGCGTAGGCGAGCAACGAAGTTGCAAGTGTTGGGAGGATAGGCGAATAGGAAATTTATTTACTATTTCGACTATACACACGATGCTTAAAATTGCAAAGCAATTCGCCTACGCTCATAATCCAGCGCAGACAAGTCTGCCGAGGCGCCACAAGCTGACCGAGTCCCTTTATCCGTACAAAAAAAGCGACTGCCAAATGACAGTCGCTTGTGC
>JAZLDJ010000044.1:0-3053 GCA_045614685.1 Alistipes sp. | reverse complement strand
TCCACATTCTCCTCGTGGCAGAGGGCTACCATAGCCTCCACATCCTTCTTCTCAACCACTACGGACATACGCTCCTGCGACTCCGAAATAGCCAACTCGGTAGCGTTCAAGCCGTTGTACTTAACTGGTACACGGTCGAGGTAGATATCCAAGCCATCGGTAAGCTCACCGATAGCCACCGATACACCTCCCGCACCGAAGTCGTTCGACTTCTTAATCAGACGAGTAACGTCGCCACGACGGAACAAGTGCTGAATTTTGCGCTCCTCAGGAGCATTTCCCTTCTGCACCTCCGAGCCACACTCCTCGAGCGAAGCGGTGGTGTGCTGCTTCGACGAGCCTGTAGCTCCACCGATACCGTCACGGCCTGTGCGGCCTCCGAGCAAGAGCACTACATCACCTGGCGCAGGACTCTCGCGGCGAACGTCCGCAGCCTTAACTGCACCTACTACGGCACCAACCTCCAAACGCTTTGCCACGTAGTCGTCGTGGAAAATCTCACGAACGTGGGTTGTAGCCAAGCCAATCTGGTTACCATAGCTCGAATAGCCGGCAGCTGCCTTGCGCGATATGATGCGCTGTGGGAGCTTACCCTCGATAGTCTCGTCTATACCTTTATATATATCGCCCGCACCTGTTACACGCATAGCCTGGTATACATAAGCACGGCCTGACAATGGGTCACGAATTGCACCACCCAAGCAGGTCGAAGCACCACCAAATGGCTCAATCTCGGTAGGGTGGTTGTGGGTCTCGTTCTTAAACTGCAAGAGCCACTTCTCCTTCTGGCCCTCGATATCTACATCAACGAAGATAGAGCAAGCGTTGTTCTCCTCGCTCACCTCCATATCGTCCAACTTGCCAATCTTACGCAAGTAGCGGCCACCGATAGTTGCCAACTCCATCAAGCACAACGATTTCTGCTCACGGTTGAGCTCCTTACGCATAAGGCCGAACTCTGCCAACGCAGTCTCGTACTCGCTACGCATAAACGAGTCGTCAATCTTAACCTCCTCAATCTCGGTTGTGAAGGTGGTGTGACGGCAGTGGTCACTCCAATAGGTATCCAAGATACGCAACTCGGTCTGTGTTGGGTTGCGCTGCTCGCTGCGGAAGTACTCAACCACGCAACGCAAGTCGTCGGCATTCATTGCCAAGCCATTCTCCTTGCAGTATGGCAGCAAATCCTCCTCCTTCATATCGGTGAAGCCCTCCAACACTGGCACTGGCTTGATGTCTGCCTGTTCAGCCTCCGATAGGATTGAGAGGTCTTTCTCGCGAGACTCTACGGCGTTGATGAGGTAGTGCTTAATCTTTGCCATCTGCTCCTCGCTGACGCCCTCGTCGAAGATATAGAGGCGCGACGAGCGAATCTTAACCTCGGCAGCAGGCTCCAACAAGTGAACGCAGTCTACGGCCGACGATGCACGCTGGTCGAACTGACCTGGCAGATACTCGATAGCGAGGTACTTCTTCGACTCGTAGTCGCACTCATCCGACACGCAGTCGGTAACAATCTCGCCAAATACGGAGTAGCGGCAACGCTCCACGAGCTCGTCGCTGAATCCGAACAAATCGTAAACATTGAGTACGCGCAACTCCTCGATTGCAAGGCCCAAGTTCTCGTTCAACTCCTTGCGGAGCGACTCGGCCTCGACCTGAAAGCGAGCGTACTTCTCGACATATATTCTATGGTTTTTCATACTCTTTTTTTATTAGGGTCGTTAGAGGCGTTAGGGGCGTTAGAGGTTATTAGAGTTTTTTTTTTAACTCCTAACTCCTAATTCCTCAATTTTGAATTAAAGTTCAGGCAATGTAGCCGAAAGGACAACCTCGGTCTGCTTCTTGCGGAAGGCGATAAGCTTCTCCTCGATAGCCTTGTCGGTCAATGCGAAGATAGATGCTGCGATAAGAGCCGCATTCTTTGCGCCATTGATGGCTGTGGTCGATACAGGAATACCACCTGGCATCTGCACAATAGACAAGAGCGAATCCAAACCGCCGAGTGCCGATGTCTTGATAGGCACACCAATAACCGGTACGGTGGTCATCGCCGCGGTAACACCCGCAACGTGCGCTGCACCGCCTGCACCTGCGATAATTGCACCAATGCCACGCTCGCGCGCCGACTTGGCATACTCATACATCAAATCGGGGGTACGGTGTGCACTAATCACGCGCTTCTCGTACTCGATACCCAACTCCTCCAAGGTCTCACAAGCCTGCTTCATCACGTCCCAGTCGCTTGTCGAACCCATCAATACAGCTACTTTCATAATTGTTGTGGTTTTATTGTTTTGTTTATTTTCCTTTTCTTGTTTTGCAAGCTCCTACCTTTATCACGGCGCAACGAGGATAGGACTTTATAGGATTAGATAGGATTCGCACCTGCGGTGCTTGATAGGATGCGCTGAAAGGTTATGCGCCTATCCTATTCAATCCTATTTAAGGGCTCTTTTGAGCCCGCTCCTATTCAAGCAGTCATCAGACTGCGCTCCTATTCAATCCTATCACGGCGCAACTAAACAAAAAAGGTCGCTACACACTTGTGTAAAGACCTTTTTAACCGCACACGCTCCCCAACATCTGCTGCATCTTGCGACACTGCATCAAGGGCTTACTATGTACTCTTTGCAAAAACATAGCGCAAAGATACTCTTTTTTTATTATATAAAAAAGCCCTTTCCGCACTTTTTTCAACATTTTATTGTATCATCGACACAAACGTTTAACAATTTAACCAATTTAACCTTTTTACCCCCCCCCGTAAAAAGGGTAAAAAGGGTAAATCGTTAAAAAAGTAAATTAGCTAAATATACCCTGTAAACCACAGCCGAAATATTACCTAATGAGGCTATGGTTGCACCTGCACGTTCAATAATTGGTTTTATTGGAGGTGTAGGTTTAGATAGGTCGAACAGGTGGGGTGAGACATGCTCCGTGAGCACCTCCTTGCGTAGTTCACGCTCACGCAGATAGATATCTTGTTCGACGTAGGGGGCCAAAGCCTCGTTGAGTATACGGTCGGCTTCGGCAATCTCCTCGGGCGTAGG
>JAZLDJ010000043.1:0-1628 GCA_045614685.1 Alistipes sp. | reverse complement strand
ACCTTGAATGCTTGTATGCAGGGTGGCTGGTTGTTCTACTTTGCACCAGAAAATTACTACGCAGATTGGTTCTGCAAACCATACATCTACATCGGTGTAGCCGTTTGGTTGTTCGGTTTCATCACCAACTTACACTCAGACTACATCATTCGCCACTTGCGTAAGCCGGGCGACAAGAAGCACTATATTCCTCACGGAGGTATGTTCCGCTACGTATCGTCGGCAAACTACTTTGGCGAGTTTATGGAGTGGGTAGGCTACGCTATCGCATCGTGGTCGGTGGCAGGTGTCGTATTTGCGTGGTGGACATTCGCAAACCTCGCTCCTCGCGCAGGCGATTTGCGCAAGCGCTACGAGAGTGAGTTTGGCGAGGAGTTCACAAAACTCAACCGCAAACGCATCATTCCGTTTATCTATTAAAAGAAACTCAAAGCAAAAATAAATATGGCAGAGAAGAAGGATCTAAAAGAGTCGAAACTCTTTACCCCTTACAAACTCAACGACAAAGTAACTCTTCGCAACCGCACCATTCGTTCGGCTGCGTTCGAGTCGATGGGCAAGGATTTCAATCCAACCCAGAAGTTGAAGGATTATCACGTTAGCGTGGCACGAGGTGGCGTTGGTATGACCACACTCGCCTACGCATCAATCAACCGCAGCGGTGTTTCGTTCAACTCGCAGTTGTGGCTGCGCGACGAAGTTATCGAGCCGCTTAAGGATATCACCGATGCAATTCACGCTGAGGGTGCAGCTGCAGGTATTCAGATTGGTCACTGTGGAAATATGACACACTGGTCAACCGCTGGTAGTTTCCCCGTTTCTGCATCGCACGGCTTCAACCTCTACTCCCCTACTTTCCACCGACGTATGTCGTACAAGGAGATCGAGCAGACTGCGAAGGATTTCGGTAAGGCGGTATTGACTGCTCACGAGGCTGGCTTCGATAGCGTAGAGGTACACGCCGGACACGGCTACCTCATTTCGCAGTTCCTCTCGCCGTGGACCAACCGTCGTCGCGATGAGTTCGGAGGCTCGTTGGAGAACCGTATGCGCTTTATGAAGATGTGTTTGACCGAGGTTATGGAGGCTGCCGCAAAGACAGGTACCGCAGTTCTGGTTAAGCACAATATGGAGGACGGATTCAAGAGCGGTATCCAGATTCCGGAGAGCATCGAAATTGCAAAGGAGATTGAGAAGTTCAACGTAAATGGTATTGTACTCTCGTCGGGCTTCGTATCGCGCGCACCGATGGCTGTTATGCGCGGTCGTATCCCAACAAAGACTATGAGTTACTATATGGGCTGGAATGAGTGGTTGCAGAAGATTGTAGTTGACTTGTTCGGTCATTGGATGATTAAGGACTATAAGTTCGAGGAGTGCTTCTTCTTGGAGAATGCAAAGAAATTCCGCGAGGCATTGAAGGGTCCGCTCGTATATGTGGGTGGTATCGTTTCGCGCGAGGGCATCGAGAAGGTTTTGGACGCAGGTTTCGAGATGGTACAGATGGCACGTTGCTTGATTAACGACCCGGCCTTCGTAAATAAGATGAAGGAGGGCGACATAACTACTCGCTCGGGTTGCGACCACCGCGACTACTGCATCGCACGTATGTACTCGAAGGATATGCA
>JAZLDJ010000042.1:0-33092 GCA_045614685.1 Alistipes sp. | reverse complement strand
GAACTACAAGTGTGGCGAGAAGCCCGTATTCAAGGTGTTGGTACTCAAGCACCACTCTCCGATGCAGAACGTGGAGATTCGCTACGAGTTGTCGGAGGATAATATGCCGGCTCACAAGAGCGAGACGATGGTGCTCAAGAACGGTGAGGGTGTAATCAAGCTCGGTACAATGAAGGTGCCGGGATTCTTGCGTTGCAAGGTCTATGTCAAGGATGGCATCAACACACACCGCGGACTCGCTACTGCAGGTTTCGATGTCGAGAAGATCGAGCCTACAGCAGTTATGCCGGCCGACTTCGATGCATTCTGGCAGAAGGCTATGGCCGAGAGCGCAAAGATTCCGCTCGAGCCTGTCTTTACCCTTATGCCTGAGCAGTGCACACACCAATATAATGTCTACAATGTGAAGTTCCGCAACGGCGAGAAGGACTTTATCTATGGTGTTATGACCGTGCCTAACAAGCCAGGAAAGTTCCCTGCAGTATTGAAGGTGCCTGGCGCAAATGTTCGCCCTTACGCAGTGGCAAAGGATATGGTTGCTTTGGGCGACGTCGTAACCTTGAAGGTGGGTATCCACGGTATTCCTATCGATATGGAGGGTAGCGTATACAGCAACCTCAAACACGGTGCATTGAAGAACTACAACCGCATCAACATCCAGGATCGCGACAAATACTACTACAAGCGAGTATACATTGGCTGCGCACGTGCAGTGGATGTTCTTGCAGGTTTGGACTATGTAGATGTCAATCGTATCGCAGTTTGCGGTGGTAGCCAGGGTGGTGCATTGTCGTTCACTACAGCCTACCTCAACCCTAAGGTTAAGTGCCTCTACGCCTTCTATCCAGCACTTGCCGACCTCGGAGCATACCTCCATGGTCGTAGCGCAGGTTGGCCTCACCTCTTCCGCACAAAGTCGGACGATAACCTCCGCAACGACAAGGTTTTGGAGACCATCAAGTACTACGATATCGTGAACTTTGCTCGCAAGACCCGTGTGCCTGTCAAGGTGGCCCTCGGCTACAACGATACCACTTGCTGTCCAACCTCTATGTTCTCGGTCTACAACTCGGTGCCTACAACCAAGGAGATTTATGTTCTCAACGAGATTGGTCACTACATCTACGACGAGATGTTCCAGGACCGCAACAAGTGGTTGCTCGAGCACATTAAATAGTTGGCTTTCAACCCAAGAACAACCCTTTATTAACACACGAAGAAAAGAAGAACTCTATGGCATATTTCAAAGTTGAAGGTGGTCGTCGTCTTTCGGGCGAGATTAAACCGCAGGGTGCAAAGAACGAGGCATTGCAGATTATCTGTGCCACACTCCTCACCGAGGAGAAGGTCGTGGTGGATAACATTCCGCAGATTCTCGACATCATCCAACTTATAGACCTCTTGCAGGCTATGGGAGTGAAGGTTGAGCGCTTGAGCGAGGATTGCTACTCGTTCTGTGCCAAGGATATAAACCTTGACTACCTCACCAGCGAAGACTATCGCAACCGCTGTGCGCGTCTGCGTGGCTCGGTGATGATTGTCGGACCGCTCTTGGCTCGTTTTGGTGTGGGCTACATTCCAAAGCCGGGAGGCGACAAGATTGGCCGTCGCCGTCTCGATACCCACTTTATCGGTTTCCAGAAGCTCGGTGCCGAGTTCGACTTCGACGCCGCCGAGTCCTTCTTCTCGGTGCGTGCCAAGCAGCTCAAGGGTACCTATATGTTGCTCGACGAGGCGTCGGTGACAGGTACTGCCAACATCGTGATGGCAGCGGTGCTTGCCAAGGGCAAGACCACCATCTACAACGCTGCATGTGAGCCATATTTGCAGCAGTTGTGCAAGATGCTCAACCGCATGGGTGCAAAGATCACGGGTGTGGGCTCGAACCTCCTCGAAATCGAGGGTGTGGAGTCGCTCGGTGGCACCACACACACGATGTTGCCCGATATGATTGAGGTGGGTAGCTTCATCGGTATGGCAGCAATGAACCGCTCGGAGCTCACCATCAAGGGCGTTTCGTTCGAGAATCTCGGTATCATCCCAGCTCAGTTTGCGCGACTTGGTATCGCTATGGAGCGCCGAGGTGACGACCTCTACATTCCGCAGCAGGATCACTATAGCATCGAGAGCTTTATCGATGGCTCGATTATGACCATTGCCGATGCTCCATGGCCGGGCTTAACCCCTGACTTGTTGTCGATTTTCCTCGTTGTGGCTACACAGGCGAAGGGTACGGTGCTTATCCATCAGAAGATGTTCGAGAGCCGATTGTTCTTTGTCGATAAGTTGATAGATATGGGTGCACAGATTATCCTCTGCGACCCTCACCGCGCAGCCGTTATCGGTCAGGATCATCAGCACCAGTTGCGTGCTGCCAAGATGTCCTCTCCTGATATCCGTGCCGGCGTGGCGTTGCTTATCGCCGCTATGAGTGCCGATGGCGTGAGCACCATTCAGAACATCGACCAAATCGACCGCGGCTACCGCAACATCGAGGGTCGTCTGAACGCTATTGGTGCGAATATCATCCGTTTGGAGGAGTAAAATACAAACAGACATACTATGAAGAGACTTATTCTTATCTTTTCGGCTATAGTCGTATCGTTGAGTGCATCTGCTCAACGATACGATTTGTGTATCTACGGAGGTACCTCGGCAGGTGTCGTGGCGGCATATTCGGCTGCGCAATTAAATATGAAGGTGGCATTGGTCTGCCCCGAGGAGCGTCTCGGTGGCCTCACCACAGGCGGACTCGGACAGACCGACATCGGCAACAAGCAGGTGGTGCTTGGTGTAGCCAAGCAGTTCTACCGTCAGCTCGGTAGCCACTACGACCGTCTCGAGGCGTGGACCTTCGAGCCTAAGGTGGCGTTGGAGATTATGGAGAAGTACGCTTCGCACAAGAACATCACCATCTACAAGGGCGAGTGGCTCGACAAGGTCGAAAAAAGGGGTAACCACATCGTGGGCGCAACCTTTGGTGGCAAGGTACCAAACCTTAAGATCGAGGCCGACTGCTTTATCGATGCCACATACGAGGGCGATTTGCTCGCTGCTGCGGGCGTGTCGTACACCGTAGGTCGCGAGGATAACTCGGTGTATGGCGAGACTTGGAGTGGCGAATACTTCCACAAGAAGAATCACCAATTCCCCGATGGCGTAGACCCATACGTCGAGAAGGGCAACCCTGCAAGTGGTTTGTTGCCACACATTCAGGATATGTCGTGTAATGGCCTTGGTGTGGGCGATAACTTGGTGCAGGCCTACAACTTCCGACTCTGCCTCACCGACAATCCTGAAAACCTGGTACCTATCACAAAACCAGATAATTACGACCCTGCGCAGTATGAGTTGCTCATCCGCTTGATGGAGGCTCAGCCCGACAAGCGCAAGTTGGCCAACTACTTCATCTGGAGCCGTATGCCTAACCGCAAGACCGACGTGAACAACCGAGGTGGCTTCTCCACCGATATGATTGGTTGCAATTGGAACTACCCCGAGGCTTCGCGCGAGGAGCGTAAAGCTATTGTCAAGGCGCACGAGGATTACACCAAGGGTCTGCTCTACTTCGTAGGTCACGACGAGCGTGTGCCCGAGAGCATCCGCAAGGAGATGCTTCGTTGGGGCTATCCAAAGGATGAGTACCTCGACAACAACCACTTCTCGCCTCAGCTATACATCCGCGAGGCGCGTCGTATGGTGGGCGAGTATGTCTGCACGCAGAAGGACTGCGACCGCAAGGTGGTGGTTGAGGATGGCATAGCCTATGCTGCTTACAATATGGATTCGCACAACTGCAAGCGCGTTGTGGTGGAGAAGAATGGTGTGAAGATGGTGAAGAACGAGGGTAATGTCGAGGTAAGGACTGCCGGCCCTTACCCAATCTCCTATCGTGCCATCACACCAAAGCGTAACGAGTGCGACAACCTCTTGGTGCCTGTATGTCTTTCGGCCAGCCATATTGCATTTGGCTCAATCCGTATGGAGCCTGTCTTTATGGTGTTGGGTCAGGCTTCGGCTATCGCTGCACATTTGGCTAAGGGCAAGGCGGTGCAGGATGTTGATAGCAAGGATATTAACCGCATATTCGAGGAGAACCCTTACCTCGATGGCTCAACACCCGATATACTCATCGACGACAACTCGGAGTTGGCTTCGCTTGGCGAGGGTTGGCTTCGCAAGTCGGGCAATCGTGGCTTTGGTCTAACCTATCTGGTGCGACTTGGCGGCTCGGAGGAGAGCTCAATCACTTACACCCTGCCGAAGGGGTTGAAGGGCGAGTGGGAGCTCTACTCCTATCAGCGTCTGAAGGGCAAAATCAATAAGCGTGTCAATATCAAGGTGCAGATTGGCAAGCAGCGTCTTGAGAAGGCTATGGACCTCCGCGATATTAAGCTCGTGGGACAGACTTCTGGCGAGTGGGTAAGCCTCGGATGCTATTCATTCAAGCCTAACACTAAGGGCAAGGTGGTGATTACCGCACCAAAGAGCAAATTCCACTCCTATGCCGATGGATTGCTCCTTGTAAAGAGAGGCAAATAGTTGTTGCAATAGATAAGAGATGCCGCAAGCGATAAGCCTGCGGCATCTTTTTTAGACCTTCAGAAATATCTTTTTGCGGTAGAGGAAGTAGAGGAACAACCAACACACCGCTACAAATCCGCCCTTCAGCAGTAGCACTCCCCACTCGGGTGGTAGCAGTTCGGCTGCGCCACCGAGGAAGAATTTGTTTATGTGGCTGAATGGGATAATCTTCTGCGCCATATAGATGGTTATAGAGTTTAATCCTATTACTTGCAACGGCAGAGACCATCGCGCGTGTCTTCGCACATCTATAATGTAGTAGAAGAGCGCAAACATGGCAAGGCTATATGCTCCCACAACCAACACAAACGAGCTCGACCACAACATCTTATTTATAGGGAAGACGAGGCTCCACAACAAGCCCACGCCCAACATTACGGCAGCCGATACGAACATAGTCACCACTTTGCGGTTGCCCGAGTGGCGCTCGCTACGCACATATTCGCCCGTGAAGATGCCCAACATGGCTGTCACTATGGCTGGGATGGTCGAGAATAGTCCCTCGGGGTCGAAGCGACCATTGTCGTAGAGGAGTCGGCCCGGAGTGATGAGTCGGTCGATGTAGCCAACCATTGTGCCCTGCATAGATAGTGGGTCGCCATTCGCTACATCGGGAGCAGGGATGAATCCCACCACAAGCCAATAACCTATGAGGAGCGATGCTGCAACGATGATGCGTGTGGTGCGCGAGAAGTTTATGTAGAGAAGGCTCGCTATGCACCATGCAAGGGCTATGCGCCCCAATACGCTACATACGCGCAGAGTGGCGAAATCGAGCTTGAAAAGTCCGTTGTAGATGAGCCCAAAGAGTATGAGCAGCAGTGTGCGACGCGCAATTTTTAGATAGATTTGTCGGCGTGAAGCCCCCGCCTCGCACTGCTTGGCGTAGGAGAATGGGAACGACAGACCCGCCAAGAAGAGAAATAGCGGAAATATGGTGTCGTGATGCGCCAGACCATCCCACTTGACGTGCTTCATGGTCTGCGCTAGCCAACATTGACTACCCTCGGGAAAGAGCGAGCAGAGCGCAATGACAAAGCCCGAGAAGCCCATAATAAAGAGCATGTCGAAGCCTCGCAAGGCATCTATCGATTGCAATCTTTGCGGTTTCATCTCTTGGTATTGGGTTGCTTGGTGAGGGTTTAGGCCTCGCCGTGATTTTTGAAGCCTATAGGCTGGTGTGGTTGCTGCAACTCTATGCGGCTGATGTTGGTCTCGTAGCGAGCAACGTTATCCTGCAACGAAAGGAGCAGGCGCTTGGCGTGCTCGGGAGTGAGTATGATGCGGCTGTGCACACTTGCCTTAGGCATGCCTGGCAATACCGCCGCAAAGTCTATGATGAACTCCGAGGTCGAGTGCGATATGATTGCCAAATTCGAGTAGTGACCCTTTGCTACTTCGGGACCCAACTCTACATCTATTCCGTGTTGTTTCATGTCGTTCATTAGTGCGATGTTTTTAGTTTCTAGCCACAAAAGTATGCAAATATTGTGGTAAATTCCTCTTGCGCCACAACAAGTTATCAACATTAAAAAAACATAAGGCGAGCGGGGGCATACAAAATGTAGGGGCGCAGTAGTAGGAATATTAATATATTTTTAATATATTTGCAGAGTATTTTGCAATATTGCAACTTAACAAAAAGGAGTATATTTATGATTGGTGTTAATGCTGATCTTTTGGTGCGCGGAATACTTGTTGGACTGGCCTCGTCGATAACGGTTGGACCCGTTGCGGTGTTGTGTATTCAACGCACGCTCAGTAAGAGCCGCTATTCGGGATTTTTGTCGGGACTTGGTGTTGCCTGTGCCGATGCTATGTTGGCCGTTATAGCATACTTTTTCTATGCTTTGCTCAAGGGCCAAATCGAGCAGTATAAGGATATTATCTCGATTGTAGGCGGCGTGTTCGTGGTGATTGTCGGAATCTTTATCTTCTTCCAGAAGCCAGCTCCGCAGGTGCGACGCAACCATACAGGCTCGATAGGTTCGTGGCGCGATTTTGTCTCGATGTTTGGCTTTACGATGGCCAATTTCGTTACGGTAATACCTTACATCTTCGCCTTCTTTGCAATGTTGGGTGTGGAGCCGCACGACGGCTCGCGCGATACCGCTTCGATTGTGACAAGTATGTTGGTTTTGGGCGGCTTCTTTATTGGTGCTGCGGCGTGGTGGTTTGTTCTCACCTTCATCATCAGCCTCTTCCGTAGTCGCTTCCAGCCTCAGCATATGCACCTCATTAATAGAGTAGCAGGAGTAATTATCGGACTCCTCGGAGTCATAACAATACTATCTACAGTTCTTACACCAACACTCAATGGAACACCCAAATAAAAAGATTATCATCGCGCTCGACGGATTTTCGTCGTGCGGAAAGAGCACCTTCGCCAAGAGCATTGCTCAGCGACTTGGCTATATTTTCATCGACACAGGCGCTATGTATCGCGCCGTAACCCTCTATGCTCTCGAGCACGGAGCTATCCGTTCGGGTATGGTAGACGAGGATGCTGTAGTGAAGCTTCTCGACGAGATTGCTATCACCTTCCGCTTCAATCCACAGCGTGGAGCCAGCGACATCTATGTGAATGGCGACTTGGTCGAGGGTAAGATTCGTACCATCGAGGTTTCGAACTGCGTGAGCCCCGTGAGTGCTATTGGTGCGGTGCGTGAGAAGTTGGTTGCAATGCAGCAGGAGATGGGTCGCTCAAAGGGTGTTGTGATGGATGGTCGCGATATCGGTACGGTGGTTTTCCCAAATGCCGAGCTCAAAATCTTTATGACGGCAGATGCGAAGGTGCGTGCCGAGCGTCGCTATGCCGAACTTACGGCCAAGGGCGACAACGTAGCGTTCGAGGCGGTGTTGGACAATGTTGTCTCGCGCGATAAGGCCGATATGACACGCGCGATTTCGCCACTTCAGCAGGCCGAGGATGCCATTGTGCTCGACAATAGCTATATGACCGTAGCCGAGCAGATGGAGTGGTTCGACAAGGAGTTTGCACGAGTGCAGACGGAAATGCAGAATGCATAATGCAGAATTAGTTTTCCACCTTCACTTTTCCGTTTATGCGGGTCGAGATTGACATAAATTCGGGGTTTTGCTTTGGTGTTGTGAGGGCAATATCCGAGGCGGAGAAGGCGCTATCCGAGGGGTCGGTAGCTTCGCTTGGCGATATTGTGCATAATCGCGTGGAGGTGCAACGACTCGAGCAACTTGGTCTTCGAACAATCTCGCACGCAGATATCCCCGCACTTGTTGGCAAGCGAATGCTCATCCGCGCGCACGGCGAGCCTCCAAAGACATACGACAAGGCCAAGGAGTGTGGTGTGGATATTATAGATGCCACCTGCCCTGTGGTGGCCGCCCTACAACGCAAGGTGAAGGAGGCCTACGAGAAGGTTGCATCTGCGGGTGGTTCGGTGGTTATCTTGGGCAAGCACGGACACGCCGAGGTGGTGGGTCTAACGGGCCAAGTCGACGAGCGAGCTATAGTGATTGAGGGCGAGGAGGACTTTTCAAAGATAGATTTCTCGCGTCCAATATACTTCTTGTCGCAGACAACACAGAGTGTAGATAAGTTCAATAGCCTGGCCGCAAAGATGCGCGAGCGTATCGTGGCGGAGGAGATGCTCTATGTGGATGACACAATATGTCGCCGAGTATCCTCGCGCGAGAAGCATCTGCGCGAGTTTGCCCTGCAGCACGATGTCGTTATTTTTGTTTGTGGTCGCAAGTCGAGCAATGGCAAGGTGTTGTACAATATCTGTCGCGAGGCTAACGATCGCTCTTTCAATATCGAGGAGGCGAGCGAGTTGCAGCGCGAATGGTTCGAAGGTGCCGAGAGCGCAGGTGTTTGTGGCGCAACGTCCACACCGAAATGGCTGATGGAAGAAGTTGCCGAGGCTGTTGCTTCAATAGGTTAAAAAAGGTTTAGAGTTAAAAAGTTAAGTTTTATGGAGAGATACACAGTTCGTGCTGTAAAATATTTGGTGGCAGTTTGCGTTTTGTATGTAGGCCTATCGTGGGTTATGCATCAGTACAACAATCCATTTGGTATAACATTCCTGCAGCGTATGGAGTATAATTTCGAAGGCTGGCGAGGCTTGGGAATGGTTGTTGCGGTGATAGCGTTGGCTTTGACCTACCCATATTTTGGCTATGTGAAGCGTGCGGTCGAGGGCAATATCGTGGTCGATCGCGAGCAGATTAATCGCGCTGCCGACTTTACAGGTTTGAAGCTCGTTGCCGAGACCGAGGGAGAGTTGATCTATCGCGCCGTGGGATTGCGCCGCGTGGTGATGCTATTCGAGGATGAGGTGCGAGTGCGTCAGTGTGGCGACAAGATAGAGGTTTCGGGCTTACGCCGCATTGCTGCGCGTATGGCCTTGGATGCCGAGCGATATATAACAAACAAGAGAAGAGTTGGAATAGAGTAATATGGGACGTAAGATTCTGAAATATACGCTTTTGTTGGTTGCTGCCGTAGTTATCTTCTCGGCAGGAGTCTTTGCAACACGCAACGACTTTGGCTTGGGCCGTAATATGGAGATTATGGTCAACTTCATGCATGCCCTCTCCAACGAGTATGTCGATAAGATAGACTCCGACGAGATGATGCGTAATGGCGCCGAGGGTATAGTTTCGAAGTTGGACCCATACACCAGCTTCATCCCCGAGAAGGATATGCCAAGCTTCGAGCAGATGACCACAGGTCGTTACGGAGGTGTGGGTTCGCTCATTCGCAAGAAGGACGACTATGTTATTATAGCCGAGCCTTACAAGGGCTCTCCGGCCGATGAGTGTGGCCTTAAGATTGGCGATAAGATTGTGGCCATAGAGGGCGAAGATATGCGCGGTGCCAAAGTTGAGGATATCAGCAAGCGCCTGCGTGGCGAGCCAAACACGGTGGTTAAGGTTACTGTCGAGCGTCTGCTCACGGGTGAGCGCGAGGAGCTCAAGATTCGTCGTCAGCGTATCGCCATTCCAAGCATCACCTATTCGGGCTATGTGGCTGAGGGTGTGGGCTATATTCGTCACGCCGACTTCACCGACAAGTGCTACGAGGATATGCGTGCCGCAATTCTTCGTTTGCAGAGCGAGGGCGAGTTGCGTTCGCTGGTGCTCGACTACCGAAATAATGGCGGAGGCTTGTTGAGCTCGGCCGTAAATATCCTCTCGTTGTTTGTGCCAAAGGGCACAATGGTGGTGGAGATGCGAGGCCGCAAGGGTACACCTCAAAAACTCTATACTCAGTACGAGCCACTTTTGCCGTCCATACCTATTGTGGTGCTGATTAATGGCAATAGTGCTTCGGCGGCCGAGATTGTGGCTGGTGCTATTCAGGACTTGGATCGCGGCGTGGTTGTTGGTCAGCGAAGCTTCGGTAAGGGATTGGTGCAGAGCACAATACCTTTGGGCTATAATGCTTGCGCAAAGATTACCACAGCCAAATATTACATCCCTTCGGGCCGTTGCATTCAGGCTCTGAACTACTCGAAGGAGGGTCGCGCCGAGGTGGTTGCCGACTCGCTTATCAACGAGTTCAAGACTTCGCGAGGTCGCAAGGTCTACGACGGAGGCGGTATAATGCCTGATAAAAAGGTCGAGAGCAAGAACATCAGTTCGTTTGCTGTGATTCTCTATTTGACAGGTGCTATCGAAGATTATGGCGATGTCTACTACAAGCAGCACCACGCTACACCTATCGATCTCAAGAATTTCTCGATTAGCGACAAGGACTATGCCGACTTTGTGGCTATGGCTGTCGAGCGCGACATACCTTACAAGTCGGAGTCGCGCGCTGCACTCGAGAAGTTGCGTACTGCGCTCAAGAAGGAACGCAACTTCTCGCTCGACGAGGCTTTGTCGGCTATCGACAAGGGTCTGAACGACGATAAGCGTAGCTGCTTCGAGACCTTCCGCGACGACATCATCGAGCAGATAAACCAGAATATTGTGTTGCGATATGGCTATGCCGAAGGTGTGATAGCCAACTCGTTGAGTGGCGACGAGGAGCTCAACGAGGCCATTAAGACTCTTGCCAACAAGGCGGAGTTCGAGCGCATTCTCACCTCGCAGGATACACAGCGAAAGTAGCGCGAAGCTATGTTGCGAGGTTTAAAAAATAAGATATTCGAGCATGGTCGAGTTGTAGTTCTTATACTCGCCACCATACTTATTGGCGTCTCGTTGTGGATGACCAATCGTATGGCCGAGGCCCTGCACACCAAGGAGAAGCACGATGTGGAGCTTTGGGCTGCGGCAATGGAGCGCGTCAATCGCGACGCTATGGGCGACTACATCAACGATCCGCTCATCGAGAGTATCATTTCGAATCGCAACAATATCCCATTCATCATCACCGACGAGAATCTGCGTGTTATCTCTTCTCACCTCATTCCGCCGGAGGATATCTCCACCCCCGAGCGTTTGCACGAGACCCTCGAGGATATGGCCAGCGACAACAAACCTATTGTGGTGAAGTTTTGGTGGACCGACACCCACAATCACATAATATTCTATGGCCATTCGCTCACGCTCGACACCCTCTACGTCTTCCCTTACATACAGATATTCATTATCGTGGTCTTTGTGATAGTGATATTTATGGCTTTCCGTTCGATGAAGCAGGGCGAGCAGAGCCGTGTATGGGTGGGACTCGCCAAGGAGACGGCGCACCAGCTGGGCACACCAACATCCTCATTGCTTGGCTGGATAGAGTATCTGCGTGAGCAGCCTGTCGACCAGATGGCTGTGGACGAGATGCAGAAGGATTTGACCCACTTGATGAAGATTGTTGACCGCTTCTCGAAGATTGGCTCGGAGGCGCCACTCACGGTGGAGTCGCTGAACGAGGTTGTGGGCAACTCGGTGATGTATTTCCGTAGACGCATTCCGCGCAATGTTACGCTCGACTATAACGGATTGGCCATCAGCCCTGTTAAGGCCAAACTCAATGCCGCACTCTTCGAGTGGGTTGTGGAGAATCTGATGAAGAATGCCCTCGATGCATTGCAGGGCCATGGCGCCATCACGGTCACCATAGGCGAGGATGCTAAGCATGTTTGGGTCGATGTTTCGGATACGGGCAAGGGTATAGCCAAGTCGAAGTGGAAGCGCATCTTCGAGCCTGGATTCACCACCAAGACTCGAGGTTGGGGTCTTGGACTCTCGCTCTCGCGCCGCATTGTCGAGGAGTATCACAAGGGAAAGATAGCCGTAGTGGAGTCGGAGGTTGGCAAGGGTACCACCTTCCGCGTAACACTCAAAAAAGCATAATCGAGAGAGTATGGAGCAGACGCTAAATACAATATCGGCCGAAGAGCTCTTTGGAGCAACGAGCAGTGTTGTCGAGCAGGTAGACGACAATGTCATCTCGGGCGTTGCGCTCTTGGGTTCGTGGTATCAGGTGGCTACAGGAGTGGCGGCTCTCATCTTTATATTTATATTGGTACGCTATAGCAACCCTATTCGACTGCTCTTGGCCTCCTTTGTTGGTAGCGGCAGTCGCTCCGATTTGCATATTTTTTCGTCAGAAATTCGTAATATCGAGATTTTTACCGGCATCTCCGGAATATCGCTGATTTCACTCTTGGTGATGCGCCTTTTGGTGATGGATAGAGTTGCCGAACTGCTTAGTGGCGTGGGTGATATATCGGTGTGGATGGTTGGTGGAATGGCCTTTGCGGGGCTCTTTGCTGTGATATTTGCCGAACGAGGTATGCTCTATTTGGTGGGTTTGGTGAGTGAGCACAAAAGGGCCTGCTCGAACATTTGGCACATAAAGATTCTGCACTTCAGCACCGCCATGATTTTGCTTACACCGCTGATTATCTTAACTCTTTTGACCGAGGATAATATTGCTATTATCACCCTTTATGGTGCTGCTGCAGTGAGCCTTATAGCTTTGATATTGTTCATCAAAGACTCTTTTTTACTCTTTCGTTCACAAAGATTTTCTATTTTCCATTGGATTTTGTATCTTTGCGCCCTGGAAATTTTCCCACTATCGTTGTTGCTTGCTCCGATAGTGCGCTAAGTATGCAGAAAACACGGAATAAATATGAGTAATACCATTAACAAAATCCTCGTAGCACAACCCGCTCCGACCATTATCGAGAAGTCGCCATTCTACGAACTCTCAAAACGCCTCGAAGTAGAGATTGACTACAATCCGCTTATCAAGGTTATCGGCATTACCCCAAAGGAGTTTCGCAGTCAGCGAATCAGTATCCTCGACCACACCGCGATTATCTTCACCTCGCGTACCACCATCGATAGCTTCTTCCACATCTGCGAAGATGCGCGTATCACCGTACCCGAGACTATGAAGTATATCTGCTCGACCGAGAGCATTGCACTCTATCTGCAGAAATATATCGTATACCGCAAGCGTAAGATTTCGTTTGCCGACGGCTCATTCCAGGGTCTTATCGAGTTGGTCGTAAAGAATAAGGCAGAGAAGATTCTCCTCTCGCTCAGCGAGCCACACAAGCCCGAGATTCCCGAGGCTCTCACTCGCTTGAATATCAACTACACACCTATCATCTTGGCCCGCACGGTAGCCACCGACATCTCGGCCGAGAAGCTCAAGGAGTACGATATGGTGCTGCTCTACTCGCCATGGGATGTGAAGAGCATCTGCGAGAAGATGCCGGTCGAGGAGATGCCTACAATCGCTACATTTGGTGAGGGAACCCTCAAGCTTGCAGTCGAGAATGGCATCCACGTCAAGGCTAACGCCCCAACCCCAGCTGCGCCATCGTTGGCTAAGGCTGTCGACATCTATATTCAGGATGTTCGCAAGGGCAAGAGCGTGGACGATGTGGCCTATGTGAGCAACGAGCAGAAGGAGGAGTTCTTGCGTACACAGCAGAGCCGTCTCGCAAAGAAGGGTCGCTCGAAGAAGTAGTAGCAATCTAGCAAATTATGGACAACAGCCTACCTAAATCGGAGAAATTGCACTCGTTTGGGGCTATTCGTCGTCTATTTTCGGAGGGACGCGGAGGCTTTGTCTATCCATTGCGCTATGTGGTCTATGCCGAGAGTGCCGAGGATTTGCAGGCCGAGATACTCTTCTCCACACCGAAAAAGTTCCTCAAGCGAGCCAATAAACGAAATGTTGTTCGCCGTCGTATGCGCGAGGCCTATCGTCTGAACAAGGCGATTCTCTCTGCGGGAGAGCCTCGTCATCTTCAGGTGGCGCTCATCTATTCGACCAAGGAGGTGCTCGACTATAAAACTATCGAAAATGCCACAAAGCGGATTTTGGACAACCTTTGCAAGTAGCCTCCGACGTGTTGTGGCGTTTCCGTTCATCTTGCTGATACGCTTCTACCAAAAGTGTATTTCGCCACTCACACCGCCTGCGTGTCGCTACACACCCACCTGCTCGCAATATGCCATCGAGGCCATTCGCAAGCACGGCATCATCAAGGGCGGCTGGCTTGCAGCCAAGCGCATCGCTCGCTGCCATCCGTGGGGTGGCTCAGGCTACGATCCCGTACCATAAATACAGAGTCTGCCTAACATTGCGTTAGGCAGACTTCTTGTATTATTATATCCTTTAAATAAGCTCTTTTAGGGCCGAGTAGAGACGTTGTACGGGCAGGCCCATAACGTTGTAGAACGAGCCCTCGATACGTTCGATGGCGGTGTAGCCAATCCACTCCTGAATGCCGTAGGCGCCCGCTTTATCGAGTGGGCGATACTTCTCTACGTAGTAGCGAATCTCCTCCTCTTCGAGTGCGCGGAACGATACAAGGCTCTCGGCCGAGAATGAGATGCTCTGCGATGTGGTGCGGAGCGTAACGCCCGTAACCACCTTGTGTGTCGAGCCTGAGAGTGAGCGAATCATCTCGATGGCCTCCTCCTCGGAGCGAGGCTTGCCAAGAATCATCTTGCCAAGGATAACCACCGTGTCGGCGGTAAGCAAGATATCTTTTTCGCCAAGCGCGTGAGGGTAGGCGTTGCTCTTCAGTTGCGAGAGGTATTCGGCAACCTTTTCGGCGGCCAAATCTGCGGGGTAGCACTCCTCGCATTCGAACTTTTCGGCCAACACAAAGTCGAGGTCGCAAGCCGCCAAGAGCTCGCGGCGTCGAGGCGATGCCGAAGCGAGAATCAGGCGGTAGATTTCGAGTCTATCTTGCAGTAACATAGTGATTTCCTAATTTTGCATTCTGCATTTTGCATTCTACTCTATCTTCTGCGAAATTCGGAACATATTACGGCAGTTGCAACCGCCACATTTAGTGATTCCGAGCCACAGCGGTCGGCAGGGTAGGGCGGTATGAGGAGCTTGTGCGAAACCTTTGATGCAACCTCCGACGATACCCCTTGTCCCTCGTTGCCCATCACAATTACGCCGTTCTTGTCGAGAGCCATCGAGTAGATATTTTCGCCCTCGAGGAATGTGCCATAAACCTTTACGCCGCGTTGCTCACCGAGCCACTTTGCCAAATTAGTATAGTGTACGCGCACGCGCAGGATAGCACCCATTGTCGCCTGCACAACCTTCGGATTGAAGCAGTCGGCCGTATCCTCCGAGCAGACAATATCCGAGATTCCGAACCAATCTGCTAGGCGAATTATAGTGCCGAGGTTGCCCGGGTTTTGCACGCGGTCGAGAGCCAAGACAAGGTTTGTGTCGGGCTTGACCGAGGCGAGTCGGCTCTTTGGCATCTCCACAACTGCGAGTACCGAATTGGCGGTTTTGAGTTGCGAAATACGCTCCATCTCCTTCTCGCTAACCATCTCACCCTCAGCAAAAATGGGCTTCGTCTGGTATATTTTACGAATGCGAAAATCGGAGTTGCGAATCTCGCCTACAAGCTTCTCGCCCTCGGCAATAAATGCACCCAACTCCTCGCGTCCCTGCTTGGTCGCAAGTGCCTTGATGGAAAGTATTTCTGCTCGAGTTATCATAATTATATCTTAAATGTTTCGCCCTCTTTGGCGATATAGGTTTCAGGGAAGATAGCTCTCGCCTCCTCCAATAACGGTGTTGGATCTTTGTAGCGCGATGAGAAGTGGCCAATCAAGAGCTTTTTCGCTCCTGCTGCCAATGCGGTCTTTGCTGCATCTACCGATGTAGCGTGCCCTCGTTCTTTCGCATCGCGCTGGTGTTCAGCACCATAGGTTGCTTCGTGGTAGAGCATATCCACCCCCGCAACATATTTTGCCACAGCACCTGAGCGATTAGTGTCGGAGCAATAGGCATACGACTGCGGAGGATGTGCCACAAAGGTTATCTTCTCGTTTGGCAAGATTGTTCCGTCCTCCAACTCTATATTGTTGCCCTCTTTGGCGGCAACTATCTGCTTGATAGTGAGCCCGTAACGCTCTATCGCAAACTTATTGACATTGCGCGGTTGCGGCTTCTCGCGGAAGAGATAGCCCGACGTTGGTACTCGGTGGCGAAGCGGGATGCTCCAAACCTCCAACGAGCGATTTTCAAAGATTATCTGGTGTTTTGTGGTATCAACCTCCACCCACTCCACCTCGTAGGGTAACTCCTTGTCGAAATAGCGGAGATGGTACTCCAAAATCTCGCCAAATGGCTTTGGAGCATAGATGGTTAGCGGCGTTTTCTTGCCGTAGAGTCCGAGTGTTGAGATAAGCGGAAACAGACCGAAAACGTGGTCGCCGTGGAGGTGCGAGATAAAGACACCTCGCAACCGCAACGGATTTATGCCACATCGGAACATCTGCTGCTGCACACCCTCACCCGCATCGACCAAGTAGTACTGCTCGTTGCAATTCACCACTTGTGCCGAAGGATGTCCGTAAGCCGTTGGCTTGGCAGACGATGCCCCTAAAATTGTTACCGAAATCATCTCTATTCTTTATGCCCTGGACCTTTCGGGAACCAACCTTTTCGTACTCGTTCTCGTTGCTCTTTTAGCTCCAAAATGCTCCAGAATGACGAAAAGGCCGTAACGCCAAGTATTGTCGAGGCGATAAGATTATCTATGGCTATAGACAGTGCACAGAAGATGATGCCTGCAACCAAGAATGCCCACCAACACTTTGTGCCGAGGTAATACTCGGCTTTGATTACAATCGGATGAAAGATGCCGATGACCAAAAATGTTGCAAGACCAACTATGACTCCTGTGAAATTCATCTTACTACAAACTATTTCTGTGAGGCGAGGAAACGCTCTGCGTCGAGTGCTGCGATACAGCCCGAACCTGCAGCTACGATAGCCTGACGGTAGTGAGGGTCGCGAACGTCGCCTGCTGCGAAGATTCCCGGAACAGAGGTCTTCGAGGTGCCGGGCTCAACTACGATGTAGCCCTGCTCGTCCAACTCGACCTTACCCTTAACTAACTCTGTGTTAGGGTGATGTCCAATGGCGAGGAAGAAGCCCGAGATATCGATATCGTACTCCTCGCCGTCGCCCTTGCGAAGGCGTGCGCCAGTAACTCCGTCCATATCGCCCAACACCTCTACTGTGTTATGCTCGAATAAAACTTTGATGTTTGGAGTGTTGAATACACGCTCCTGCATAGCCTTCGATGCGCGGAGGAATGGCTTGCGAACGATAAGATATACCTGACGGCAGAGTGAAGCAAGGTATGTAGCCTCCTCGCAAGCGGTGTCGCCACCACCAACAACTGCCACATCTTGCTTGCGGTAGAAGAATCCGTCGCAGGTAGCGCAAGCGCTCACACCCATACCGCGGAACTTTAGCTCCGACTCCAAACCGAGGTACTTTGCAGATGCTCCGGTGCAGATTATAACTGTTTCAGCCTCAATGGTTTTGTCATTATCCACAGTGACGCGGAACGGACGTTTCGAGGTCTCTATATCGGTGATGATTCCGGTGCGAACATCGGTGCCAAGTCGCAATGCCTGAGCGCGTAAATCGTTCATCATTTCGGTACCTCTGATACCCTCGGGGTAACCAGGGAAATTCTCTATTTCGGTGGTTGTTGTTAGCTGTCCTCCCGGCTCGATTCCCTCGTAAAGAACAGGGTTGAGTGCAGCGCGCGAAGCGTAGATTGCAGCGGTGAATCCGGCAGGACCGCTACCGATGATAAGTACCTTTGTCTTCTCCATATTTACAGTGTTTTTATTGATTTCTTATTTCGTACCGCAAATGTACGAAATCTATTGCAAAAGACGAAAAATGGAGATGGAAAAAAGTTGCGAGTTTGCAAAAACAAAAAAAAATTTCTATATTTCGGACTGTAATATGCTATTTTCGGGCTGGTGTACAGCGTATAGTGTGCATAATTATCTGGTGGATAGATGGTTAGGTGCTCTTGCGGTGGCTGAAAGTTCGAGAGAAGGCGAAGGGTAAAAACGGTAAATTTTTACAAAAAACAAAACAATAAACAACTAAATTTTTAATTCATTAAAAACTATGAAAAAATTCTTTTTGGTTTTGGCAGTAGCTGTAATGTCATTCAGCACTGCAATCGCACAGAAGGCCGCAACTGCAACTGCAGAGCAGCCTGCAACAGAGGTAGTAGAGGCTGCAGCAGAGGCTACTGAGGCTGCTGCTCCTGCTCTCGATGCAGAGACACAAATCGCTGGTGAGACTTTCCACTATGTCTTGATGCAGAAGTTCCTCGAGGGTGGTTGGGGATGGATGCTCCCAATCCTCGTAGTATTGGTACTTGGTTTGGCTATCGCTATCGAGCGTATCCTTTACCTCTCGCTCTCGACTATCAACACAAAGAAGTTTATCGCTAAGGTTGAGAAGGCTTTGGCTGAGGGTGGTATCGAGGCTGCTAAGGAGGTTTGCCGCAACACTCGTGGTCCTATCGCTTCTATCTACTATCAGGGTCTCGATCGCTACCACCTTGGTCTCGACGCAGTTGAGAAGGCTGTAGTATCGTATGGTTCGGTTCAGACCGGTCGTTTGGAGTCGGGTCTCGGTTGGTTGTCGTTGTTCATTTCGTTGTCGCCATCACTCGGATTTATGGGTACCGTTGTTGGTCTCGTACAGTCGTTCGACGCTATCCAGGCAGCAGGTGATATCAGCCCAGCACTCGTTGCAGGTGGTATGAAGGTGGCCCTCTTGACTACCCTCCTCGGTCTCATCGCAGCGATGGTTCTCCAGGTGTTCTACAACTTCGTTATCGTTAAGATCGACGCTATGGTTAACGAGATGGAGGATGCTTCGATCACCTTGACTGATATCCTCACCGCTTACGACAAGAAATAATTTAACGAATAATTCGGATATAAAATAGTATGAAAACCGCATTTAAAATTGTGCTATGGACTCTTATCCTTGTAACAGTGGGTCTCGTGGGATACACTTGTTACACAGGCTTTAAGGTAGATCCGGAGATTCCAGCAACAGATGCAGCCTTCAAGAAGGCTCTCGATATAACCTTCTATTGGGGTTATGCCTTGTTTGGTGTTGCTATCTTGTCGGCAGTCGTAGCATTCCTCATTAATATTATTAGCAAGCCAGCCGGATTGGGTAAGACTGCCCTCGGACTTGGTGTTGTTTTGGCAGTTGTAGGCACATCGGTAGGTTTGGTGTGGAATAAGGCCGTTTTGGCTGTACCAAACTCGGCAGGTGGTGTCTTCAGCGATCCATTTGAGTTGCGAATCTCTGAGATCGGACTCTATCTCACCTACATCGTTGCCGCAATCGCTTTGTTGGTTATTGTGTTCGATATAGTTAGTGGTTTGGTCCGCAGATTTGTTAAGTAGTAGGTAGAATATATTTATGGCAAGTAAAAAGAATATACCTGAAATCAACGCCTCGTCGCAAGCGGATATCGCATTTACCGTGCTGATCTTCTTCCTTGTGGTTTCCACAATGGATATCGACACTGGTATCGTGCGTATGTTGCCACCAATGGCAGATCCGAATGTGAAGCAGGAGGATATCAAGGTGAAGGAGCGAAACCTTCTCTTGGTATTCGTGTCAGGTTCGGGCCAAATCATGGCAGGAGGTAAGGTCATTGAGCTCAAAGCCTTGAAAGATAAGGCTAAGGAGTTCATCCTTAACTCTACCGATGACGCTAATCTTCCGGAGAAGAAGCCTACCGCTATCGATATGCCAGATGGTTCGAAGTGGACATATCCTGTCAGCGAGGGTGTAATCTCGTTGCAGAACGCCCGCGATACAAAGTATGAGGTCTACATTCAGGTTCAGAACGAGCTTACTCGTGCCTTCAATGAGGTGCGTGACGAACTTTCAAAGGCTAAGTTCGGTAAGGAGTTCAAGGACTTGGATGAGGCAGAGAACAAAGTTATAACCAAGGCAATCCCGATGAAGATTTCGGAGGCTGAGCCGCGTAAAAAAGTTAGGTAATTATGGCAGTAATGAAGAAAAAGGGCGAGCGCGAAGTGCCAGCGATGTCCACTACGTCGTTGCCCGATGTTGTATACATTATCCTCTTCTTCTTTATGCTCTCGACTTCGATGCGCGACCAGGAGCTTATCGTAACCTACAAGATGCCTGAGGCAACCGAAGTTCAGAAGCTCGAGAAGAAGAACCTTGTATCGTTTATCCACATTGGTACTCCATCGCTTCATATGCAGGCGAAGTATGGTTCGGCGCCACGTATTCAGTTGAACGACTCGTACAAGACCGAGAAGGACATTTTGGACTTCATCGCGGCCGAGCGTGATAACCTCAACGAGGCAGACCGTGCATCTATGACTGTATGTTTGAAGGCTGATAAGAATACCACCATGGGTGTAGTTGCCGATGTTAAGCAGGAGCTTCGTCGTGCAAATGCCCTCAAGATCTCTTATGGAGCATTCAAGGTAACAGGCTACGAATAGTAGTGTGATTCCTTTCAATAAAAAGAGTGTGTCGAATCGACACACTCTTTTTTTGCTCTGTTTGTAGCTATATGCTACTTGTGAGCCTCGCGGTAAGCCTCTACGGCGCGCTGTACCTCGCCGTGGATGAGCAGAAGTGCCTTAGCCTCGTCGTATGGCAAGCCAAGCTCCTCGACAAGCATACGAGTACCACGGTCTACGAGCTTCTGATTCGAGAGCTGCATATTCACCATCTTGTTGCCACGCACGCGACCGAGGCCAATCATAATCGAGGTGGTAATCATGTTGCAGATAAGCTTCTGCGATGTGCCCGACTTCATACGCGACGAACCTGTTACGAACTCTGGACCTACGACAGGTGTGATAGGAATCTCGGCAACCTCTGTTACAGGAGAACCAGGGTTCGAGGTGATGCAGGCAGTCAAAAGACCGCGCTTGCGAGCCTCTTTGATGGCACCAATAACATAAGGAGTTGTACCCGATGCTGCCACACCCACAAGGGTATCCTTCTCGGTAACATTGAATGCCTCGAGGTCTTTCCAGCCCTGCTCGCCGTCGTCCTCAGCACCCTCGATAGCGCGGCGAATAGCCTGGTCGCCACCTGCGATGATACCTACTACGAGCGATGCTGGCATACCATAGGTTGGCGGAATCTCCGATGCATCAACAATACCAACACGGCCACTTGTGCCCGAACCCATATAGAAGAGGCGTCCGCCCTGCTTCATACGCTCGGTAGCGCCAACCACAAGCTTCTCGATGGCTGGGATAACCTCCTGCACAGCATCGGCCACCTTGTGGTCCTCGCGGTTGATACAAGTTAGAATTTCGAGTGGCGACATCTTCTCGAGGTCGTTGTAGAGCGATGCTTGCTCTGTAATCTTAACGTAACTCATAATACCTATATTTATATAATTATTTATATTACTTCTTCTTGAATTCGAAAATCTTGGTCGAGCAACCCTCCAGGGTGATATCGTAGCTCGACTGTGGAGCCGCGCTCTGCGCCACACCGTCGATGTAGAGTGTATAGTTGTTGTTGAGGCCCATCTCGGCAAGATCAATCGAGAATGTGGTGGCCTTCTTCTCCTCGCTGATATTCACGAAGGCGAGCAATATGTTGCCCTCGCTGTTGCGCCAACCGCACGAGTAGAGCATTGGCACAGCCTTGCGGTGAGGGAAGAGGTTTGTACCCTTGGTCTTGTAGCCATAGGTCGACATCTGTGCGATATCAATCTCGGTAGTGTGGTCGTTGGCGAGCTTAGGCGCACGCATCATACGGCCATACTGGAGATAATCTTTGTACTGCTTACGCTTTGCTACCAACTCAGCAATGAAGCGCATCTCGACAGGGCGTGCCTTGCGCGCAAAGGCGTGATAGTTCACAATCATTGGCTGTGTACCCCAAACGAAGGTGCGAGCCTGCTCCATACGCAACTGAGTGTTGTACTTTGCAGGGAGTAGGGTCTCTGTGTTTGGTGCGCGGAACTCCTTTGGCCAGAACTCGTCGTATGGCGGGTAGGTGAAGCCTCCGAAGTTACCAAAGCAGATTGCGTACTCGTGATATACGGCGTTGAAGAGAGGAATTACGCTCGATGACGAGAGACCGCTCATACGCTCGCGGCTACCCTCGAGTGTGAGGAATCCGTCGAGGTGTCCCATCCAATCCTCGCCCGAGCCCTCACCTGTGAGGATAGGGTTGTTTTGTGATGTCTTCTCGCGTACGCGGTCAACGAGCTTGAGGTAGCCCTTCACCCAGTAGTTACCACCGCCCACCGAGTGGCCGTGGTTAGGATTGTAGCACCAGTAGTGGAGACACGCCTGATCCATGTAGACACCAGTACAACCGTAGTCATTCACTACAGTATCGCAGAGACCCGAGTACTTCTCGCGCCAAAACTCCTGCGACATACACAAAGGGGTGATAGGGTTCTTGGTGAAGGCGTTGTAGACGTGTGCGTGCGTTGAGCCATCGGCCTTGCGAGCTACATACTGCTCGATATTCTGCTCCTTCCACGACTTGCGCGACTCGCCCCACTGGATAGAGTTCATATACGGAGTCATATTGATGCCCTTCGCCTTTGCCTCGGCTACAGCCTTTACGAAGCTATCGCGACCCTCGCGTGGCGGGAGATACTCTGGGAAGGCGTCGTCGTATGGGCCATTGTGCCACCAGTGCCACAAGACGCTCACATTGTAGTCACCGAGATAACTCTTTAGGTCGGCAGCCTCGGTCAAGACATTGTTCGAGCGTCCACGATTCCACACCCATATATCGGTCTCCGGAAGCCACTTGTTCATCTTACCGCTGTGGAGGCGGTTGTTTTTGGTCCACTCCTGCTGCCAAGCCCACTCGCGGTAGATGAGTGCAGCGTCATACCAATTTCCGTGTAGAGTGCCGAGTATAAATTCGTATGTCGGTTTGTAGTGGTTCTTGTCAGCCCCCATCTCAAGGATGTTAATCATCTGATAGTCGGTGAGACTGTCGCGGAAGTCGAACGAAAAGGCCTTGCCGTAGGACTCTTTGTCGTTTGTTGCTATGTAGAGGCCACTTGGCTCGTCGCCATATATTGCCGAGAGTTGCATTGTAGGGCGATTTTGTTTACGTTGCGAGACAGACTTGCGCTTCTTGCGGATATTCTTGTAGAGGCGACCTGTCCAGTTCGAGAGGGCAATCTCCTCGTTGGTGAACTCCTTGATGTTGGTCAGGTATGGGAATACCAGCTCCTTCACCTTCGCACCGTCGTAATTCTTCATCTCGACGCTCCAATACGATAGCGGCTTCTCCTTGTCGAGGCGCACACGAGCCTCGAGAGTGAAGGCATCTTTGCCCGACCAGGTGAGTTTCACCTCGTGCTTGGAGAGCTGCTCCACCTTTACATCGGTAGGCTCGGTGATCACATCATCTTCTTTCAGAGGTATGATGCTCCATAAACGTTGAGGCTCAGCCTCGGTATCGAGGTATTCATAACCCGTCTCGAGATCGACCATCGAGAGCAGTGTAGCGTTCTCTTTGTCAAATTCGAGGCGCATCTTTCCATTGTCCAAGACAACTTTGTTGGACTGTTGGCAGGCGCAAACTACCAATGCAAGGATTAGTGTGATGTATTTCTTCATAGTTTATCTCTATTTAGTTAGTTGGGCTGTAAGGTTTTTCACAAGATTGTCGATGGGCGAGCGGACTATTACGCCCTTGGTCATACCGTGTTTCTCGAGTACCTCGGTGAGAATATCCTCGAATATAGCAGCCACCGAGCCCACGAAGTTTACCTTGAGGCGGTCGGTGTCGTATTGTGCGAGGCTGCGCTCGGCCAATCGCTCGAAGTTGTAGCGCACAACACCTTGGCAATACTCTTCGTCGATATGTCGCGATATGAAAGGTGTGAAGCTGCTGAAAAAACGATTTGCTGCGGGTTTGTGGTAGGTGCGGTCTACAATCTCTGGTAGCGAGGTGCTGAACTCCTCGTTGAAGAGTTTGAGCAGATGTGGCGGCAGCTGATTGTAGATAAAGTCCGAGAGCAACATCTTGCCCATAACTGTGCCACTGCCCTCGTCACCGAGGATGTAGCCCGGGCCAGGAAGTCGCTTGGTGCACTTACCCCCCTCGACCTGCATCGAACTTACGCCTGTGCCCAAGATGCAGACGATGCCATCGCCATCGGCACAACAAGCCATAGCCGCACCATCAATATCCGAGCCTACGACAACCTCCGCCGTAGGAAAAAAGTCGGACAAGACACGTTTCACCGTCTCGCCAGCCATACCACAGCCGGCGCCATAGAACCATATGTGTGTGATGTCGTAGCGCGATGCCACAGGCAAAAACTCCTCCTTCACTACGGTGCGAATCTGCTCCTCGGGCACCGAGAAGGGGTTTATGCCAGCCATTTTTACGCGCTCGACGATCTCTCCGTTTTCGACCAAGGCCCAATCGCACTTGGTTGCTCCACCATCTGCAATAGCAATCATAGCAAAATCCTATTTAGTTGCACTTTTCAGCACTCGCTCCTGAGCCTTGTCGAAGCTCTTCAGATTCTCGTACATAAACTTACAGAAGTCGTTCCACGGGTAGAATGGGGCAGTCTTGCACTTGATAGGCAGGAGGGCATCGTTCTCGTTTATGAGTGAACGCACCAACACCTCACCACGCTTGTTGCGATAGAGCACAATCTGCAGATTTGCCGCCATTGGGCATATCACGCCGTGGTTGTACGATGTGGTTGCCGCCTCGAGGTCGGCACTCCACTGCGGCACACACCCCTCGTAACCCATAGCCGAGAGGAGAGGGCCAACATACGAGTCGTGGGTGAAGCGAACATTCGCCGTGTGAGGATTCTTACCCTCGATAGCCTCGTTACCCTTGTTGATAATATCCTCGATGAGTGTGCGCATATGCGCCTGCTTCATCTCGACGATGTCGTTGCCGCGTCCGAGGGCATAGTTCACCCAGCGCGCAGCGTTGTAGACATAGAAGTTGTAGATCTCCTCGGGGGTGAAGAGGCGACATAGCATCTCGCGGTTGCCCAGTTCGAAGTTCTCGCCAAAGAGAAGCGTCATATAGGCGTAGCGAGCTATGCGACCACTATATTTTGCACCGCACTCCTTGAGGAAACGCTTCTCGTCGGTCACAACCTTCGATATGAAGTCGGGAGCCTTGTGTGAGCGGTCCCACTGCTTGCGAATCTCGTTCCACTCTCCGTGGTCGTCCCACTCCTTGTGGATGCGCTTTGCCTCCTTCGAGATTGAAGGGTTATCGTGGTGTGGGCGCACAATCCACAACTCCGACTTGCGAGCTTGTTGTGTCACGCGAGTCGAAGGCGAGCAACCCTTTATTGCGTCGTTGAACGCTGCCATCGAGAATATGCAGCGCAGACTTGTGCTCGACTTACCCTCGATAGAGCCTCCCTCGAATACCGGCTTGAAACGCTCGTAGGCACGACAACCAATCTCGTGCCACTGCTTTGCTCCCAACTCCGAGAGCTCGCCATCGTGTCCCTTTTGTGCCTTCCAAATCTTGTTTAGCTCCACACGCAAGGCCTTGCCCTCCGTGGTGAGTATGCCGAGACTGTCGGCCTTGTTGAAGGCTGTAGCAGCCCTGCGGAAGCGCGAGTCGCTCTGCTCGTAGCGCGAGCCGTGACGACCTACCAACGAGAAGTAGAATGGCTCGAACCCTTCGGGCGTAGCGGCCAATTCGGTGAGTGGCACCGACGGATAGGTTGAGCCTACGGTGATACCGAGGTTTGGATATTTGCGAATGCTTTCGAGTACCGCCTCTGGCGACTGCGCCACAGCAGCAAGCGAAAGCAGCGCAAGTGTAAAAACGATAAATAATCTTCTGAGTTTCATCTTGATATTAGTTTTTTGTTGTTATCTCTTCAGTTGTGGAAAGAGCTCGTTGCGTGTCTTGTCGAGCTTGTCCAGATTCTTGTAGGCAAGCTCACGAAAAGCCTCCCACGGGTAGAAAGGTGCGCTCTCGCACTCGATAGGCAGCGTCACATCCCTTTCGTTGAGCAGCGAGCGGACAAGCACTTCACCCGCCTTGTTGCGGTAGAGCACAATCTGCAGATTGGCTGCCATAGGTATGATGGTGCTGAATGGCACCGAGCAACACGCCTTCTCCCAGTCTGTGCTGTATTGGAGAGCGCAGTTGTCGTAGCCGAGTACGGTGAGCACCGGCACAAGCAGAGTATCGTGCGTGAAGCGCAGGTTTGCTGTGTGCGGATTCTTACCCTCGATAGCCTCTTGTCCCTTTTCGAAGATGTCGTCGATGAGAGGTCGAATATATGATGAGTAGCTCTCGATGAGCTTGTTGCCCCAGCCACCTGTCCAGTGGAGCCAAAAGGTGGTTTTGTAGAGGTAGCAGAGGTATTGCTCGTCGAGGGTGAATGTGCGGCGGAGAATCTCGGCATCGCACACCTCAAAATTCTGCGCGAAGAGTAGCAGGTGGTGGGTGCCGCTGAAGAATCGGAAGAGGTTGGCTATGCCGCACTTCTCGACCAAAAGTTCGGGACGGGTAACCACCTTAGACAACATTGTGGCAAAGGCCTTCTCGTCTACTTGCGAGATAAACTTGTTTCCCCAGGTCTTTGCGCTATTTTTTGCGTAGTTGCGCCACTCTGCGATAATCTCCTTCGGGGTATCAGGGTGGTATGGCATAGGGCGCATCAGTGTCATATAGCTCTCGCGTGCCTCAATCTCGACAGGCAAGGTGGAGTTGCCCTCCTTCAAACCATCAACAAAGGCTACCATCGAGAATACGCAACGCATCTTATTACTCGACTTACCTTCGATACTTCCGCTATCGAACACACGTTTGAAGTTGGAGTAGGCACGACGACCCACGCCACGTAACTGTTGCTGTCCGAGTTTTGTCAGCTCTGTCCGCTTGCCACTATGCTCGGCTGTGGCGCGGAGAAGTATCTGGCGAATCTCCTCACCCAGCGGTGTGAGTATGCCGAGTTCGGCGGCACGATTGTAGACATTGGTTAGTTTGATGTAGGTGGTGTCGTGAAGCTCGTAACGCGAACCGTGGCGACTTACCATCGTGAAGTAGAATGGCTTGTAACCCTTTGGAGCAGAGGCCAATTTGCCTCGTTCGATGTTGCCGTATGTGGTCACCGTAGGCTCAGCGAGGTTGGGGTTGCGACGAATCATTTCGCGTATTGCCTCGGGCGATTGCGCCATTGTGGTAAGGGTAGCAACCACTGCCACCACGAGCGAGAAGATCCTCTTCATTGTTTCAACAAGGTTTTATCTTTACAAAGGTACGAAAAACTTTTTTAATTGAAAATTAAAAATTTATTTTCGACTCTTATCTCTCGACTTTCGACTCTCGACTAAGAAATAGGGCTCCGATTGGAGCCCTATTTCTTAGTAAACTAATTCGTCATTCTCGGTGCCAAATCCAGGCAGACCGACGCTATCGCCATAGCCTCTTTCGGCTACGATGTCGAAAACATAAAATTTTGGTTTTTGATAGTTCTTCATATTCGTAACTTTTTAGAGGTTATTCAAATGTTGGAGCAGAGGAGAGGAGTGTACATCCGTCGTAGTTGTCGGTGCCTGTCCAGTCGGTGTTCTTGCCACTACCGTAGATGAAGTTATGGTAGTTCGACGAGCTGAGCTTTGTCTCCTTGTAGACCTGATCCTCCTCGTCCCACTCGCCAAGTGTTTTACCACCGACCTTGCAATTCGATGCAACAACGGTAGTGCTACGCGGTGTTCCGATAATGAAGCCCATATAGTCTACATTCTGTGCAGTGATGGTGCAATACGACTCAGCGTTGGTTACGGTAGCGTTCTCCGAGTAGCCCAAAATACCACCTGCATACGCTGTACCAGGTTTTCCATCCTTTACACCCGGAGTACCGGTGAATTCGATTTCACCGAGGTTGACGAGTCGTGCAGTCTCAGGGAGGTTAGTGGTCGAGTAACCGATGATACCTCCTGTGCGATATATACCACCCTTCGAGGATCCTGCGCAGGTGATCTTACCCCTGTTTATAATATCGCCGGTCCATACGTGCTCGCCTTTGCTGAATTGACCATAGCTGCAATATCCCAACAAACCTCCGATGCTGATGTTGTCTGCACCATCGGTAGTACCTGTGTGAGTGATGTTACCGGTGTTGACAAATCCGTTGCGAACAACTAAATAAGCAGGATCCTTCTCCTTGGTAGTCGAGTTTGTAGTGTAGCTCAAGTAGCCAAACAAACCACCGATATTGGTAGAACCGTTGCTCTTTCCTGCATAGGAGATGTCACCGCTATTGCTACAAGCATCGAAGATCTTCAACTCGTTACCAGTAGGGTACTTACCAATCATACCACCAATTGCCACGTTGCCCTTGACGAGAGAGTTCTCTGTTACCTCGATGTCGCCGGTGTTGTGGCAATTTTTGTATACCGAACCATTTCCGTTGGCTGCATCGTAGCAGATACCACCGATGAAGCAGTCTACCGAAACGGTTGCATCAACCAAGATATTACCATTATTGGTCATATTGGTACGATCGTAGCCGTTAGGAGTAGAGACAACTCCACCAATGTAGAGCGATCCGGTTCGCTTGTTCGCTGAATCTACGTCACCAACTTTACCTCTAACGGTGATGTCGCCGTTGTTTACTGCTCCATCGATAGCACGACGGATACCGTGCGCAATACCACCAACGCGAACGTGTGCTGTGCCCGCTTTTGTGAAGTGAACAAGGATGTCGCCATTGTTTTCGAGGTTCTTCTGGGTGCTTGTGTTGTAGGCATAACCCAAAACGCCACCGATATTCCAAGCCTTTGTTCCCGTTGTTCCCTCGATGGTGATGTTACCGTGGTTGGTCAAGTTGAGGAAGTCGTTTCCAATAGCCGCCGAGCCGACCTTCTGTGCGTATGCAACGCCACCGCTGACATAGATCTCAGCATCGGTGCTGGTCGAAATGACATTAATCTTGATATTACCGTAGTTAGTAGCGTCGATAAAGTGGTTGAGTGTCCAACCTGCAAGACCTCCAATCTTCGGAGACTTCACAAATTCGGTCTCTACAGCGGTCTCATTCTCATCGTAGCCGACAAAGATGTTACCTCTGTTAGCACCATTCTTCTGGTCGTTTTTACCCTTGAATCCGTGAACATAACCCTGAAGACCTCCGATGTAGAGCGAACCGTGCTTACCCGAAACATAGATGTTACCATCGTTGTTGTAACCATCAGATCCGTAAGGGTTGAGACCTGTAACACCGCCAATATTTGTAACTCCAGTGAAGTTCTCCGAGCTACCCTTCACGATAACATTACCATACTGGCTGTCAGTGTAGTTTACAGTACCATTCGAGCGACCATTGAGTCCACCAATCGAAACAATAGGCGCACCGTGCGATGCTGCGGTGACATCAGTAGCTGGCAATTTGGTTGCATCGCCCGAGTCTGACGACCAAATGAGATCGATATTTACATCGGCATAGTTTGCACTATTGTACATACCATTCGAAGCCTTGTAGCCCGAGAATCCGCCAAGACAGTAACTTGCGTCGGTAGTTGTATCCTCCAAAAGACCCTTTGCTGTCGCTTTAACAGTTCCACTAATGGTTACGGCTCCCTCCTTTTGGTTTGTACAGCTATCGCACTCGTGGTGGCAGTATCCCGAGAATCCAGCTATGAGGAACTGCTTGAGAGCCTGAGTCTCGATATTAGCGGTAACTGTTCCGTAGTTGTGGCTGTTGGTCATAAGTCCTGCATCACCATCGCCAATACCTACAGCCTCAACACCACCCATAAGAACGTTTGTCATTGAGTCCGACTTTGCAACGAGCGATACAGGGCCGTAGTTGCAAATATTTGTGAGGGTAGCCTGCGAAGCACGACCCAATACACCAGCGAGGTAGATGGTAGCACCGTGTCCGTTGATTGATACCGGAGCATAGTTGGTGACATTCTCAGCGGTAAAGTGGTGCTTTCCATCGGTGTCATTCAAACCCGGTGATGCAAGACATCCTGCTACATAGAGCAAGTCCGAGAACTCGGCATTGATTGTCACATCACCGCGGTTTACGATGTTTGTGTGAGCACAGTTGTAGTTGTAACCTGCAATACCTCCGAGGTACATATTGTTACCCTTACCTGTAACGAGGATATCACCATTCTCGGTGTTCTCGCAGTTCGAGATCTCGTAGAGGTTGCTTGCCAAATACTCGATGTTACCTGCGATACCACCAACCTGAGTGTACTGGTTAGAGAAGCTGTTGAGGTCTTGCAAGGTGATAGGAGCATCGTTCACGCAGTTTGCGATGTATGCACCCGAAACGTTTGCTGCTCTTACGTGACCAACGATACCGCCCAACCAGTATGCTACATTACCTGCGCCCTCAGGCTGTGTTGTGTCGTACAAGAGGATAGCACCGCGGTTGATACAGCCGTCGAGGTTTGCATAAACCTTGCTATTGTCTGTGCGAGTGTAAGCACTAACAAGACCAACGATACCACCTGGCATTGCGCGAACTGCAACCTCGGTAGCAGGGTTGAGCATCTGAGTGATTGTGAATGATGCGTTGTTTACGCAATCCTTGATGCTAACACCGACCGATGAACCTACGATACCACCATACAAGAACTCGTCCTTGCTATCCTTAACGGTTGCGATGTAGTTCTTATTCTCGATGGTGTAGCTACCGCTAACCGAGCAATGCTCGATAACTGGTGCAACGGTCTCGGTTGCAGTTGCAGTACAAACCAAGGCACCCATAACAACTACATCGTTGGTTACGATATTTACATCCTTCAGGTGTAAGCCCTTGATCGAAGCGTTTGTGGTGTGGAACAACGGTGCGGTCAAGCCCTTGATGGCGTAACCGTTACCACGAATGGTGCCCGCATAGCCATCGATTGGAGTCCACTCCTCGCCTGTCATATCCACATCAGCAACGAACAATACATCCTTATCCAGGGTTGCTGCAGCATCGGCAAAGGCCCTCAACGAAGCAACATCGCGAACTACAAATACCGATGCGTTAGGTACGTAGCTGATGTTGTTCGAGAACTCACGAATCTTGCCTGCTACCAATGGCTTGGTCTCGTCGGTCTTGACGGTTGCATACATTACACCACCATCTTCGTCGTAGAGAGTCACATACAACTCGTCGTACTCGCCTGCAGGAACAACAGCGTGGATATAGGTAGGCTCGTCGCTGAGCTGCACACCCTCGCCAAACGAATACTCGATAAGCTCCTTCGACGAAGCGGTAGCGGTAGCCTCGCCCTTCTCGAAGTCGAAGTCGAAAGCACCTGCGATAGGCTTGCGGTTAGCGTTCGAGATCTGTGCCAAAACAACCTTTGCAGAGCCGGTAACACCAATCTTCAAGACGCCTGTGAGGTGGTTTAGCGATACGCCGAAACCATCCTCTGCATAGGCATACATTGTAGCCACGCCACTTGCGAAGGTCGAGTTCGATGTGTGAACCTGCTTGTCGGCAAAGAGTACCTGACCTGCAGGGGCTGCAGGGTAGGCAATGCAGTAAGGCTTAGCAGGGGAACCAGCCACCGAGAATGTAGCAGCTGCCTTACCTGCCTCGTCAGCCGAGAGAGCATTCGACTCTACGCCATTGATCGAG
Source organism: Alistipes sp. (assembly GCA_045614685.1). GTDB lineage: Bacteria > Bacteroidota > Bacteroidia > Bacteroidales > Rikenellaceae > Alistipes. The sequence continues at coordinate 1,653 of JAZLDJ010000042.1, read as the reverse complement.
ATCTTGTCGCCCTCGCTCCACTGGAGTGGGTACAAATCTCCAGCCTTCTCGCCAAGCTGAGTACGCGAAGCCTCAAGCGAGATGGTAATCTCAGTCAAACCTCCGTTGTTGCCCAAATCAACACCGAGGTCCTGGGTTGTGTCGGTAGTACACGAAAGAGCTACCATAGCCACAACTGCCAATAAGAATCTAGTTATTGCTTTCATTTTTAGTTAATTAAGTTAGTATGTTAGTTCGTCTTGTTCTGTACCGAAGCCTGGCAATCCAACACTGTCACCATAGCCCTTCTCGGCTACGATGTCGAAAATCTGAAATTCCGGTTTTGAGTAGTTTTTCATAATCGTTCCGTTTTTAGGGGTTTATTAAAGTGCTGGAGCAGCCGAGATATACGAACATCCGTCGTAGTTGTCGGTACCTGTCCAATCGGTGTTCTTACCGCTACCATAGATGAAGTTGTAGTAGTTCGACGAGCTGAGCTTTGTCTCCTTGTAGACCTGATCCTCCTCGTCCCATTCGCCAAGTGTTACACCGCCAATCTTACAATTTGTAGCAAGAACCGTAGTCGAACGAGCAACACCTGTGATGAAACCGTAATCCTTCGACTCGCCATACTGTATCGAGCAGTGTACCTCAGCGTTGTCGATAGTCGCATTCTCCAATGCACCTACGATACCGCCAATCCAACCTGTACCTGCAACGCCATTCTTCGAGCCTGCGGTACCCGAGAAGACGATATTGCCGGTGTTGATATACTTCGCAGTACCAACGAGTGGCTGCCGGCACAAGCCCACGATACCACCGAAACGGCAATAACCGCCACCTGACATACCTGCGCCTGTGATAGTTCCTGTATTTACGATGTTACCTGTCCAAGATACGGTTGTAGTAGTTGTGACAGCATCATCGCCCTCGCCTGTAGTGGTAGTTGTATCGTATGTGAGAGGAGCACCAGCGATATATCCGAACAAACCTCCCACACTGATAGCATCGGCACCATTGGTAGAGCCTCCGTGTGTGATGTTACCGCTATTGACAAAACCATCCTGGAGAATTACGATTCCTGCACTTGCATAGCCCATAAATCCACCGATGTGTGCTCCATTCTCGGTCTTTGCACCCGAGTAGATATTTCCGCTATTCGAACAGCCGATAAAGATCTTCTTCTCGTTCTCTGTAGCGTACTTACCGACGATACCTCCGATTGCAAGACCCATCTTCACGTAGGTATTGTCCGAAACGGTGATGTCTCCGGTGTTGTGACAGTTGGTAAATCTGATTGGGTTACCATTTGCTGCATCATAGGTGATACCACCGACGAAGCAGTCGTACTTGATATTTGCGTCGATGTAGATGTCGCCATTGTTGGTGAGGTTTGTACGGTGATAGCCATTTGCGTTTGCTACGATACCGGCGAGGTAGATAGTCTTACCTGTGTTACCCAAGATGTTGATCTTACCATTGTTCTCCGAGTCAGAAATAGCATTACGGATACCGCCCGAGATACCACCAACCTTGAAGTGACCTGTACAAGTGTTGTCCATATTGAGTGTGAGCTCACCGTTGTTCACAAGGCCTGTCTGGGTATTCTTTCCGTAGAGATAGCCGTTGACACCGCCAGCCCAAACCTCGCAAGCGCCATTGCCACCCTCGATG
>JAZLDJ010000041.1:0-7900 GCA_045614685.1 Alistipes sp. | reverse complement strand
ATGGGTGGTGCTTTGCGTAGAAACGCTCAGTCTCCTCGTCCCACTCGAACATAGGGAAATCGACAACCCAAAGTGGAGCAAACTTCTTAGGATCGCGCAAGCCCAACTGCTCGGCAACCTCCAAGCGGAGAGCACACAACTGAGTGAGCGCCTTATACTTCTTGCCACAGAGAATCAAGCACAAGTCACCTGCCTTAGCGCCGATGCGCTCAGCGATAGCCTGCAACTCCTCTGGCGAGAAGAACTTATCGATAGATGACTTGGTGCCACTCTCCTCAACCTTAATCCAGATGAGGCCCTTAGCACCCACCTGTGGACGCTTAACATAGTCGGTCAAGGCGTCAATCTGCTTGCGGGTGTATGTAGCGCAACCTGTTGCTGCAAAACCTACAACATACTCTGCATCATCAAATACCGAGAAGTTATGGCCGTGAGCCAAGTCGGTAATATCCGAGAACTCCATACCGAAACGCAAATCTGGCTTATCCGAGCCATACTTCTCCATAGCCTCGCTCCAAGGCATACGACGGAATGGCTCTGTGAAGTCGATATCCAACACACTCTTGAACATATGCTTAGCCCAACGCTCGAATACGTTGAGGATATCCTCCTGCTCTACGAACGACATTTCGCAGTCAATCTGAGTAAACTCAGGCTGACGGTCAGCACGCAAATCCTCATCGCGGAAGCAGCGTACAATCTGGAAGTAGCGGTCGTAGCCCGACACCATCAACAACTGCTTCAAGGTCTGTGGCGACTGTGGCAAAGCGTAGAACTCGTTTGGATTCATACGCGAAGGCACAACGAAGTCGCGAGCGCCCTCCGGAGTAGACTTGATGAGGTAAGGAGTCTCGATCTCGAGGAAGCCCTCACCATCGAGGAAGCGACGAATCTCCTGTGCCATCTTGTGGCGGAGAATCATATTGCGCTGCAATGGTGGACGACGAAGCTCGAGGTAGCGATACTTCATTCGAAGGTCATCACCACCATCCGAGTGCTCCTCGATTGTGAACGGAGGCAGCGCAGCCTCGTTCAAGATAACAATCTTCTCTGCAATAACCTCGATATCGCCAGTTGCAATCTTCGAGTTCTTCGACTCGCGCTCGATAACGCGACCTGTAACCTGCACTACATACTCACGACCGAGCTTTGCAGCTGCAGCCTTGGTCTCCTCATCCGAGTGCTCCTCGACAACAATCTGGGTGATGCCATAGCGATCACGCAAATCGATAAAGGTCATTGCTCCGAGGTTACGTACCTTCTGTACCCAACCTGCCAATGTTACTGTCTGTCCGACATTTGTGGCACGTAATTCGCCACAAGTATTACTTCTGTACATAGGTTTTATATTAATTTTTGTATCTTTGCGGTAAAATAACCCACAAAGTTACGAAAAAATATGGAAGAATTGCGCGAAAAAGACGAAAAATATATGCGTTTGGCCCTAGAAGAGGCAAAACTTGCCCTCGAAAGGGACGAAGTACCCATCGGAGCCATCATCGTGGCGGGTGGTCGCATCGTTGGTCGAGGCCACAATTTGGTGGAGACTTTGACCGACGTGACAGCCCACGCCGAGATTCAAGCCATAACTGCAGCCTCGTCTACCATAGGCGGAAAGTACCTCAACGACTGCACGCTCTACGTCACCGTCGAGCCTTGTCCGATGTGTGCCGGAGCACTCGGTTGGAGCCAAATTGGCCGCATAGTATATGGCGCATCGGACCCTAAACGTGGATTTTCGACCATCTCGGGCAATATACTCCACCCTCGCACCGTTGTTTCTTCAGGCATCCTCCGCGAAGAGTGCGAACGACTTATGAGCAATTTTTTTGCAAAATTGAGATAGGTTTCCTATCTTTGCGCGTTGAAAATAGAAATCAATAAATAATTAAAAATAGAAAAATATTATGAAAAAGTTATTTGTAACTGCATTTGCACTCCTCGCCGTAGGCTTCGCTTCGGCACAGAGCGAGATTATCGCAAAGTTCAACGAGGGCGCTACCGCACTCCAGAGCAAGAACTACACCTCTGCTATCACACTCTTCGAGCAGGTTATCGACAAGGGTATGGATTCGGAGGATAGCAAGGTTTTGACTTGCGTTACCACCGCAAAGAAGTATCTTCCAACCTGCTACCAGGGCGTTGGTCTTGCAGCTGCTTCGCAGAAGAACTACAACAAGGCTATCGAGTACCTCACAAAGGCTGCCGAGACTGCTGAGCTCTATGGCAACAGCACCGCAAAGCAGAAGGCTAACACCATCCTTGCAAAGGTTTACCAGGTGCAGGGTGGCGAGGCTTTCAATAGCAAGGACTACGCTACTGCAGTTGCAGTATTCGAGAAGGGCTATGCAGCAAACCCACGTAACACCGAGATGGCTCTCAACCTCGCAACTTCGTACTGCGAGTTGGGTAAGTACGAGGAGGGTATGGCTATCTACGACAAGATTTGCAAGATGCCAGCAGACAAGTACGCAGCAGCTATCGAGAAGGCTCTCTCGAACAAGGAGCTCTACACCAACAACCGCGTAGCAAGCCTTCAGCAGGCTGGCGACTTCGATGGCGTTATCGCTATGGCAGAGAAGTTGGAGGCAGCATCGCCTGCTTTGGCAGCTAAGATTCGTCTCGAGGCTTACAATGGCAAGAAGGACTACGCTAAGGTTATCGCTCTCGGCGAGACTACCGCTGCAGCACAGGTAAGCGAGGAGGATAAGAGCGCAGTATACTTCTTGGTAGGTGCAGCATACAACGCACAGTACAATGCTGGTGGCAACAAGGACGCAGCACTCCGCGACAAGGCTATCGCAACCTTGAAGAAGGTTACTGCAGGTTCGAGCGTTGCAGCAGCAAAGGCTGCTTTGACCGACCTCACAAAGTAATACGAGAATCACGCCAATAAAAAAACGGAAAGCCTTTGCGGTTTTCCGTTTTTTTGTCTACCTTTGAGCTATGGATATAATCGATTTGCGCGAATATATAGTGTCGTTGCCACTGGTCGAGGAGTGTCAGCCCTTTGGGGATGATGCGGTAGTTTATAAGGTTGGTGGCAGGATGTTCGCTTGCTGTGTATTGGATCACGCCGAGCGCATTGCCGTAAAGTGCAATCCCGACCGAGCTATCGTCTTGCGCGACACACACCTCTCGGCGATAACCCCTGCGTGGCATTTCAACAAGAAGCACTGGAACGACATCTACTTCAAGCAGTTGCCTCGCAAGGTTGTCGAACGCGAAATTCGCCACTCCTACCTCACTGTCATCCGAGAAAATGTCACACCCAAGGCGTTGCGCAACGAGTTGTTGGCAATAGTTCAAGAGGCTAAAATCGAGGATGCCGAGCCTATCGAATAACAAAAAAACAACGCAATATGAGATTGAAAGCAATTTTACCGATTCTGATTTTTGCGCTCGTTGCACCCATGGTTGCAAGCGCTAACTATCAACCACAATTCTCGACTGCGGGCTTCTACGCTATAGAGAATAGTGGTCGCGAGGTCTACTCGATGAATCCCGCATGGCGATTCTACAAGGGCGACGTAGCAGGTGCCGAGGCTGTAGCCTTCGACGACTCGAAGTGGGGCGTGGTGTCGTTACCACATGGCGTGGAGTATCTGCCAACCGAGGCGAGTGGTTGCATCAACTATCAGGGTGTGGTGTGGTACCGCAAGCACTTCACCGCTGATAAGGCACTCAAAGGCAAGAAACTATTTTTGCACTTCGAGGCCATCATGGGCAAGAGCCGTGTATTCGTAAACGGCAAGCAGCTGGCCGAGCACTTCGGAGGCTATCTGCCCGTTGTGGTTGATATCACAAATGCCGTAAATTGGGAGGGCGAGAACATCATTGCCGTATGGTCGGACAATAGCGACGACAAGGTATACCCTCCGGGCAAGCCTCAGCGCACACTCGACTACACCTACTTCGGCGGCATCTACCGCGATTGTTGGTTGGTGGCTCACAATAAGATCTTTATCACCGACCCTAACCACGAAAATATCGTAGCAGGAGGTGGTCTCTTTGTAGCATACGACAAGGTGAGTGAGTCGTCGGCCGACGTAGTACTCAAGGCCCACATCCGCAATGCCAACCGCTCGACATTCAAGGGCTCGTTGCTCTACGAGTTGAAAGATGCCGAGGGTAAGACCGTAGCGCAGAGCAAGAGCCGTATCGCAATCAAGGGCGGCGTTGCCATGCACTACTCGCGCAAGATGAGTGTTGCCGAGCCTCAGCTTTGGACTCCAGGCTCCCCTACCCTATACAATCTATACGTGCGCGTATTGGATTCGAATGGTAAAGTTGTGGATGGTTATCGTCGTCGCATAGGTATCCGCTCAATCGAGTTCAAGGGCGCAGATGGTTTCTACCTCAATGGCAAGCACTATGCCGAGCCGCTCATTGGCGCAAATCGTCATCAGGACTTTGCTGTAGTGGGCAATGCCGTAGCCAACTCTGCACATTGGCGCGATGCCAAGAAGTTGCGCGACCTCGGCTTGAAGGTAATCCGTAACGCCCACTGTCCGCAAGACCCTGCATTTATGGATGCGTGCGACGAGCTCGGACTCTTCGTCATCGACAACGTGCCAGGCTGGCAGTTCTGGAACAAGAAAGACCCTCGCTTCGAGCAATATGTATATGAGGATATCCGCAACCTCGTACGTCGTGACCGCAACCATCCGTCGGTATGGTTCTGGGAGCCTACACTCAACGAGACACGCTTCCCGGCTTCGTTTGCCGAGAATGCCTACAAATATGTAAAGGAGGAGTATCCGTACAAGGGAGCCTACTCGGCATACGACATGCAGGCTCGCACCGCATCGACCATAGTCTACCCTATTCAGTTTGCCCACCCTGCCGAGGGCGAGGGCACGACCTACTCGAAGCCTAAGTTCGAGATGCGCAACGACGTAACCTACTTCACTCGCGAGTGGGGCGACAATGTCGACGACTGGAACTCGCACAACTCGCCAAGCCGCGTGGCTCGCAACTGGGGCGAGGTGCCTATGCTCGTTCAGGCCGAGCACTATGCAAAACCTTCGTATCAGTGTACATCGTACGACGTGTTCTACCGTCTTTCGAAGTCGCACATCGGTGGTTGCTTGTGGCACTCGTTCGACCATCAGCGTGGCTACCACCCCGACCCATTCTATGGCGGTGTGGCCGACATATTCCGTCAACCTAAGTATTCATACTATATGTTTATGGCGCAGCGCTCGCCTATCAAGCAGGAGAATCGCCTCTACGAGACAGGCCCAATGGTCTATATCGCTCACGAGATGACTCCATTCTCGCCAAAGGATGTGACAGTATACTCCAACTGCGACGAGGTGCGTCTCACCTACCTCGACGGCGGCAAGACTTGGACCTACCGCAAGCCAAAGAATCACGTGGGTATGCCTTCGCCAATCATCACATTCAAGGATGTCTACAACTTTATGGACGACAAGGCTCTAAGCTGGAAGAAGCGCCAGAAGGAGGTGTATCTCTTGGCCGAGGGTTTGATAAATGGCGAGGTTGTGGCAACACATAAGGTGTGCCCTGCACGTCGACCATCGAAGGTTATGTTGTGGCTCGATAACGAGGGCAACGACCTCGTGGCCGATGGCTCGGACTTTACAACCGTAGTGGCCGCTATAGCCGACCGCGACGGCAACATCAAACGCCTCAACAACTACTACATTAAGTTCCACATCGAGGGCGAAGGCCGCATATTGGGTGGCGCAGGCGAGTTAGCTAACCCTGCTCCTGTGAAGTGGGGAACTGCACCTATCGTGGTGCAGTCGACACTCAAGCCAGGCAAGATTCGCATCACGGCATCGGTTTTGTTCGAGGGCGAGCAGATGCCGGTAAGTGGCGTTCTCGAATTTGAGAGCAAGCCAACCAAGCAGAAGATGATATACAAGAAGAGTGAGGCCGCGTTACTGCCTAAGAGTAGCGACTCATCGTTCTCTGCTTCCGCAGCCAAGAGCGATGCCGATATCGAGCGCGAGAAGCAGATAAGTGCCGCCAATGCCGAACGCCTCAAGGAGGTCGAGAAACAACAAACCGACTTCGGCGAGAAGAGATAAACGAAAGAGCTACTGTCAGACAGTAGCTCTTTTTTAATGCAAAATGCAAAATTAGGCAAATCGTTTACCAACGACCTGGAATTTAACTTTTAAGGAGGTAAATACAATGCAAAAAAGAGTGCTACTTTCGTAACACTCTTAACTTCTAAAAATGTCTTTTAGAGGAGGATTTTCTAGGCTTGCGAAGATTTGCAAAGCGGAGCATACTAAAGCGTATGTGAGCATTTACAAATCAAGCGTAACGCAGAAAATACCCTATAAAAGCATTTTTTTGCGGATTGCCTTTGGAATAGCATTCTTATTAACCATAATCTCCATAGTCTTGTACTCTACGTACGGACGAGAGAAGTAGTAGTAGCCATCATATGGAGGACGTACATCCCACGAGTTCTTAACCTTGAAGAATGGGTTGCCAAGCTGATCGGTTGCAGTACCGATAATCACCATACCGTGGTCGTCGGTATTCTCGTAGTTGTCGAACGCCTCCTGGCGCATCTGCTGGGTAATCTTCTTCTCCTTCACAGGCTTGTCGAACGAGTAGAGCTCCTTCTGACGCTCCTGAGCCGAAAGACGACCCCAACGCTCAGCCTCGGTACCGCTCATGCTCTCGATATTATCCTCTGGGATGATACCGATAGCCTTGGTACGGTGGAAACCGCGCTCCGAAACATCTGCAGCCCAGCCAAGTGAGTAGTTGTTTGCAAGTGCATTGTCCACAATCTGCATCAACTCGTCGAGTGGCACATTGTACGCCTTCTCCCACATCCAGTTGTCTGGCACCTCAACGATATACTGCTCGTAGAATGGGTGGTGGGTGTAGGATGTAACGAATACAAAATCAGACATCTTAACTGGCAACGACTCGGCAAACGAGTGCGGAGTGTACTCCTTGCCCTTGTAGGTAATCTTCTCAGGCATCTTACCGAAGTAGGTGTCGAGAATAGCATTCAAGCCATCCTTCCATGCTGTGGTAAGTTTCTTGTTCTTGTTCTGCACAACAGCCTCTACGTAGGCCTTGAGGATTGCATCGATCTCGCCAAATACAGGCTTATCGGTGCCATAGTTGAGTCCCTCGTAAACCTCCTGAGGTACGATACCATACTTCTCGATACCCTTGGTTACATCGTGGAATGCTCCACCTACAGCCATGTTGAGGTGACCGTGCAAACGAACATACTTAACAGCCTTCTCGAAGTAGATGTTGCGGACAATCCACATCTCCGACAAATCCATCTCCTCGCCACCAGCACGCATAATCTCGTTCTCGATGAACGACAATGCCGAGAAGCACCAGCAAGTACCGCTACGGAACTGATTCTTTACCGAAGTGGTCTTCACGAGCTTACCATCGGTAAACTGATAGCCATTCTGTGCCGAAGCCGACATAACTACGGCTACACAAAGGCACAATGCAGTGATAATTTTCTTCATAGTCTCTATTTTTTGGTATTATTTACGATATTGAGGCACTCGGCATAGGTCAAGGTCTCGACCTTCTTACCACGCGGAATGCGGTAGTTCTTACCCTTGTAGGCAACATATGCGCCATAGCGACCATTCTTAATCACCAACTCGGCATCCTCCTCGAATGTCTTGATTGGTGTGGCTGCGGCAGTTGCGCTCTGCTTCTGCGACTCGATGAGCTCGAGTGCTCGCTCGTAGGTAAGAGTATATGGGTCGTCGCTCTTAGCGAGCGATGCGAAGCTGTTGCCATAGCGAACATAGGCTCCGAACTTACCTATACCCACGATAACATCGTGCTCCTCGTACTTGCCGAGTGTACGCGGAAGTGCAAACAACGACAACGCCTCCTCGAGGGTTATTGCCTCGATGAGTTGTCC
>JAZLDJ010000040.1:0-3153 GCA_045614685.1 Alistipes sp. | reverse complement strand
TAGATGTAGTTATAGAAGTTTGATGCAGAGAGTTTGGTCTCTATATATTCATCCTCTTCCACATCGTATGTATCTATCAGCGAGCCTCCCACCTTGCAGTTTGTTGCAACAACCGATCCTTCGGTACGGGCGCTTCCCATTATCGCACCGAGATTCTTTGCGGATGGAGCGTTGATTGTGCAGTAGCACTCAGCATTCGCTATCGAGGTGTTGGTCTGTGCCATTATGCCACCTACCCAGCTCTCATCAGCGCTACCTGCGTAGACAACATCACCGAACTGATAGAGCTTAGCGCCTATCGCTGCAGGAGCTGTATTCTCCAAAATTTCCAATGCTCCAATCATACCACCAACATACGCTGGCGCACCATTGCTCTCGCCTGCGAGGGTGATTGTGCCCTGGTTTACTACATTGCCTGTCCAACTCGAGAGATCTTTTGTTTGGAGGGTTAAATGACCTATCAATCCACCCATATAGATCTTTTTATCATTCGAGTGGAGTATACCGTCGAAGGTCACCGAGCCCGAGTTGGTGAAACCATTCGAGAAGGTAAGGGTAGGGTCGTATTTTTCCGAGTCCATAAAGCAAGCGAGTGCTCCGCCCATCTTGATAACGCCCGTGCCACTCAAACCAGCCTCACCGCTGAACTTTATATTACCACTATTGTAGCAACCATTAAAGTTGTGGGCTGCCGCATCGTAGTTAAGTATCGACTCACCACCTGAAAGACCACCCATATATACCGAGCCCTGCACCTTTGTAGTGGCATCGACAGTGATATTACCTGTGTTGTAATAGTTTCGGTTGGTCTTACCATAGTTGTGGTTGGACTCACTTCCACCTACGCGCAGGTCTGTTCCAACTTTTGCACTCGTAATGGTGATGTTACCCTTGTTGTAGGCATCGTAGCGGTGGTAGTTGTTTGGTACACAAATGATACCTCCGACATCGAATGTGGTGGCTGACGAGCCCGTAAGGATAATATCCGCATCGTTGCCATTTGCGCTCTCGCCCTCGGCGGCTGCGCTCAACTGATGGCGCAATCCGTAGGCAACACCTCCGACTGCAATCTTACCCGTTGTGGCGGTGATGTCGAGGTTGAGAGTACCACTCTTGTGGTTGTGGAGTCCGCGCGAACCCTTGCCACGCATATAACTTACAATACCTCCAACACAGCATTCCGAGCCCTTGACGGTGCTCTTTGCGGTGATCGATCCATAGTTATCAGCACCATGCAGATACTGACCCGCAGCATCCTCATTCCAATATCCCAAGCAACCCGAAATGTACAACTTGGCGTCATAAGTTCCATTGACCAAAACATTACCCTCGTTGGTCAATCTCTGTACCACCACATTTTCGGCACCAGACTGACTGTAGGCTAGGCCTCCCGAGAAGTAGGTGTTGTTACCTGCCGAAACGCCCTCGCTGATGGTCACTGTGCCGCTATTCTTTGCATCGGTGACGCTGTTGTTGAACCAACCACAAATACCACCAGTCATAAGATATGATGCCGCAGTGGTGTTAGGCTCGATGGTGACTGTTCCACTATTCTCACCTGTTGTAAGAGTGCTTCCAATGTATCCGAACAAGCCACCCACATAGAGGCAGTGGTGCGATCCCGATACCGAGATATTACCCTTGTTGCGTGCTTCGGTGCTTGCGCTTGCCGAGTAGCCATCTACACCGCCAATCCACATACGGCAGTTGTCGCCATCGTCATCCTGTGCATATCCAACATTTGCAGTCGAGGTGATATCGCCCTCGTTAGTTGTATTTGTTGAGCCCGTTACGGTGTGGTATCCTACGATACCTCCCACTGCAATCGAGTGGGCGTTGGTGTGGGCATTGTACAACGAGCCGCTGATATTGATAGCACCCTTGTTGGTGGCGTTTATCACTGCGTTCTGACTCCATCCGCAAATACCGCCAACACGGAAGTAGCAATTGGCTGTGTTTACAGGGATATTTCCTCCTACAGAGATAGTGCCCTCGTTGATCGAATCCTTGATCACATCATTATCCTTGGTAGCCGCAGCAGCTGAGTCCTCCTGGTGGTAGCCTACGATACCGCCCACAACCAACGAAGTGCGCTGTACTACCTCCTCATTGACGATTACATCGCCCGTGTTGATAGCGTCGATTATTGGAGCAGCCGAACCGCCATATCCAACAATACCACCCATATGTAGATAGTGGAACTGACCGCTATTGTATTTCAAAGTTCCGCTATTTCGCAAATGTGCCAAATCCTCGCTGTATGCCCAACCGATTACGCCACCAACACGGGTCTCGTATCTTGTAAAGTTGGCATCGATGGTGATATCACCGCTATTGTCGAGATACTCGTACTTGCCTGCGAGATTATCCTTGAAGGTGATGCCTATGACACCACCAGTCGAGACGTAAACATAGTCGGTTGTGCCATTGTATGTGCCATTTGCAATCTTGATGTCACCCGAGTTGCTGCAGTGAGACACATTCGAGTAGACTTTTGCGCCATCATTGCTGAATACGGTAACAGCACCAAAAACACCACCTATCGCTGGGCGAATCTCCTTTGTTGTGCCCTGCTTCACGCACTGCACAATATCTATCTCGGCGCTACTCGAGCAGTTGTTGACATTCACTCCGAAGAGTGTTCCTACAAGAGATCCAACGGTAAACTCGTGGTACTGCGCCTCTTCTTTGTAGGTGTAGTTCGCGCAATTCACCGTGATCTTTCCGCTCACCGAGCAGTTCTCGATAGCCGGGGCGATGGATGCACTTGCTGTGATCTTGCGGGCAAAAGCACCCACATTAGGAGTTACGGTCTCGTTGATATTCACATCACGAAGGTGCAAGCCCTTGATAGATGCGTTTGTAACACCAAAGAGTGGTGCGGTCAAACCCTTGATGGCGTAACCGTTACCATTAATCTTCTTCGCATAACCCTCGATTGGAGTCCACGCCTCGCCAGTCATATCGACATCGGCAACAAGCAATACATCCTTCGCCAAGGTTGCTGCCTGCTCGGCAAATGCCTTGAGCGATGCCACATCCTTCACTACAAATACTGCGTCGGTAGCTGCGTAGGTGATAGAGTTCGAGAACTCACGCACCTTGCCAGCAACGAGAGGCTTTGTCTCGTCGCTCTTGATGGTTGCATACATC
>JAZLDJ010000039.1:0-22158 GCA_045614685.1 Alistipes sp. | reverse complement strand
ATCGGTGGTGGTGCAGGTATGGCGCCTATGCGTTCGCACATTATGCACCTCTTTAAGACCGAGAAGACTAAGCGCCCTGTAACCTTCTGGTACGGAGCTCGTTCACTCAAGGAGGCATTCTATTTGGAGGATTACGCAGAGATCGAGCGCGAGTTCCCTAACTTCAAGTTTAACCTTGCTCTCGACCGTCCAGATCCAGAGGCTGATGCAGCAGGTGTAGACTACAAGGTAGGCTTCGTGCACAACGTTCTCTTCGAGAACTACCTCAAGAACCACGAGGATCCAGAGGGATGTATCTACCTTATGTGCGGACCTCCAATGATGGTCGGCGCAGTAGAGAAGCTTCTTGACTCTCTCGGCGTTCCACCGGAGAATATCCTTTACGATAACTTCGGAGCATAAAAAAATGGGCTGTTTTTACAGCCCATTTTTTTATGCTCCGTGTGTTACCCATCCCCCCCCCTAAATCCCCCCTCACAGGAGGGGGACTTATGTTAAAAGAAAGACTTTGTCTTTTAATAATCCTTACTAGCCTTTATTACCCTTCTTAAAACAAAAAAAAAAGAGAGTTGAGAATCTCTCAACTCTCCATACCCAACTTTGCTCAATTACTTTATTTTGAGTGTGGTTATGCTATTGTAGGCAAAATCCTCGTAGGCAAAGGCTTGCATTGTGCAATATTTGCTGTGCGGAGAGTAGTAACACAATACTGTGATACCTGCAATCTCGCTCTCCTCGAGGCTGTCGAGTGCGAGCTTGTCGCACGCCTCTACAGCCTTGATTACCGCACTGCGCTGCTCGCGGTCGAAAGAGTACTGCTTGCGAACGAGGAAGCATCTGTCTTTAGTGTGGTAAGGTGCACCTGTGCCAAATAGGCGAATGCCACACAAAATCACGCCTATGAGTGTGACGATGCCGCCCGCTAGAACGAGTGTCGACTTGAGGTTGTTCTCGTCGGCTCCGTTGTTGATGAAGCAGTTCGAGATGAGGAGGCCAACGCCTGCCAAGAGTACAATAAGTGGGAGAATAATGTTCTTACGGCGCTCCACGACAACGCCATTAGACGAGGCGTAGAGAGCCTCGTTAAAATCTTTAATATCCATTTTTATATGTTTTATTTTGTTACTTACTTTGTGTCTGTGAATTTTATGGGCGAAAGGCGGCGTGACACCGCTTCGCATCACAGACGTAATTGACAAAACATATATAGATAGAAATCCACGCTGCGTGGCGTGTTGCTCAAGCGGTGGATGAATGTATCTGTAGGATAGTTTGCCGAGGCGATAACTCGCTCTACTGTGGCAAAGCTGAATGTTCGTTGCTGTCCATGACGTGATACGCTTGTTACGGTACGGGCCGTTGGCACCACAATCGAGGATGTTCGCTCGGCATCGTGGTTGTATTGCTGACAACACTCCAACTGCTCGCGATGAAGGTCTTTTACCTCGCTTTGCACAATGGTGCTATTGCGCTCCATTTCGGATGCAACATTCCACACTCCGAGACCAAAGGCTCCGAGTAGCACAAGCGTTATGGCGAGTAGTTTACGCATATCGAAGGACAAAGATACAAAAGTATTTGTTTTATATAGGTATATATTTCAACTTTATTTTGTATATTTGTGTCGCTATGAAACGATTATACCTATTTATATTAGTGCTTCTTCTCTCGGTGGGAGCAGAAGCTGCTACTGTTCGCGGTCGAGTGACCTGCGACGGACAGGGCATTGCTGGCGTGATGGTATCGGATGGTATCTCCGCCACTACAACCAACAAAAATGGACAATACAAGTTGCGTGTCGACAAGGAGCACTCGCACTTTGTCTTTATCTCGGTGCCTTCGGGCTACGAGGTGCCTTCGACTCGAGGCTTCTTGCCCGAGTTCTATCGTCCGCTAAAGTCGGGCGTTAAATCCTACGATTTTGCATTGAAGGCAGCCGACCAGTCGAACTATCATCTGATTGTCTCGGCCGATATACACGTGCGTAATCGTTGCATGACCACCAAAGAGCCGATTCGCAAGATGCCTTTGAGCAACCCTGTTGGCGAGATTGATTCGGTGACATTTGCTCGTACATATATGGCTACCTTGCGCGACTATGTTGCCAAGATGCCAGCCGGAACAAAGGTCTATGGCTTGAACTTGGGCGACGTTAGCAACGAGTCGCACTGGAAACGCTATGGTGGCACTTTGGACAATTTTGTGAGTGTTTGCGAGCGCAGTGGTATGCCTATCCAGACCTTCAATGTTATGGGTAACCACGAGCACGATATGAAGGCTCGCGACATCTTCGATGACGACGATACCACAGCCGAGTTGGAGTATATGCGCGTATTTGGCCCTACATACTATTCGTTCAATATTGGTAATGTGCACTATGTAGTTCTCGACAATATCAAATATTGCAACCACAAATCGAAGGGCCGTGACCGCAACTACGAGGTGCGTTTTACGCAGGACCAGATTGATTGGGTAGCCCTCGATGCAAAGTATATGCCTAAGGAGACCAAGCAGGTGGTCTTTGCTTGGCACTGTCCGTCGTATCGTCGTCGCAATGGTGGCGTGTCGAAGTACAATGCCGACGAGATTCTCAAGGCCTATGCCCCTTTCAAGTTGCCTATGACCATCCTTACAGGTCACAATCACCATGCAGAGACCGCTACTGTTGCCAACTTCGAGAATACAACAGAGTATCTCCATACATCAGTGTCGGGCTCGTGGTGGTACTACCCGTTGTGTGCCGATGGTGCACCTGCAACATTCTATCGCTACGACTTCGAGGGCGGAAGACTCACCTCGCGCGAGAGTGTCAACTTCACCGACCGCACCGAGCAGAAGTATCGCCTCTACAACAAGGCGCAGCTCAACGAGAATGGCGAGAGTGTAATACGTCTCAACGTGTGGGATTGGCACTCGAATTGGCGTTTCGAGGTCTACGAAAATGGCTCGAAGGTGGCAAATCCGCAGTTGCGTATCGTTCGCAAGAAGGATCCTCTCTATGCCGAGATGCGCGAGGCTACGGGCAACGGCATCAAGAAGTTCCGTTTCTTGAACACGCTCAATACCGACCACTTTGTCGAGTATAAACCGCAGAGCAAGAGCGCCGAGATTCGCATCACGGCTATCGATGAGTTCGGCAAGGAGTACTTTAGCGTTACAACACGCGTGGAGTAGGGTATGATGGCGAGTGGTTTGAAACATCTATTGTTGTCGGTAGCTATGCTATCGACAACTTTTGCTGGTGCTCAAACCATAATCGTCAATCCCGATTACGATATCCCTACCAAGATAGCCCCTGCCTATTTTGGTCCGAATGCCTTTCCTGTGCCCGATATGTTGGATGGAAGGACTTCGGCGGAACTTAAATTGGATGTCTATGGCGATTGTTTCCTTGGAACAACCACAGGACGCGTGGCCGACGATGTTACGGGCGATTTGTTTGCGAAACTAACTATACCTGTATTCACTCCAAAGGTCAACCTAACGGTGTGGATGCCGCTTTGCGAGTATTTCTACACCTCGAGCGAGATCAATGCGTTTCGTAGGTTGCCATACGATGAGGCGTTGCAAGGATTCGAGATAGGCGACCTCTACCTCTCGACCGATGTGCAGATACTCTCGCAGGAGCGCCGCCACGTTGATGTGGCTCTGCGTGCAGCACTCAAGACCGCCTCGGCAAACCAGTTTGCTAAGGGGCGTTGCTACGATGCTCCAGGCTACTTCTTCGATGTGGCTGTAGGTCGAGAATTCGGCTTTGGTGGCAGGGACCACACACTCCGCTTGGTGGCAACCACGGGTTTTCTATGCTGGCAGACCGATAATGGCCGTCAGGACGACGCGGTGATGTATGGTGCAAAGGTGGCCTATCGCTATAAGAACTTCTCTGTAGATACCGCTTTTGGAGGATATGCGGGATGGGAAAATGATGGCGACCGACCAATGACTCTCAAAACGAACTTGTCCTACCATATAGGGGCGCTATCTGTTTGCCTCGGTCATCAGGTGGGCTTTATCGATTGGCCATATCATCAACTGCGTGTGGGTGTGAATTATCGTTTTGATATATTGAATAAAAAGAGGTAGAGCGTTGAACTCTACCTCTCTTTTGTCACTTGCGATATGTAATTTCGTACTTTACTCGTCTGCCGCAACTATTGTCGCCCTTGGTGTAGTAGAACTCCTCGACGATGTTGCCCTTCGAGTCGAACTTGCGTTCACAAATCTCGTCACTCTTCTCTTCTCTCATATCCGACCTCTCGATGAGGTTGCCTTTCGCATCGTAGGCGTAGTGGGCGGTGTGGTCTATTGTGCCATCGGTCAAGATGGCTGCCTCTTCGATGAGTAGTCCGTTGGTGTCGTATTTGTAGCGTGTTGTCCATTGCAAAATACCTTCGGCGTTGTAGTGCTCAGCTGTTGTCTTCTTGCCTTGTGCGTCGTATTTGTAGAGCGTGCGATCTTGAAGTGAGTCGCCATTCCTGTAGCTAATTTCTTCGATTAGAACGCCTTGTGGGGAGTATTTGTATATGCCTTTCCAATCCAAGTTGTCGAATTTGTCGTGCCATCTCTCTTCGACCATTCGGCCAGCCTCGTCGTAGATGTATTGGCATCGTATCTGCGACTGCTCTATGGTGGCGGAGTTGCCCATATCGCAATATTCAACCCTCTCGGCCACGTCGCCACGCTCGTTGAAGGTGTAACAATATTTGCTTTCGAAATTCGAGGCCGTGGATTTATCCTCAAAGGTCGCCTCGATGTATGTCGATGCGCAAACCCTCTCTACATCGCCATATAGTGGAATATCCTCGTACCAGCCTTGCCTCTTGGGCGCTTTTGTGTTGTCGCTTTGGGGTGCTCCGCCTCCGCACGACGCTAAGAGTAGTAGGGTGGCGACGGCTAAAAAAGTCTGTTTCATAATCTGCTGATTGAGGTTATTTGCGATATATAATCTCGTACTTGGCGGTATGATAGTGTGATATATCTTTGTCGGGGTATGTGTCGCACTTAACTCGCTCTATCACATTGCCTTGTGAATCGTATTGGTAAGTGGTGGAGCAACTAACGTTTTTATAGATAATGCACTTTTCGATTAAGCGATTGTCGCTATATTTATATGTCTCTCTATAACCCAAGTCTCCAGTTGAGCAGTCGTACCAAGTGTGCTCGGTGAGATTGTTGTTTTGGTCGTAGGCATAGCAATCTCGCGATGATATTTCGTTACCGCGGAACCACTCTTTTTCAATTTGATTTCCTCGCGAGTCATATTTATAACGTATGCCATATTCCATTGTTGCACTATTTTCAACGATATCGTGGCATATCTCCTCGGTGAGGACTCCTCGATTGTCGTATTTGTAGCGTGTAACCATCTCTAGCAGAGTGTTGTTGCGGTTGAAATATTGTGTCTCGATTTTGTTGCCAGCGGAGTCGTATTTGTGGCGTCTCAACACTCCCTGCTGGTGGTCGTCGTGTTCACTCTCTTCGATTAGGTGTCCATTGGTGTCGTAGCTATATCGAGTAGAGTAGCTTAGGGTCCCCGGCTCGTAGTATCGGTCTAGGCTCTCCAAAAGTCCATCCGAGTTGTATCTGTAGCAGGTCTTACGTTCTAATTCATAGCTTTGTTTGTCATTGCTATCGACGCAATAATAGAGCGCATGCTCCGCAACATCGCCTTTGGCGTTGAACTTGTAGATCTCTCTGCTGCCAATCTCCGATGTGGTGACTTCGGTGATTACTATGCTATCTACATCTCCATAGAGTGCAGGCATATACTCATCCCAGCCCACTCTTTGCGGAGCCAATGAATCCACCTTTGTAGTCTGCTGTGTGCAAGCAAGGGCTGTAAATAACGATATTATCGTAGATAGGAAAAAGAGTCTTTTCATGGTAGTTCTTTTTTCGACACTACAAAGTTAGTAAAAGAAGAGTACATTCCAACAAAAAAAGACGACTCATCGAAGTCGTTTATTTAATGGAGCGCTTGGCTACTTCGCAGACCTTGGGTCTGCTACGCTTAACGCCTTTCCTGGGGCGTCGCGAACATTTGCAAGCGAAATGCAATCACGACCGTTGCACGCTCTTATTTATTAGCAAACAACCCACTTCAAAATATCTTTTGAGTGGGCCGTTTACCAATAAAAAACCTCTGCATTGCAGAGGTCATTGCATTTCGTTTGAGTTGGGCTACCAGGATTCGAACCTAGAATGACAGGACCAGAATCTGTAGTGTTACCATTACACCATAGCCCAATGTTTCGTTTTGCGAGTGCAAATGTACGACTTTTTTTTATTATCGCAAATATTTTCTCGAAAATTTTTTATTTCAATGTCAATTTTTCTCATATATGCTCCTGTTGCACTCTTTTTTGGGGTACAAACCGAAACTATGATGTGATCTAAAAAGTTTTGAGAGTTGATATAATTTCTTTAACTTTGCGTAGTTAAGTAACGTAACTTAATAAAATACAGAAAGAAACTTAAGGTACATTATGAAAACGAAAAGAGTATTAGCCATTCTGGTTGCCAATTTTATGATGTTGGTAATGTCGTGCACAGCGTCGCCCTTTGCGGATCATATCGACGAGAATGCTGAGTGGGTTATGGTTATCGAGTCGTTGGCGAATCCTGCCGAGCAGGTGATTATCAAAAAATCGGATGCGACATCTGCTGCTGTACGCAAGGGAGATGCTTTGCACTACGAAAATGTCGGAGGGCGCGATATCGATCTGACCATCACTTATGCCAAGTCGCAGAGTTACGATGGCGGTTTGGAGATTCTTCCGGTCATTGCCAACAACGAGGAGGGTTGGATGGTGCGCTCGTTCGAGATGACTCCACTTACGAATATAAAAGCCGATATCGAGGATGCTTTACTGGTGCCACTCGGCACAGGTTTTCGTATCTCTGTGAAGAGCTCGTTGGAGATATACGAAGCTATCAAGCGCGGGGAGGATCCGCAGAAGTTGCTTGCTAAAAAGTTCCGTTGGTGTTGGAATAAGGAGAAGGAGTGTTTCGAGTTTCAGGTTGCTTATCCGAGTGAGCATTGCACAATGCAGTGGGGCGCACTGCAGAGTAAAGAGGGTGGTATATATTTTGCAAGCCACGACAGCCGCTTCTCCTACAAGTATATGAATATCTCGCTCAACCCGTTGACTTGGGATGTGCAGCTGGGGTTCCGTTATATGTTGGAGTGTTTTCCTGGTGAGAAGGTCGAGGTTGCGCCTACCGTATTCAAACCATATAAGGGCGAGTGGTACCAATGCGCCGATACATATCGAGAGTGGTTCTTGGCTCATCGTGCCATCGCCGAGCGCCCCGAGTGGATTAAAAACTGCTCGGGCTGGTTGTTGGCGATTCTGAAGCAGCAGAATGACGAGGTTGTCATCCCTTATGAGGAGATTGGAGGTATATTGGCCGATGCAGCCGAGAAGCGCGGAATTGATATTCTTGGCCTTTTTGGTCGAGGTATTGGCGGTCACGACCGCTTCTATCCGGACTATCGCCCTGATCCGAAGATGGGTGGCGAGAGGGCTATTAAGAAGGGTATTGCCGAGGCGAAGGCGAAGGGCAAGCGTGTGGTGTTGTATACCAACGGTCAGCTCCTCGATATGAACGAAACACCGCAGTATTGGCCCGATACGGGTAGGGTTATCACCGTGCGCCAGCGTGATGGCAAGATGTGGCAGCAAACCTATCATAAGTACGATAGCGCACCAGCTCGTCACTTTGGTCTTGCGTGCCACAGCTGTAACATCTGGCGCGAGAAGATGCTTAGCCTGGCAAAGGAGGCAAACGAGCTCGGAGCCGATGGTATTCTCTATGACCAGCTCGCTGTGTTTAAGCCGACCTATTGCTACAGCCCCGATCACGGCCACCGCGTGCCGAAGATTGTCTACGAGGCTGATCGCCTTGATAATATGGGGTATGTCCAGCGCGAAATGTCGAAGATTAACCCCGACTTCGTGGTTATGACCGAAGGCTTGGCTGACTATGAACTCAACTCTGTAGGTATGTTCCACGGCTACTGTCGAGGTGCCAATGTGCCTATGTGTGAGGATATGAAGTTGCGCTTTGACGACAAGGGTGCAGTGCAATACTTTACGGAGATGTTCCACTATACCTTCCCTGAGAATATAATGACTATGCGTATGACATCGCCATCGAATAGTCGTTTCAGTATGAACTATAATCTCTCGTTCGGCTTCCGTAACGAGTTGGAATTGCGCTATGCAGCAGACCGTGAATATATTCTCCATAACAAGGTGCCGACCATTGAGGACTATGTAAATGTGCGTACCGTATCGTCATCTAAAATCATCCGTAAGATGGAGGAGGCGGGTGATCCTGTTGCTTCGGTAAAGTATTACAAGCAGGCGCTTGATTTTCAGCAGAAGCACGCAGAGTTGATGAAGCAGGGTAGATATCTCGCAGGCAATGGAGTAGAACTCAACGCATCGTCGCAATATGTTATGGCAAATGCGTGGATGACTCACGATGGTAGCAAATTGGGTGTTCTGGTTTGGAATATGTCTGACGAGGAGATTACTTACGATGTCGCATATAAGGGCTATAAGGCGACAGAAGTCTGCGCCCCCGACAAGGATAGTGTGGCGTTCGGTGATAAACTTGGTGCTCAGAGTCTTCACCTTGTAATTTTTGAGAAATAAAGGATTTTTTTGATTAAAATCAAAATATTACACTATCTTTGTAGTGCTAATTTTGGTCTGTTGTGGCCGATTTAGCGCAGTTTGTCTCTGTGAAACGACAATAGTATAGATGCAAAAAAACTTAAAACTAATTATACTATGGACAGAAAAGAATTTTTCAAACGAATGGGTTTGATGGTCGCAGGAGCGATGGTTCTGAATCTCGACTCTAAGGCCAATGCAATGATGGCTCTCAGCGAGGGCGAAATTCCGGATATTGCCTCTGAGGATAAAATCAAGACCAAGATGCCGGAGATGGATGCGAAGCTCGACAAGCCTGTAACCGTAATGGTGATTGGTGCGGGTAGTCGTGGTAGAACATACGCTCGTTATGCCGAGAAGTTCCCTAAGTCGATGAAGGTGGTGGGTGTTGCCGATTTGAATCCAAATCGTCGTAGCGCAATGGCCAAGAAGCACGGCATTCCAAAGGAGAAACAGTTCGCGCACTTCAACGATGCTCTTTCGCGTCCGAAGTTGGCCGATGCTGTAGTTATCTCTACGCCCGATAATCTTCACTACGAGCCTTGTATGAAGGCTCTTGCATTGGGCTATCACGTATTGCTCGAGAAGCCTGTGGCACCAACCGAGAAGGAGTGCCGCGATATCTTGAAGCAGGCGCGTAAGTACGATCGTATTGTTGCCGTATGTCACGTGTTGCGCTATGCTCCATACTTCGTTGCATTGAAGCAGGTTTTGGATTCGGGTGCTATTGGCGATATCGTAAGCATTCAGCATATGGAGCCTATCCAGTACGCTCATATGGCACACTCGTATGTGCGAGGCAATTGGCCTTTGGCAGACAAGACTACGCCTATTATCTTGGCTAAGTCGTGCCACGACCTCGATATCTTGCGTTGGTTGATTGGCAGGCCTTGCCAGACTATTGCAGCGGAGGGATCGTTGCATCTCTTCCGTCCTGAGAATGCGCCAAAGGGTGCACCAGAACGTTGTACCGATGGTTGTCCGCACGAGTCGGAGTGTCCATATTCGGCTATCGATATCTACGAGCGCCGCAAGCGTCACCTCGGAGTGTTTGACCTTCCGCGTAAGGATCCTGCACTCATTCGCGAGAAACTCAAGACTACAAACTACGGCCGCTGCGTCTTCCGTTGCAATAACGACCAGTGCGACCACTATGTGGCAATTATGAAGTTCGAGGGCGATATCACCGCATCGTTCACAATGGATGCCTTCACCCCTTGGGGTGGCCGTCGTACTCGTATCATGGGTACAAAGGGCTTTATCGAGGGCGATATGAAGACATTTACATTCTACGATTTCCGTTCGGGACACAAGAGC
Organism: Alistipes sp.; assembly: GCA_045614685.1. GTDB lineage: Bacteria > Bacteroidota > Bacteroidia > Bacteroidales > Rikenellaceae > Alistipes. The sequence continues at coordinate 12,157 of JAZLDJ010000039.1, read as the reverse complement.
GTATGGGATCAGAAGGTGAGCGAGGTTGCTGAGTATAAGGGTTCGGGCCACGGTGGTGGCGACCACTTGCTTGCTCGCGACTTTGTGCGTGCAGTGTCGGCTGGCGACGAGAAGTTACTTTCTAGCACGATTGATGTATCTATCGAGAGTCACGTAATGGGCTTTATGGCCGAGAAGAGCCGCAAGTCTATGAAGAAGGTGAAGATTTAATTAATGTTGGGGAATAAATTTTAATTCTTAATATTTGATGAAAAATATAAAATTTCGTCTTATAGTGATGAACTTCCTGCAGTACGCAGTTTGGGGTTCGTGGCTAATTTCGTTGGGTACCTATTTGGGCGAGAAACTTCAATTCGAGGGTGGCCAGATAGGTAGCTTCTACGCAACAATGGGTATCGCTTCGCTCTTTATGCCTATCGTTATGGGTGTTATTGCCGACCGTTGGGTGCAGGCACAGCGTCTGTTGGGTATCTCGCATATCATAGCAGGTTTGCTTATGATTTTCGCCTCGTACCAAACAAGCTACGAAACACTCTATCCTGCGGTGTTGTTGAGTGTAATGTTCTATATGCCGACTATCGCATTGAGCAATACTGTGGCTTACAACGCCCTCAATAAGGCAAACCTCGACACCGTAAAGGCATTTCCGCCTATTCGTGTATGGGGTACGGTAGGTTTTATCTGCGCAATGTGGATCGTCGACTTGACAGGTTGGAAGGATACCGCCTTCCAGCTTGATTTCTCGGCAATACTCGGTATCGTTTTGGGTCTTTACTGCTTGACCTTGCCTTCGTGCGAGGTAAATCGCAATGTGAAGGCGAAGTCGTGGATCGACACTCTCGGTTTGCGTGCATTCTCGTTGTTCAAGGAGAAGAAGATGGCTATTTTCTTCCTCTTCTCGATGATGCTCGGTATGTCGTTGCAGATTACAAACGCTTTTGCTGATGGTTATATCGCAAGCTTTGCTGGTGTAGAAGCGTTCAAGGAGTCGTTCTTTGTTAAGCACTCTACAATCCTCATTTCGTTGTCGCAGATTTCGGAGACCTTGTGTATTCTCTTGATTCCGTTCTGCTTGAAGAAGTTAGGTATTAAGAATGTGATGCTTATATCGATGTTTGCGTGGGTATTGCGTTTCGGTTTGCTCGGCGCAGGCGACCCGGGTGCAGGCGTCTGGATGTTTATCCTCTCGATGATTGTCTACGGCGTGGCATTTGACTTCTTCAATATCTCAGGCTCGCTCTATGTCGATAATGAGACTGCTCCAGAGATTCGTGCAAGTGCGCAGGGCGTGTTTATGATTATGACCAATGGCTTCGGCGCATTTGTGGGCTCGTATATTGCAGGATGGGTTGTCGATAAGTGGGCATGGCCAGATTCATGGTATATCTTCGCGGGATATGCGCTTGTTGTTGCAGTGCTATTTGCAATAGTATTTAGGTATAAACATCAACCGCAAAAAGCGTAGTAGATAGGGTCGGCAGCAATGCCGACCTTTTTCTTGCACGATATTTGCCTTGGGTTGTAGGTGGATAAAACTTACAACCTATGAGACGCAAAATCTTAATTCTTGCCTCCGCAATAGTTGCTGTCGCAATGTGTGTGATAGGCTATACGCGGGCTACGAACAAAAAATCTGTTGAGCGCGAACAGCAGCGCGAACAACGCCATCTCGAGCGCGAAAAAAGACGTGCACAACGTCAGGCCGAGTACGAAAAATATATCGACTCGATTGTCTTGGCGCGTAACTTCCAATTCGTCCCACAGTCGATGCAGCAACAGCCTGCAGGTCAGATGCGTATGCTCAATAATGTAAACTTCGAGTTGAGCATATGGGGAAGCGAGGTAGATCTGTTTTTACCCTATATTAAAGGGGTGACGCCGCCCTACTATACGGTGATGCTGAACTATACGATGCCTTCGGTTAAACGCTACGTTACCGAGCAGACTCAGGAGGGTTGGCTCGTCACATTTTCCTCTACGTTATACTCGGGCTCGAACTACGATTTCTCGCTCGAAATCTACACTGCGTCGGGTAGTGCTACACTCACTATCGCGTCGCCTTGGTATCCTGATGTTCAATATATTGGCGGAATTGTGGGGCAGAACTAATGGTGCGTATGTTACTCTTTGTGGCGATGCTCGCGGCGAGCGTCGTTGCACGTGCCGAGGTCGGCGAGACAGACCCGTCAATGTCGAAGGCAAAATCCGAGCGTCAGGCGCGTAGGGACGCCTATGCGGCCGAAATCGATGGAATTGTACGTTCACGCAACTACATCTTTCGACCCATTACAATGCAGAATGTTGTAACTGGGAATACACGCTCGGTATTTGCCTACTATCTATTCGCTGCCGTCGAGGGCGATAAGCTGATTTTGCATCTCCCCGTAGAGTTTACCTCCTATGTGATTGATACGGTCAATCTCGACTCGTTTGTTGAGGGCTATACGGCGAATCTCAGCGATGGAAATTGGCGCATCACCTTCTCGTTTATGAATGGCGTAGAGCGGTGGTATGCGGAGATTTTCCTCTCGAATATAACGGGTCAGACGCGACTCGCTTTGGTTACGCCTCGCGGTGTTATGCGCTATATGGGCTCCATCGAAAGTGGGGTGGAGATTAGGCGAAAAAAGTCGCGAATCGAGCGTCGCTAATCGCACGGGCAAGAGTCAAGCAAGTCGCTTGACTTTTTTTGTTGCAATAGGGTCGAATGCTGACGAAAATCTGACACCTTTTAATTTTATTAAAAGTTTTCACTTGCCGATTTCCTAGTCTCAGATTTTTTTACTATATTTGCTCAATTAATTATATATTGTCTAATATAGCGTATAAAATAGAATATGGAAAAGTTGATTGAAACTATCGTTGAAGGTATTGCAGATAAGAAAGGTAAGAATATCGTTTCGCTCGATTTGACTGGCTTTGACGGTGCAATTTGTTCGCACTTTGTGGTGTGTAATGCCGACTCTACTACTCAGGTAGCGGCTATCGCCGATGGTATCGAGGAGAAGGTCTACGAGGTGTTGAAGGAGACTCCTTGGCGTGTCGAGGGTAAGCAGACTGGCTTGTGGGTGGCACTCGACTATGTAGATGTTATTGTGCATATCTTCCAAAGCGACTTGCGCGACTACTATCGTTTGGAGGAGTTGTGGGCCGATGCTCCGATTGTACGTTACGAGAGCGAAGAGTAATTATGTCTAATTAGGAAACTTTTTATGTCGGAATTAAAGCCAAATAGAAGAGGATTTCGCCCCAATATTATGTGGTTTTGGGGCATGCTATTAATAGGTATAATCGGATACTGGTTGTTCAATGGCAACGAGTCGGAACCTGTGCAGTCCGATTGGAGCAAGGTGGAGCAGATGGTCGCACACGGCGATGTGGACCATATCACCGTTATAAATCGCGATGAGGCGCGCGTCTCAATCAAGGAGAGTAAGATTGACTCGTTGCGTGGTGTAGATGTTACGTACCGCGAGTTGCCAAAGACGGGTTATCAGTTCTATTTCAATATCGGCTCGGTTGAGACCTTTAAGGAGGATTTGAAATTGACCGAGGAGGCTAGTGGCCACAAGGTGAATGTGAAGTACGAGAACGAGGAGTCGTGGTTCGACTCGTGGTTCGTGGGTTTGCTCCCTTGGGTTATTATGATTGCTGTGTGGTTCCTCATTATGCGCGGTATGCGCGGTGGCGGTGCCAACGGAGGCGGCATTATGAATGTAGGCAAGGCGCGTGCACAGGAGTTTGATCAGAGCGACCCTAACAAGCGCGTTACATTCAAGGATGTAGCCGGTTTGGAGGAGGCAAAGGTCGAGATTATGGAGATTGTCGACTTCTTGAAGAATGCCGACAAGTATCGTGAACTCGGAGCGAAGATTCCGAAGGGTGCACTCTTGGTAGGCCCTCCGGGAACAGGTAAGACCCTTTTGGCGAAGGCTGTAGCGGGCGAGGCGAATGTTCCGTTCCTCTCGATTTCGGGTTCGGACTTTGTGGAGATGTTTGTCGGCGTGGGTGCTTCGCGTGTTCGCGATTTGTTCGAGCAGGCAAAGAAGAAGGCTCCGTGCATTGTCTTTATCGACGAGATTGATGCAATCGGTCGTGCGCGTGGCAAGAATGCTGGTTTCTCGGGTAACGACGAGCGTGAAAACACACTCAACCAGTTGCTTACCGAGATGGATGGCTTCCAGACAAACTCGGGTGTGATCATCTTGGCGGCAACAAACCGTGCCGACATCTTGGATAAGGCGTTGATGCGAGCAGGTCGTTTCGACCGTCAAATCGAGGTGGGATTGCCTGAGGTGCACGAGCGTAGAGAGATTTTCGATGTGCATCTTCGCAAGTTGAAGCTAGATAAGGATTTAGACCGCGAGTTCTTGGCAAAGCAGACTCCTGGTTTCTCGGGTGCAGACATTGCTAATGTATGTAACGAGGCGGCCTTGATAGCTGCTCGTCACAATAAGAGCTGCGTAAGCCGAGAGGACTTCCTCTCTGCTATCGACAGAATTGTTGGAGGTTTGGAGCGCAAGAACAAGGCTATCACTCCGCAAGAGAAGAAGACTATTGCTTACCACGAGGCGGGTCACGCCACCGTTAGTTGGTTGTTGAAGCATGCCAATCCGCTTATCAAGGTTACAATCATTCCTCGCGGTAAGGCGTTGGGCGCAGCGTGGTATCTTCCTGAGGAGCGTCATATCACCACTCGCGAGCAGATGTTGGACGAGTTGGCGTCGTTGCTGGCGGGCCGCATCTCCGAGGAGAAGTTCTTTGGTCACCTCTCGACTGGCGCATTGAACGACTTGGAGCGCGTGACAAAGATGTGCTACGCTATGGTGGCATACTATGGTATGAGCGATGAGGTTGGCTCGATGAGCTACTACGACTCTACAGGTCAGAGCGATATGGCCTTCACCAAGCCATACTCGGAGCGCACTGCTCAGCAGATTGACGACGAGGTACGCGCCCTGATTGCCAAGGCTCGCAAGATGGCTGAGGATGTGATTGATGAGCATCGCGAGGGTCTTGTTCAGTTGGCCGAGCTGCTCCTCGAGAAGGAGGTCGTATTCACCGAGGACGTTGAGCGTATCTTTGGCAAACGTGAAACTTCTGCCGAAGATAAATTATCAATTAAAATAAACTAACCTTATGGAGAATAAAAAGTTAAAAGATTTGTTGGTGCGAACAATCAGCGGTGCGGTATTGCTGCTCGTTGTGGTTGGGGCATTGATGTGGTCGAAGTGGAGTGCCGGCGCGCTCTTTGCAGTGATCATGCTCGGAGGCTTGGTGGAGTTCTATCGTCTTTGCGAGAAGGGTGGAGTTAAGCCTATGAGGTTTCTTGGCCTAGCCGCATCATTAGCTCTGTTTGGACTCTTTTTTACGGTCTTTATTCTTGGTATAGGCAAATCTGCGGTAGGTGATCTCATCCCAGCGTTGTTGCTCTACTTTATATTGATTGTCTCTTCGGCGTTTATCTGCGAGTTGTGGCGTAAGAGCACCACTCCGATTGCCAATATCGCGACAACGCTTATGGGTGTAATCTATGTGGCTATGCCTATGGCATTTGTGCTCTTCATTCCACAGATGTTGACCGACATCTGGTCGCCGATGGTTATGTTGGCATTCATCTCGATTATTTGGATAAATGACGTCTTTGCCTACTTGGTTGGAGTGTCGATTGGCAAGCATCGCTTGTGTGAGCGCATCTCGCCTAAAAAGTCGTGGGAGGGTTTCTTTGGCGGCTTGATTGGTGCTGTTGGTGCGTCGTTGTTGTATGGTCACCTCTTCGATGGAAACATTTGGGTGTGGGGTGGTCTCGGACTTATCACTTCGCTTACAGGTGTTGCTGGCGACTTGGTTGAGTCTATGTTCAAGCGCGAGGTGAATGTGAAGGATTCGGGAAATATGATACCGGGACACGGCGGTTTCCTCGATCGTTTCGACGCCTTGTATATGGCGGTGCCATTTGTGTATGTATATCTTTTGATTGTTGGAGAATTTTTATAAGACCTTAAAACGTATAATAATATGAAGATTAGTAGAGAAGGCTACAAAATTATTGCAGTGTCGGGCGCTATAATGTTGGCGTTGTGGTTGTTTATATACCTCATGCTGAAGGCGCAGGATATGCTTTGGTTGAACATCACGCTTGCTGTGTTGTTGCTTGCATTTTGGGGATTTATCATCTCCTTCTTCCGCGATCCACGTCGCGTGCGCATTCACGATGATAATCTTGTATTCTCGCCTTGCGATGGCCGAGTGGTTGTCACCGAGCTTGTCAAGGACGACGAGTACTTTGGCGGCGAGGAGGTTATGCAGGTGTCGATATTTATGTCGGTAACTAATGTCCACATCAACTGGTTCCCTGTTGGCGGTGTCGTTAAGTATTTCAAGTACCATCCAGGTAAATTCCTTGTGGCTTGGCATCCAAAGTCGTCTACCGATAACGAGCGTACAACCACTGTTGTCGAGACTAAGGATGGCAAGGAGATCTTGTTCCGTCAGATTGCAGGTGCCGTAGCACGACGCATTGTATCGTATGTCAAGGTGGGTGACAAGGCAGAGCAGAATAGCGTATACGGCTTTATCAAGTTTGGCTCACGTATTGATATACTTTTGCCAAAGGACGCTAAGTTGTTGGTAGAGATTGGCGATAAGGTTGTGGGCACACAAACTCCAATTGCTCGTATTGGCGGTGTAGTAGAGGAGTCGCTCGATACACCTGAGGAGGATAGCCTCGAGGTTACACCTCTGCCCGAGGAGAGCAATTTGAACTAAGATATAGTGTTTTCGAACGAGTAGGCGATGTCTGAAAACGGGCAAAATAGTAGCTTGTCGGTGCAGACCTTTCTGCGCGGAGTGGTCGGTTTGGCTATAGTTGCTGCCGTGGGTGCCATTCTTTGGTGCTTCCGCGAGGTGGTAGTATATATCCTTGTCTCGGCACTCTTGGCTATTATTGGTCGTCCGCTTGTGCGATACCTATGCAATATCAAGAGGGTGCCCGTGCCACGATGGTTGGGCGCGCTCATTACATTGTTGCTGTTGTGGGTTGTTATCGGCGGATTATTGACGTTGGTAGTGCCTCTTGTGGCAGGTAAACTCCACGAACTTGCATCGCTCGATCTTCGTATGGCATTGGAGGATATACAGGTGCCCTTGGATAGATTCCAAAGTTATGTAGCAGAGATATTTGCGCTGCCCGAGTCGCCTACGTCGCTTACCGAAGTACTCGATTCGTCGCTGCATAGTATGCTGAACTACGACACGAGTGCCTCGATGATGTCGTCGATGCTGAGCATCGGATTGTCGGCTGTGATAGCAATCTTCTCGGTTACCTTCATTACCTTCTTCTTCCTTAAGGAGGATGGACTCTTCACCTCGATGGTCTCGGCTATATTTCCCGATAAATACTCCGAGAATGTGCATCGTGCCATCGAAAAGGTATCGTTGCTCTTGTCTCGCTATTTTACGGGACTGCTCACCGAGAGCCTTATCATTGCAACTATCATTACCGTGGTGTTGTTCATCTTTGGTATGGACTTCTCAAATGCCTGCTTTATTGCGGTGATTATGGGACTGTTCAACGTTATTCCGTATGCAGGACCTGCCGTGGGAGGATTGGTTGCAATGTTCATCGGCATAGTCACGCCAATCGAGGGTTGCACAATAGCCTATACGCTTTCGGTTATTGCTGGAACGTTGTGCGTAGTGAAGTGTATCGACGACTTTGTGTTTCAGCCGATTATCTACTCATCGAAGGTGCAAGCACATCCGCTCGAGATCTTTATTGTGATACTTATGGCGGGTACGGTAGGTGGAATTGTAGGATTACTTATTGCCGTGCCATCATATACTGTATTGCGTGTCTTTGCCAAGGAGTTCTTCTCGGAGGTATCGTTGGTGCGCAAACTAACCAAGAAAATATAATCAAATGTATATCATAGAGGGAGTTGTCATCGGAGGTAATAGGTTGGGGCGTAGGTTGGGCTTCCCGACTGCCAACATCGCTATTACCGACGATTTGGCGGTCGAGAATGGCGTCTACTGCTCGAAGGTATATGTCGAGGGCGATGAGTATGTAGCTATGACCAACGTGGGTTTTCGCCCTTCGGTCGATGGTTCGAAACGTCTGCTCGAGACTCATCTTTTCGGCTTCAAGGGCTTGCTCTATGGTCTGATCCTAAGGGTGGAACTGCTCGAGAAGATTCGCGACGAGAAGAAGTTTGGCTCGGTGGAGGAGTTGCGAGCGCAAATCGAAAAAGATTCAAATCAAATAAAAGAGCTAATGGCTAAATAACTATGAAGAACATACTTATAGTTGCGCCCACAGAGCGCGAGAACAAGAATATCCGCATCGCTATCGAGCGCAAGGGCGAGGCAATTAAAAATAGATATACTGTAGCCTATAGTGGCATTGGCAAGGCTGCAGCTGCGGCAACGCTCACTCGCTATTTGTTGCAGGCCGAGACTCCGTACGACCTTGTTGCTGTGATTGGTTATGCGGCAGGTACACTCGGCTTTAAGCAGGGCGAAATTGTGGTGCCAAACCGTGTGCAGTATCACGATGCCGACATTCCTGAGGGCTTCATTCCAGAGATTACCGACCCGCGCAATCTCGCTGGCGACGAGGATATTACAGTCTTTACTGGCGATTCGTTTGTGAATGCAATGTCGGTAGCAGAGATTAAGGCTCGCTTTGGCGTGGAGAAGGCTATTTTCGATATGGAGATAGGAGCAATCGCGATTGCATGCGAGTTGTGTGGTAATGTGCCTCTCGTGGCTGTGAAGGTTATTTCGGATGTGCCCGAGGATGGCCATACCGAGTTCTCGTACGAAGAGTTCGCCAACACTTGGACCGACTTCTCGCCAATCCTCAATAAGTTGGAGCAATTATAGTGGTCGACTACCAATAACAATAAGAGAGCCTCGCAGGGCTCTCTTTATTTGTGTCCTATTCTCGGCCATTCACCAAGTTCCATATCCTTGATGGTCTCGCCATCGATGGTGAATCGTAGGGCGGTGCGGACTTTATGGAATCCATAACATCCTGCCGCTCCGGGGTTTATGTGGAGCAATTCGTATACTTTGTCGTATTCCACGCGCAGTATGTGCGAGTGTCCCGAAACGAAGATTTTTGGGCGGCACGACTGAATCTTTTGCAACGCCTGAGGAGAGTAGTGTCGCGGATAGCCTCCGATGTGGGTCATGAGCACCTCCACACCCTCGACTTTGAAGTGTGCAAAAGGCTGAAATGAGTAGCGAGTGTCGCCACCATCTATGTTACCATACACAGCTCGCAGAGGTTTGAACTTGGCTATTTTGTCGGCCAACTCCATCGAGCCTATATCGCCAGCGTGCCAAATCTCGTCGACATCGCGCAAAAAATCGCACAGCACCTTGTCGAAGGTGCCGTGCGTATCAGATATAACTCCAATTCGGCGCATCTGCTATTCAACCATTTTGTCCAAACGCTCGAAGATGCTCTTGCGGAGTTCGCGCAACTTGCTGATTGTGTTGCGGTTACTACGCTTAATGAAGATGCATATTGCTCTGAACTTGAGGAATAGTCGCATGTAGTTCCACACCAATACGAACATGAATGGGAAGGCCACCATATAGCCCAATGCCCACCAGAAGTTGGCAAAAATCCACAAGAGTACGATTGGTAGAATTAAGCACAACGGCACCGATATGAATACGCTTACACCCACATAGAACGATGAGTGGAACATACGATCCTTGATGAGCTTCTTGATAAAGATCTTAGGGATGATGAATAACAATCCCGTTGGGATAAGCGATAGTATAACGAGTGGCAATAACACAATCAGACCGAGTCCGCGAAGTACGGCTGCAGGCCACTTCGGATTGCGTATGAAGAGCCAGTCGCGAATATGCAACTTGTTTAGCCCCTTGACATATTCTGCCGTGTCGGAATAAACCTTCTCCATCTCCTCTGGGTGCTCGTCTGTTGCTTTCTGCAATTCAGACACAAGCTTTTGGTCGGAGAGAAGACGCGAAGGCAGGTAGTTGAAGTTGAATCCGTGCTCGATAGCATACTTGCGACCATAGCCCGTCTCGCGAAGGAAATCAATCTGCTCGTAGTGGTCGAGGTCGTCGATGTGGAGCATCAACTCCTTAATTCTCTCGCGTACTATCTCGTTGATTTTCAACATTGCAGTACGAGGCTCGGCCTTGTACTCCTCGTAGTAGGGCTTCAACGAAATTGGGTCGCCAAAACGAATGAGCATATCGGTGCGAGCGTGGAAATAGTTCGAGTAGTGGTTGCACGAAGGCAAAATCATTACATCTCTCTCGAAGTTAAACTTCTCGGCTGCATCGAATGCAATTTTCAGATAAGCAATCTTGAACGTTCCCAGCCAGCGCTTGTTCTGGTGTCCCGCCTCTGGGAAGAGCATCACGCTCTCGCCGTCGCACAAAGCCTGTCCTGCAGCATCGAAGGTCTCTCGGTTTTTGCTAACAGCCGCCATTCCATCGAAGCTAGCACGATATGCTGGCAAGAGTCCAATCTTGCGAAGGAACTTACCCGCTATAGGGTTCTTGAATACATTTGCGCGAGCAATAAAATTTATACGTCTGTCGGTGAGGTTCATAGCCACCGACAATGGGTCGTTCAGACAGTTCTGGTGATTCGATACAATAACGAGTGGAGTACCATCTACAGGTACCTTTTCTATGCCAACAAGGTGCTCCTTGCGGAAATATAATCCCGAATTAACAAATCTAAAATAAACGCGTAAGCCTTTTAAAAGTAAATTGTGGTCTCTCGGTTTAAGTTCTTTAGTCATACCAAAAATCTAATTATTTCAGATTATTCCGAAGACAAATATAGTGAAAATATAACAAACCGCAATAAAAATGGTCAAAATAGGCATTAATACCGAGTGGGTAAATCGTTCTGATGAGTTCTTTTTGCACCGCACTTCGGTAGTCGAACTCCTCACATAGCTCACTATGCTGCGGGTTCGCCTCCTCGCTTGGCACAAAAATAATCTCATCATTTACGATTTCCCTGTGTGTTGTTCTGATGAGTTCTTTTTGTACCTAAATTCATTAAATTCCCTAAATCCCTCTAACAACCTCTCAAAAAAATAGATGCGAGGCGCAAGCCTCGCATCTGCTTATAGTTCTTTAGGGATTGTGCTACTCCTCTGGGAATGTTGGAGTTGCATCGATGCTCGAAATATAGCCACAGCCTGCAGCCTTCGCCTCGGCGGCAGTTACCGGCACAGAACAGATGTTGTTGAAATAGTTCTTCACGCTGATAGTTATGCCGATGTACTCCTCGTTCTCGATGTCGTACTCGTCGTAGACGTGACCGCCGCAGTGGCTATTGGTAATTGCACTCATATGAGGGCTACCGGTAATCATACCGAAAGAGTTGGTGTAGACAGTGCCCTCTACCTCGCGAACACTTGGAACCTGATCCATATACATATCGCAGTAGCATCGTGCATTCGAGAATGCTATGGAGCTCTGTACATAGGAGATAACGCCACCAATCTGCATACTCTTCTTAGCTGTGCCGGTAGGGTAGCTATCCGCATAAGCCTTTTTTACGATGATATCGCCCGTGTTGACGATGTTCTCGCACGACTTTGCCTTTGTACCGAGTGTTGCAATACAACCGCCAAATCCGAAGTTCGATTTAGGGCAACGACCCTCATAGAGAATATCACCGCTATTCTGTACAAGACCACCGAGCACGTGAGCATCATTGCTGAGCATACCTGCGATACCTCCGATACTCAAGCCCGAAGTACCAAGCTGATATCCGTCAACGTGGATGCCTGCGCTATTGGTTACACTCTCTGCAGTGGTCAATACGCCACTCATTCGGCCAACTACACCACCGATACGCAAGTCACACGAACTACCTGTCTTCGATGCCTGGCGGCTGAAGATAAGTCCATACTCCTCACCTGCTTTTGCATTGTTCGATACGCGAGTGAGAGTAGAGCTCTTAGCGATATAGCCGATAGTACCACCAACATACGATACGCCTGTATTCTTAGCATCCTTAGTGATATTAACAACACCGCTGTTGCTTACATCGGTGAGCTTACAGGTATCGCCTACTTTACCGATCGTTCCGGCAATATACGATGGGCTTGCTGTTGTTGCACTAAATGTTACATTACCCTCA
>JAZLDJ010000038.1:0-16038 GCA_045614685.1 Alistipes sp. | reverse complement strand
CGGTCGAAGCGGTTGTGTGCGCCAGCCGACGAGACTACATTCTCCTCAATCATTATCGAGCCCATGTCGTTGGCTCCGCTGTGGAGTGCCATCTGTGCCGTCTGCTTGCCTACGGTAAGCCACGACGCTTGAATGTTGCGGATGTTGTTCAGCGTAAGACGAGCCACGGCAATCAAGCGCAGATACTCGTTTGGTGAGAATCGAGTGGAGTAGCCCATAGCCTCGAGCTGTGTCCCCTCCGAGCGGAAAATCCACGGTATGAATGCCGTGAAGCCGTAGTTTCCTTCGGGACATTCGGCCTGTAGGTCGCGCAGACGAATGAGGTGCTCGATGCGCTCCTCGATGGTCTCGATGTGGCCATACATCATCGTCGCGGTGGTTGGGATGTTCATCTCGTGCGCCTCGTGCATTACACGAATCCACTCCTCGGCACTCGGCTTGGCTGGTGAGATAAACTTGCGTACGCGCTCTACCAGAATCTCGGCTCCGGCCCCAGGTAGCGACGAAAGTCCGGCATTGTGCAGTCGTTCCAACACCTCGCGTGTAGTAATCTTGCTTATCTTGGCAATATGTGCCACCTCGGGTGCTCCGAGGGCATTGAGGCGTAGGGTAGGGAAGTGCTCCTTGAGGGCGCGGAAGAGCTCCTCGTAGTATTCGATGCCGAGCTTTGGGTGCATACCGCCCTGCAGTAGAAGCTGGTCGCCACCGAGCGCAAACATCTCCTCGGTCTTGCGTATATACTCCTCGGTGGGGGTTATGAAGTGGCGATCGGTTTGATGTGGTTTGCAATGGAAGTTGCAGAAACGACATCCCGACACACACACGTTCGTAGTATTAATGTTGCGGTCTATCTGCCAGGTAACCACTTTGGGGTCGGCAACCATCTCGGCACGCAGAAGGTCGGCATAGGATGCCAATTGGTGCAAAGGCGCTTCGTGCCATAGGCGTAGTGCCTCTTGGCGAGTGAGGTGCTCACCCGCCAATGCCTTATCGTATATGTGCTGCAAATTGCTCAAATCTAGAAGTGTCTTTTGTAGAAGCTGCTGAAACCGCTCCAGAAGTAGCGGTGAGGACCATCGCCCTCGTACATCTCGCAGTTCTTCTCTGCGCTAAATGCCTTGTAAACAGCCTTCACGGTCTTGTACTCCTCACGTGCAGGGCCAATAGGGAAAATATTATCCTTGTTGCCGTTGATAATCAGGAGTTTACGAGGCGCTACCAATCCTGCTATATCGCCCATATTGCACAAGTCCATAATATATGGAATGTGGTTGCAAGGGCAGTGATGAATTGTGCCGATGCTCTCCTCGAACGAGCAGAAGCAAGAGCTTGGTGCGCAGAGAGTGATGCGTCTATCCATCGCTCCTGCATAGAGCGTCACGGTGCCACCACCCGAGTTGCCTGTAACTACGATACGGCTGGTATCAACGGGCAGATTTATGAGTGCCCAGTCGATAATCTTCATCACATCCCATACACGGTCGCCGATGATGTTGCGACCCGTGAGAACACCACGCTGCATATAGTATTGGCACGAATGTGGGCGATCCTTTCTGATGGCGTCGGGATGACGAGTCTTTCCGAACCCTCGTGTGGTAGGGTTGATGGCGATGAAACCCATCTTCGCCGCACGCAATGCTACATCGGCATCCTTCGTGGCTACTGCGATGCTGTCTGCCGGACTCGATATTACGCCTGAGTAGGCCTCAGGGTTCCTGTTGTGTCCCTGCGGAGTGATGCAGATTGGCATCTTGCCGCTACAGTTCTTCGGACGAGTGATTACCATAGGGATAATCATTGTAGGCTCGGTCCAAATCTGCCATCTCTCGCGAGTAGCAAAGCCAATATCCTCGGTGCTGAGGAGCTCGGCCTTTGGCACAAAACCCTTGAAACGCTCCTTCAACTCGGTAATACCCAACAGATTTTCCAACTCATTGTAGAACTTCTTGTGCCACGACTTGTGGCTGCCCTTGTAGTTCTCGAAGGCGTACTTCATCTTCGCCTCTTTGTACTGAGTATCGTACTGGTGCTGGGTGTTGAACGTCGCAACATACTCCTGCGCCTGAGTCGCTATGGGCTGTGCAACAATTACTAACAGAGCGATTAAAAGCTTCTTCATATTATAATGTTTTAACAAATTCGAAATCTAATAATCTGCGGCGCAGGTCGGCACTCTTTACGCGAATGCGTACCTTGTCGCCAATGGTAAAGACCTTGCCTGTTGAGTGGCCGTAGACCTCGTAACGCTCCTCGTCGAACTGGTAGTAGTCGCCAGGGATGTCGCGCATCAGCATCATTCCCTCGACAATCGAATCCTCCAACTCCACGAATATGCCCCACTCGCTCATACCCGAGATGTGACCATCGAACTCCTCGCCAATCTTGTCGGCCATAAACTCCACCATCTTGTACTTGATGGATGCGCGTTCTGCCTCGGCAGCTATGACCTCGCGCTCCGAACAACGCACACACAGCGACTCGTGCATATCCTTATCGGCCGAACGCTTGCCGTCGAGGTAGCGTTGCAACAGGCGATGCACCATCATATCGGGATAGCGGCGAATTGGCGATGTGAAGTGGGTGTAGTATGGGAATGCCAAACCGTAGTGGCCGATGTTGTCGGTGGTGTAGACCGCCTTTGCCATCGAGCGTATGGCGAGTGTCGAAACGACATTCTCCTCGGCCTTGCCCTTAATCGATGCGAGCAATTTGTTCAGCTCCTTGGCTGCGGCATTGCCCTTGTCGATTGGCGACTTGAAGATGTGGCCGAAGCGCAGGATAAACGAACGGAAACGCTCGAACTTGTCGCTGTTTGGTACATCGTGAACACGGAAAATCATTGTGCGCTCCTTGCCGTGAGCCTTGGCGCAGAACTCCGCTACGCGACGGTTTGCCAATAGCATAAACTCCTCGATAAGTTGGTTTGCCTCCTTCTGCACCTTGAAATATACGCCTGTAGGCTTGCCATTTTCGTCGAGGTGGAACTTCGCCTCGCGACGCGAGAATGCTATGGCTCCCTTGCGGAAACGCTCCTTGCGGAGTGTCTGTGCAAGGTTGTGGAGTGTCAGAATCTCATTTTTGAAGTCGCCATCACCGGTTTCGATTACCGCCTGTGCCTCCTCGTAGGCAAAGCGACGGTCCGAGTGTATCACGGTGCGACCAAACCACTCCTGCGAGATTTTTCCCTTCTCGTCGATGTGGAATATGGCCGAAAAGGCGAGTTTATCTTCGTGAGGTCGCAACGAGCAGAGGTCGTTGCACAATCGCTCGGGCAACATCGGAATTGTTCTATCAACCAGATAGACCGATGTGCCTCGCTCTATCGCCTCGTCGTCGATTGTGGAGTCGGGACGCACATAGTGGGTAACATCGGCAATATGGACTCCCACCTCCCATTTCCCCTCGCCAATCGGCTGAATCGAGAGTGCATCGTCGAAGTCCTTTGCGTCGGCCGGGTCAATCGTGAGGGTTGGCACTTGGCGCATATCTCTACGCTCGGCAATATCGCGCTCGGTGATGCGGCCATCTATGGCATTTGCCGCCTTCTCGACCTGCTCCTCAAACTTGTATGGCAGATTGTATTCGAGCAAGATGGCGTGCATCTCGGCATCGTTATCGCCCGAAGCACCGAGGATATCAACCAACTCGCCCTGTGGCAGGCGGTCGCCATCGCGCCAATCGGTGATGCGTACCGCTACCTTATCGTCTTGCTTGATGTTGGGGTATTTTCTGAGCGAAATGGCGATATCGACAGGCATCTTGCGCGAGTCGGGAACGACAATCGCCATAGTCTTTGATGCTATCTCCACACGTCCTGCATAGCAACGCGGTGAACGCTCCAACACCTTCGCAATCTCGCCCTCCTTTGCACCGTTGCGCGAGGTGTGGGTTACGATAACCCCCACTTTGTCGCCATTCAAGGCGTTGCGGGTGTTGCGCTGATGCACGAATACGTCGCTGCCAAGCTCCTCGCACTGCACATACATCGCCCCCGAAGCCGCCATATCTACCACGCCCTCGTAGCGAGGCATCTTGCTGCGGCTGAGGTGGTATTTGCCTCGGCCCTCGTCCTCGATAAAACCCTGCTCGAGCAGGGTGTCGAGTATATGTTTTGTAAGGTTACGACCGTCACGATCAGCACCTCCCGACGCCGCCGCGAGCGCCTTGAGTGTAAATCGCTTCTCGGGCATCTCGCGAAACATATTCACGATAAATCCCGCACGGTCCTGAAATCCTAATTTCTTTCCTCTCTTTCCTTTAGGTTGTGTTCGCTTTGTTTTTCTCTCTTTCATCTTTTTTTGCTTTTAGCCATTGGCTGTTTTCTTACTGCAAAATTAAAAATTAAAAATTAAAAATTGAAAATTTTTGCCGACTTAAATTTAGGGGTTGTTAAAGGTTGTTAGAGGGAATTAAGGGGTATTAGTGCTGTCGGCATAACAACCACTAACTACCCTTAACAGCCGCTAATTACCCCTATTATCTTTGCCGACTACTTTTGCTATTTCAAAAATAATTTCTAAATTTGCGAAACTAAAAAAACAAAAATAACTATGAAAAGATTACTATTGACTTGTGCAGCGCTAATTATGTTTACTGCAACCGCATTTGCCTACAAGGTGGGCGATATTATAATGGTCGGAGGCGAGATGGGCGTAGTTTTTGTCGTTACTACCGATGGTCAGCACGGTAAAGCGATGAGCGTTTCGCAGACTGAGTGTAATTGGGAACAAGCTAAGGCTTGGTGTACCCAATATGGTAGAGGTTGGCGCTTGCCTAAAAAAGATGAGTTGAAAATTATCTATAGTAAAAATGAGGCTCTTAATTCAGCTCTTACAGCTAATGGGTATAAAGTTTTAGATACTTGGTATTGGTCTTCAGAAGAATATGATTCAAATCACGCGTGGTATGTCTATATGTTTGACGGAGACACCACCTTCGGCTATAAGAGCCTCAACTTCTTTGTGCGTGCCGTGTCTGCTTTTTAGAAATTAGGCTTTTGATCTTAAAACTTTTGCGACCGCTTTCGGGCGGTCGCATTTTTTTAGCTTCTAGCTATTTTTTATATTCGTCATTGCGAGAGCCGTAGGCTCGTGGCAATCTCCCTTATTGTTTTTTAGGGAGATTAGTGAAATTAATGAATTTAGGGATAGGCGCATCACTAAACACCTTAAACTCCCTAAATTCCTTAAATTCTCTATATTTCGCCTTATAAGCTCCTCGCCAACTGCTCCATAAAGTCGATACCCACCTCTATCGCCTCCTCGTTTGGGGCGAAGGTTGAGGTGTGGCTGCGACCTGCAGCAGTGCCTACGCCCAAGCGGTAGAACAACGACGGATATTCCACGCAGTAGAAACCGAAATCCTCGGAGGTATATCGCTTATCCAACATCTTGGTAGTCAGGCCTTTTTCGGTAGCGAGAGCAATGGCCTTTTCGACAAGCGCACTATCGCTTACTACGGCTGGGTAGCCGTGGTTTATATCCACCTCTGTTGTAGTGCCAAACTTCGCATCTACCGACTGCGCTGCCGCCTCGATAATGTGCCAAACGGTGTGACGATGCTCCTCGCTGAAGCAGCGGAATGTACCCTCCATATAGACCTCGTCGGGAATAACATTTGTTGCTCCGTCGGCTACGATTTTGCCGATGGAGAGCACTGTATTTTCGTCGTTTACGGCGTTCAACATTGTTACGAGGTGCGCTGCGGCAACTACCGTGTCGTTCAACTGCGCACGCACCGCTCCGTGTCCGCCCTTGCCACGCACCCAAAAGCGCAACTCGTCGTTGGCTGCCATAAATTCGCCTTTGCAGAAGCCCAATTCGCCAACCTCCAAACCACTATCGGTATGCTCGCCAATTATAGCCACAACGTTGTAATCTGCAAATGGCTGCGCCTCTAAAACCTTCGACGCGCCACCCGGGTTGCACTCCTCGCCAGGTTGGAAAATGCCGAAGATAGTACCCTCGAAATCGCGCTTCTCGGCAAGGCGCAGAAGCACTCCGTAGAGCACTGCAGCGTGAATATCGTGTCCGCAAGCGTGCATCACACCGCAGTTCTCCGATGCATACTCCAAGCCGGTCTGCTCCTCGATTGGGAGTGCGTCGATGTCGGCACGCAGCACCACCGCGCGCGACAAATCGCCCTTACCCTCAACCTTCGCCAAAACGCCCGTTTCGGCTATGCGTGAGTGCGAAATGCCCGCCTCATCAAGGCACTTCTCGATATATTGTGCAGTCTGCTCCTCCTCGAACGAAAGTTCGGGATGACGATGCAGATGTCTGCGAAATTCTATGGCTGTAATCATTATTGCGCTATAAGTTTAATTTCGTAAAGTTTACTCCAATTTTTGCCTGTAACAAAGATGCGTTTTGTCGCCTTGTCGTAGGCTATGCCGTTGAGCACATCGGTTTTGTGGTCGCGCTCCTTCATCGGAAGAATGCCCGTAAGGTTGATAAGTCCCTCGACAACGCCATTTTCGGGGTTGATGATGGCGATGTAGTCGGTGGTGTAGACATTTGCCCAAATCTTACCCTCGATCCACTCCAATTCGTTGAGATATTGCAACGATTCGCCTCGCAGTGTTACGGTAAATCGGCGCTCCTGCTGCAAGGTTTCGGGGTTGATAACACGAATAATGTGTGTACCATCCGACATATATAGCTTCTTACCATCCGAGGTCAATCCCCAACCCTCGCCCTTGTATTTGTGGGTGGCGAGATGTTTCAAGGTTTGGCGGTCGTAGATGTGCATCTTCTCGTTGAGCCAAGTCAGCTGATAGACCTTATCGCCCAATACCGTGATACCCTCGCCAAACTCATCTATCGCATTAGCCTTCGATGCGAGTATCTTGCCTGTTGAGAAGTCGGTGCGCATAACTCTCGAGTGGCCATTCTCGCCTGTGCCTTCCCACATCACGCCGTCGATAAACTGCAAGCCCTGCGTGTAGCTTGTGCGCGAATGGGGGTACTCGGCCACCACCTGATAGGTGTATAGTATCGGCTCTACATGCGAGGTCGAGGTGCGCTGAGTTGGGCTCTGCAATGCGGAGCTCTTTTTTGCCGCTCCACCACACGAAACAAGAGCCGAAAGCGCTATAAGTATGGTTACAAAATTCTTCATATCTCCGCAAAGTTAATAAAATTAACTGCAATACGTTATAAATGGAGAAAAATTATTATCTTTGCGCGGAATTTTGTAAGAAAATAAGTACAAACAAAATAATAAATCAAAAAACACTATGAACATTACAAAGGTAGAGAAAGAGCAGGGTGCAGCATTGCTTCGCATCGTTGTTGAGGAGGCTGATTACGCAGCTGAGGTTGAGAAGATGCTTCGCGACTACAAGCGCAAGGCTAACATTCCAGGATTCCGTCAGGGTATGGTACCTATGGGCGTTATCAAGAAGATGTATGGTAAGGGTGCCGTTGCAGAGCAGGCTTATCGCAAGGCTTCGAATGCAGCATTCGAGTATTTGCAGAGTGAGAAGATCGACTATCTTGGCGACGTTATCCCAGCTGAGGAGCAGGGTGACTTCGACTTCGAGAACAACACCACTCACGAGTTCGTATTCGAGTATGGTGTAGCTCCAAAGTACGATGTTGAGCTCACTGCAAAGGATAAGCTCACCTACAACAAGATTAAGATCGACAAGAAGATGCACAAGTCGTTCCTCGACAACTACCTCCGTCGTTTCGGCCGTTTGGTAGAGGTTGAGAAGGTAAAGAAGGACGAGGCACTCAACGTAACTCTCGACAATGGCGATTTGCGTATCGAGGAGGCTTACGTAGGTCTTATCTCTATGTCGGACGAGGAGCGCAAGCCATTCGTAGGCAAGAAGGTTGGTTACAAGACCGAGGTAGATATCAACGAGTTGTACAAGAACCCTTCGCAGCGTGCATCGATTCTCGGTGTTAAGGAGGAGGAGTTGGAGGGCATCAACCCTAAGTTCTCGTTGGAGATCACCCAGATTCGTCAGTTCGCAAACCCAGAGTTGAATGAGGAGTTCTTCAAGATGGCATTCCCAGAGGGCAATGTTACAAACGAGGAGCAGCTCGACGCTTATATCGACGAGCAGATTGCTTCGGAGCTCAAGCGTGAGAGCGACTACCTCTTCACATTTGCAGTTCGCGACTTCCTCGTAGAGAAGGCTAACCTCGCTATGCCAACCGAGTTTATGAAGCGTTGGTTGTACACCATCAACGAGGGTAAGTTCACTATGGAGGATATCGAGAAGGACTTCGAGTCGTTCCTCAAGATGTTCACTTGGAACTACATCCAGCGTCGTGTAATCGAGGCTGAGAAGCTCACCGTATCGGCTGAGGAGGCTAAGGCAGAGGCTAAGGAGTTGGCTGCAGCACAGTTCGCTCAGTATGGTATGCCAAACGCACCAGCAGAGATGCTCGAGAACTTCGCTAAGAACATCCTCGACAACAAGGAGCAGAGCCAGAAGATCTACGAGAAGCTCTACGAGCAGAAGGTTGTTGAGTCGGTTCGCTCGAAGGTGAAGGTTACCGAGAAGGCTATCTCGGCTGAGGACTTCGCTGAGCTTGCTAAGAACTTGTAATAAAAGCCGTCTAAAAGGGTGTTTTCTGCGTTACGCTCATTTTTCAAATGCTCACATACACAAAGTATGCTCCGCTTTGAAAAAACTCGTGTGCCTTGAAAATCCACCTTTTATACAACTTTTAGGTGGTTACAATATTGAGTAAAGAAAACTCTGCAGGTTGGCTCAAGACTTGCAGAGTTTTTTAATCTTCGAAAACTAAATGAACTATGACTGAATTCGATAAATATGCACAGTTGCACTGCGGTATCTCTTCACTCCGCTTGCACGACTATAAGGCTATTCATTCGGCCTACATCAATCCTATGATTTTGGAGGAGCGAGCTTTGAACGTTACTCAGCTCGACGTATTCAGCCGCTTGATGATGGAGCGTATCCTCTTTCTTGGAGCTCCTATCAACGACGATGTTGCCAACATCATCCAGGCGCAACTTCTCTTCCTTGAGTCGGCCGACCCAACCAAGGATATTCAGATTTATGTCAATAGCCCAGGCGGTAGCGTTTCGGCAGGATTGGGTATCTACGATACTATGCAGCTCGTAAACTGCGATGTGGCAACCATCTGTACAGGTATGGCTGCTTCGATGGGTGCGGTGCTTCTCACTGCGGGTGCTGCTGGCAAGCGTCAGGCGTTGCCTCACTCGCGCGTGATGATTCACCAACCACTCGGAGGCGTGCAGGGTCAGGCTTCGGATGTCGAGATTACGGCTCGCGAGATTGCTCGCACCAAGCAGGAGTTGTACGAGATTTTGGCTCACCACTCGGGCAAGTCTATTGCCGATATTGAGCGTGATGCCGACCGCGACTATTGGCTTACTGCCGAGGAGGCGAAGGCCTATGGTTTGATTGATGGAATTCTAACACGTCACAAGTAGTATGGCACAAAAAGGAGGAAAGAAGGGTGCAAAACGCACCGAGGAGTTCTGTTCGTTCTGCGGTCGTAGCCACAGCGATGTAGATGTGTTGTTCCGTGGTACAGATGGTGCAAACATCTGCAACCACTGCATCGACGACGGATATGGCACACTCGTAAAGGCTGGCGTTAAGATGACGCTGGTTGAGGCGCCATACGCCAAGGCTGTGAAGAAGGGTGTGGTGTCGATGAACGACGTGCCAAAGCCTAAGGAGATAAAGGAGTTTCTCGATAACTATGTTATCGGCCAAGACGAAGCTAAGCGTTCGATTGCAGTGGCGGTCTACAACCACTACAAGCGACTCTCGGTGGAGCAGAGTGGTGATGGCGATGTTGAGCTCGACAAGTCGAATATTGTGCTCGTAGGCCCTACGGGTACGGGTAAGACTTTGATTGCTCGCTCGATTGCTCGTCTGTTGAAGGTGCCGTTTACTATTGTCGATGCTACGGTGCTTACGCAGGCTGGCTATGTGGGAGAAGATGTGGAGAGCATCCTCTCGCGTCTGCTTCAGGCTGCCGACTACAATGCAGAGGCTGCCGAGCGTGGAATCGTCTTTATCGATGAGATTGACAAGATTGCTCGCAAGGGTGACAACCCAAGCATCACACGCGATGTTTCGGGTGAGGGTGTGCAGCAGGCGTTGCTCAAGATTTTGGAGGGTACTGTTGTGAATGTTCCGCCGCAGGGTGGCCGTAAGCATCCCGAGCAGGCCTTTGTGCAGATTAATACCAAGAATATTCTCTTCGTGTGCGGTGGTGCATTCGATGGTATAGAGCGTCGTATCGCTCAGCGATTGAACACTCGCGCTATCGGTTATGGCCGAGTAGATACCGAGAGCATCGACCGCGAGAATTTGCTCAAGTATGTGCAGCCGCAGGATATCCGCTCGTTTGGTCTTATTCCGGAGCTGGTGGGCCGTTTGCCAGTGCTTACCCACCTCGAGCCACTCTCGCGTGAGGCACTTCGAAACATCCTCACCGAGCCTAAGAATGCCATCATCAGCCAGTATAAGGCTATGCTCGAGATGGATGGCGTTAAGCTTGAGTTTGCCGACGAGACTCTCGACTATATCGTAGACAAGGCTGTTGAGTTCAAGCTTGGTGCGCGAGGTCTTCGTTCGATTTGTGAGGCGGTGATGAAGGAGCTGATGTTCGAGGCTCCATCGTCGAACAAGAAGAAGATTGTGGTGTCGCGAAAGTATGCCGAGGAGCAAATAACCCGTGCTTCGATTGCAAAAAGTGCAGTTAGCAATAAATAAAATTGTTCGAGAATGGTGACATTTGCAAATTTTTATTTAAATTTGTAGTCACGAAAAATTCGAAAAACAAAGAGATATAACTATGGCAGTTAATTCAAATGTAGTAAAAGCAGCAGATAACGTTCGTATTCTTGCAGCTTCGATGGTCGAGAAGGCCAAGTCGGGACACCCTGGCGGTGCTATGGGCGGTGCCGATTTTGTGAGCGTACTTTTTTCAGAGTTCTTGCGCTACGATCCAGATAATATGCTCTATCCTTATCGCGATCGTTTCTTCCTCGATCCGGGTCATATGTCACCAATGCTCTACTCGGTATTGGCTTTGGCTGGCCACTATTCGATGGAGGATTTGCAGAACTTCCGTCAGTGGGATAGCGTGACTCCAGGTCACCCCGAGGTGGACTTCTTGCGTGGCGTAGAGAATACATCGGGTCCTCTTGGTCAGGGACACGCTATGGGTTTGGGTGCAGCTATCGCCGAGCGCTTTATGGTAGCTCGTTTTGGAGAGTGGATGGCTCACAAGACCTACATCTACATCTCGGATGGTGCTGTACAGGAGGAGGTGTCGCAGGGTGTTGGCCGTATCGCGGGCAACCTCGGACTCTCTAATATAATAATGTACTACGACTCGAACAATGTTCAGCTCTCGACCAAGGTAGACGAGGTAGACCAGGAGGATATCGTGGCTAAGTATCGCGCTTGGGGATGGCAGGTGTTGGAGGTTGATGGTCACAATGTCGAGCAGATTCGCGAGGCCTTGACCACCGCTAACGCTTCGACCGAGAAGCCAACACTCATCGTTGGTCACACCATTATGGGTAAGGGCTTGGTTACTGCCGATGGCGAGTCGTTCGAGGATAAGGTTTCGACCCACGGTCAGCCTATCTCGGCTGCAGGTGCAGACTTTGCTGCAACAATCAAGAATCTTGGTGGCGATGCCGAGAATCCATTCCAGATCTTCCCTGAGGTGGCAGAGCTCTTTGCTGCTCGCGCCGAGGCTTTGCGTGCCGAGATGGTAGAGCGCAAGGAGGTTGAGACTGAGTGGCGTCGCGCAAATACAGCGTTAGCTCACAAGCTCGATATGTTCCTTTCGAACGAGCTCCCTGAGATTGACTACCGCGCCGTAGGTGTTAAGTCGGGTTCGGCAACTCGTGCAGCATCGGCTGCAGTATTGGGCGTATATGCCGAGCAGGTCGAGAATATGATTGTCGCTTCGGCCGACTTGAGCAACTCGGACAAGACCGATGGCTTCTTGAAGAAGACTCACGCATTCAAGCGTGGCGACTTCTCAGGTAAGTTCTTCCAGGCGGGTGTTTCGGAGTTCACTATGGCTTGCGTGATGAATGGTATGGCGTTGCACGGAGGTGTTCTTCCTGCTTGCGGTACATTCTTTGTATTCTCCGACTATATGAAGCCTGTTGTTCGTCTTTCGGCATTGATGGGCTTGCACGTAATCTTCATCTGGACTCACGACTCGTTCCGTGTTGGTGAGGATGGACCTACCCATCAGCCAATCGAGCAGGAGGCTCAGATTCGCCTTATGGAGCACCTTCGCAACCACAAGGGCGAGCGTTCGATGGTTGTTCTCCGTCCGGCAGATGCCGAGGAGACCGTAGCAGCGTGGAAGATTGCTCTCGAGGAGCATCGTCCTGTAGGACTCATCCTCTCGCGTCAGGATATCAAGTCGTTGCCTAGCCACACATCGCGTCTTGACGAGGCTATGCAGGCGTATAAGGGTGCTTACACCGTGCTCGACTCGGCAAATCCAGAGGTTATTATGTTGGCTTCGGGCTCGGAGGTATCGACCTTGGTGGCTGGTGCCGAGAAACTCTTGGAGGAGGGTGTTGCCGTTCGCGTTGTCAGCGTACCGAGCGAGGGCTTGTTCCGCGATCAGCCTAAGTCGTACCAGGATAGCGTTATCCCTGCAGGTGTGGTGCGATATGGTATGACCTCGGGTCTCCCTGTAACATTGCTTGGCTTGGTAGGTTCGCTCGAGAACATCCACGGCCTCGACCACTTCGGTTATTCGGCTCCATATAAGGTGCTCGACGAGAAGCTCGGCTACAATGGCGAGACCGTCTACAACGAGGTTAAGCAACTTCTCTCGAAGTAATAGCACTAAGCATAAATAGAAATTGAGTCCGTCATAAAGGCGGACTCAATTTTTGTTCTATGTTATGTCGTTAGAGTAGCGGTAGTGCCTCGGCAACCACAAAGGTGCTACCTCCAACAAAGAGCATATCCTCGTCGGTGAGTTGCTCCTTGGCCTTTATTATAGCCTCCTCGACGGTGGCTGCAAGTTCGAAATCGAGCGATAGAGATGTTGCTACGGCTGCAATCTTATCGGGCGATGCGGCACGACGAATCGAAGCCTGTGTGAAGATGTAGTGAGCATCGGTTGGCATCAGAGCCACCATCTTCGAAAAATCTTTATCCTCGCAGAATCCCATTATGCAGAGTAGGCGACCGCCATTTGTGCGACCCTTCAACTGCTTGGCCACTTCGGCTATGCCGTGCTCGTTGTGGGCTGTGTCGCAAACGATAAGTGGTCGCTCCTGCACAATCTGCCAACGACCGCAGAACGAGGTGAGCTCGGTGACGTTGCGTACACCCTCGACAAATGCGCGACGCGAAATGGTGAGTGGGGTAGCCTCGTGCAACTTATCGAGCACGGTGGCCACGGTAGCGAGGTTCTGACGCTGATACTCGCCCAAGAGGTCTATGCGGAGTTGATATGGGTAGCCATCGCGTGTGCGGGTCATTGTAACCACCTGCTTGCCCCCTTCGAAAGAGCACTCGCCAAGCGAAAATGCCTCGTCGGCATAGCTTATATCCGAGCGTAGGTCGTGAGCGATCTCCTCGAGCACAAGGTTGTAGTTCGGATTCTTCTCGCCCACTACCACAGGGGTGCACTTCTTGATTATGCCGCCCTTCTCGCGTGCAATCTTAGGGAGCGAGTCACCGAGATATTCGGTGTGCTCCAATCCGATATTTGTAATGACCGAGACGAGTGGCTGAACGATATTCGTAGCATCCAAGCGACCACCAAGGCCTGTCTCGATAACGGCAACCTCCACGTCGCTTTGTGCGAAGAAGTCGAACGCCATGGCGGTGGTCATCTCGAAGAACGAGAGTTGCAAGCGCTCCATCTCGCCCTTGTAGCGATCTACAAAGTTCACTACCTTCTGCTTGGGAATCATCTCGCCATTAACGCGAATGCGCTCGCGGAAGTCGGTGAGGTGCGGCG
Organism: Alistipes sp.; assembly: GCA_045614685.1. Lineage (GTDB taxonomy): Bacteria > Bacteroidota > Bacteroidia > Bacteroidales > Rikenellaceae > Alistipes. Next base: position 2,059 of record JAZLDJ010000038.1, on the reverse strand, counting down.
AGGTGAACAAGCCTGTTTGATATCCCGCTTGCTGCAATACGGCCGCCAACATGTTCGATACCGAGCCCTTGCCGTTGGTGCCGGCAACGTGTATAACGAAGTAGTTGCGTTGTGGGTTGCCAATCGAGCGGCAAAACTCGGCAATGCGATCCAATCCTGGTTTGTAGGCGTCGCCACCGACCTGTTGAAACGATGGCATCGACGAGAATAGATAATCAAGCGTTTCGGTATAGTTCATAGCTTATAAAGCTTTAGTTCATATAAAATTTCTTTTTCGCAAGATATGCCACAAAGTAGAGCAGACAAAGGCCTGCAATCAGCAGCGAAAGGCGACCGATATAGTCTCCATACTTGGTATAGAAGGTCTGCTCGCTGTTGAGGTGGATGTCCGATGTGAGCACTCCGCGATTGTCCCACTCCATGCGCTCGAGGTCCTCGCCCTGCATTGTGATAAAGCCCGATACGCCAGTGTTGGCGCTACGAGCAACGTCGCGACGTGTCTCGATGGCACGCAGACGGCAGAATGCAAATAGGTACTTGTGCCCCAGGGTGTTACCCCACCATCCATCGTTCGATACCACAAAGAGTGCTTCTGCGCCATTGCGAGCAAATTCGGCCATATGGTTGCCATAGAGGCCTTCGTAGCAAATTGCTGGAGCAACCTTTGTGCCATGGTGCTCGAATGTGGTGGCTGTTGTTCCAATGCCCAGCTGACCCATAGTACCGCCAAGGTCTACGGCAAAGCGGTCGCCAAAGTCGCGTAGCCATGCCGGAATGGTCTCTACACCCACAACGAGTTTGCACTTGTGGTGCAAGAGCACATTGCTTGTGGTGTCGATGCCGAGCGACGAGTTGAAGTTGTCGTAGTAGTAATCTCCACTCTGGCGAGCCGTCTCGGAGCCCTTCTCCTTGCCGTATACGCAGAGAGTCTCGGCGCCTGTTATCACCATTGTGGTTGGCTTCTCCTCTTTCAGATAATTCGATATTCTCTGGATGATATCCTCGTCGTATGGTCTCTCCTCGTTTATGCTCTCGGCCAACGCTGTCTCGGGCATCAGCACAAAGGTCGAGGTGCTAGGCGCTTGCGCCAAGAGCTCCATAAGGTTGTTCTGCTGCTGCGCTCTCGAGTTTCCGAACTTGTCGTAGCAAGGTATGTTTGGCTGAATTACCGACACCGAAATCTTCTCGAGTGAGGTGTAGTATTCGCCCTTGGCATCATATTTATAGAATAGACCTATCGAGATTCCTATCGGTATAATAATGGCCAGTGTGGCTGTAATCCACGCCTTCTTGCTCATCGTGAGGCAAGCCTCGAAGGCGAGCACATTCACCAATAATACCCACAACGAGCCACCGAATACACCTGTATACTCATACCACTGCACAGCCCAAGTGTCATCGGCAAAGCCATTGCCCAATACCAACCACGGGAACGAGAGTGCGGGAGCCTGGGTGTAGAGATATTCACCTGCAATCCAAGCTGTTATGAGTGTGGTGTAGGCCAAAATCTTTGGTGCGCGTTTCGACACTATGTGGTACAACATAAACGGCACAATGCTCCACCAAGTCGATACTATTGTTGCGGCAATTGGGCCCGCTGGCGTAGCGTTCCATACCCACCATATTGTGGCAATATTCCACAACACAAATGTCAATAGCGCCCATCCGAGCATTGCAAATGCCTCCTTTTTCGATGCGCCATATTGCGCGCTAATAAGCATCAATGGCAATAAACCCACCAACAATGTTATGCAGCTAGCACCCTCCCAAGGGATAGATAGCAGCACCGCCGATACTATCGATAGTGCCACTTTTGTCTTAATCGAAAACTGTCGTTTGAATTGAATCATACCACAAATATAGCAAAAAAAATGAAAAAATCGTTCTGGCGAGTTCTTTTTGCACGAATCTTCGGATAGCGAAATCCTCACATAGGCAAACTATGCTGCGGATTCGCCACCTAGCTCCGCACAAAAATAATCTCACCATTGACGATTTTTTGGTGGTGGGTAGGTGGCTGTTGATGGGGAAGATGGGGGAAATGGGGAAGTCGGATCGT
>JAZLDJ010000037.1:0-3525 GCA_045614685.1 Alistipes sp. | reverse complement strand
GATAGCCTTGAGAGTTCCATCTACCTCGACATCAGCGCGGTTGGTACAGTTGTTAACCACTCCGTTAGCTGTGTAGCCCACGATACCACCTACAGGCATACCTCCTGAAGCTGCACCTGCGCCATAGAAGTATGAGTTGAGTGTGATGTCGCCCTCGGCGCTATTTTCGCAGTTCAATATCTCGGCACCCTTCACTCCGCAACCGAGGATCGCGCCAAGGCGTGGGCCATTGACAAGAGCCTTGGTCTCGGCACTTGTTGTGTCTACATACGAGATAGGGGCATTGTTCTTACAGTTGCTGATAACCGAGCAAGCCTCCTCTCCATTTACGAGGGTTGTTACATTAGCAAGACCCACAACGCCAGCGATAGAGGAGTAAACTACCATTGCGTTGCCCTTCTTCTGCATCAGCTCTACGGTGATAGCCACATTGTTAGTCGAGCCTGTTACGTCGGCTCCGATAGCTGCGCCCACAAGACCTCCATAGTTTACAATCGAGGCATCCTTGTCCTGCTCGTCGGTAGGCTCCCACTCAGGGTTGTTCACCTTGAGCGTTCCGCTTGCCTCGCAGTTGATGACTGCCGCCTTGTTGGCGTAGTCTGTAGAGCTCAGCACGCAAGCCACCGAACCCATTTTAAGATTACCGTTCGATACCAAAGCGACATTCTCCAACTTCAAATCCTTGATAACACCCGAAGTTGTGCCGAAGAGCGGTGCCGAAAGACCTATGATAGACTTGTTGTTACCGTTGAAGGTGAAGCGGAAGCCCTCGATTGGAGTCCACTCCTCGCCGGTCATATCGATATTTGCCATCAGCTTCGCCTCGGTACGAGGGTAGAATGTGTTTGCACTTGCACTGGCTGCAAAAGCGCGCAAAGTGGCAACATCATAGATCTCGAATGCTTCGGTTGCATCATAGTCGTTCGCCATAAATACGAATGGAGCAAACTCACGCACCTTACCTACCGAGATAGGTTTGCTGTTGGTGTCGAAACGAACGGTCATCTTCTCGCCTGTTGTAGCATGCAATGTCGCTACGAACACGCCGTAGTTGCCCTTCGGAACTACAATGTGGATTGGCTGAGCCACATCCTTGTCGAGTACGAGGCCCTCGCCAAACGACATCGAAATCTCGTTCGAGGTGCTCTCCTCCTTAACAACGAGCTGACCATTCGAGCAACGTACGTAGTAGGTACCTGCAATAGCACCCATCTCCGACTTTACGACAATCTTCGAGAGGGTAACCTCGCCCGTTACAGCAAAGCGGAGAATACCTGTAAGGTGATTCAACGCAATCTGCTCACCCGCTGCCTCGGCATAGCCATACATCGGAGCCACGCCATCGGCGATTGTTCCAGCCTTGTAGGTCTGCTCTGCAGGGAAGGTGATAGGATAGAGCTCAACCGAAACCTCCTTGTCCACCTCGGTCTCGGTGGTAGTGGTCTCACCAGTATCAGGATCTACGGTTGTCTCGGTGATGGTCTCCTTCACAGTCTCTGTGATAACCTTTGCCGCCTCGGCAGGTGCCGGATAGACAATGTTGTAAGGATAGTCTATCACGCCATCCACGCTAAATGTTGCTGTAGCCGAGCCATCGCTCTCGGCTGCGAGAGGAGCCGATGCCACGCCATTAACAGCCACCTTGTCGCCCTCGCTCCAGTAGAGTGGGTAGAGGTCGCCCGCCTTCTCGCCGAGCTGCGTACGCGACTCCTCAAGCGAAATGGCGATAGTAGTCTGGGCACCGCCATTAGTTAGGCCGACGCCTACATCTTCGGTTGTGTCCGTCACGCACGAAACAGTGAACAGAGCCACAACGGCCAAAAGAATTTTAGAAATGTGTTTCATTTTAGTTATTGTTATTTGTTTTTTAGTTGCTATACTTAATGCAAAAGTAATAAGATATTTCTACATATCCAATAAATTCATCTAAAAAACCATAATATTATATATAGGTATGGCGTAACAGCAAAAAAAACACGATTTTTTGCAGATTTTTTACCGAAAGTGTTTCATATTTCATAAAAGTATTCTATCTTTGCACCGATTTTAGGACTTATCCCAAGGCAACTATGCGTTACAGGGTGGCTGAAGGGGCTAAAATCAAGTTCTTTGAAAAAAAATGAGAAAAAGTTGTACAAAAATTTTGTGGTTTCAAAATTTTTCGCTTACTTTGCACCTCGATTGGTGAATATACGCCGATGTAGCTCAGTTGGCCAGAGCAGCTGATTTGTAATCAGCTGGTCGGGGGTTCGAATCCCTCCATCGGCTCAAGCTTTTTCGCCAATCAACTTTGGGAAGATACCAGAGTGGCCAAATGGGGCAGACTGTAAATCTGCTGGTTTTTACCTTCGGTGGTTCGAATCCATCTCTTCCCACTAAAGCAGAGCGAAGTTCCTGCGAATTTTAGTACAATGCGGAAGTAGCTCAGTTGATAGAGCATTAGCCTTCCAAGCTAAGGGTCGCGAGTTTGAGCCTCGTCTTCCGCTCTCATAATGACATATGCAATGCACCTTTGAAAGAAGGGGCATTGCTTGTGTCTGCATAAGGACCTTAAACTTAACGATATAAAGGTAAACTTTTTAACAAACTATTAATAGATTTTAAAGCTATGGCAAAAGAAAAATTTGAGCGTTCGAAACCGCACGTAAACATCGGTACTATCGGACACGTAGACCACGGTAAGACTACTCTTACTGCTGCTATCACCACCGTACTTGCTAAGGCAGGTCTTTCGGAGTTGCGTTCTTTCGACTCGATCGATAACGCACCAGAGGAGAAGGAGCGTGGTATCACCATCAACACTGCTCACGTTGAGTATCAGACTGCAAACCGTCACTATGCACACGTTGACTGTCCAGGTCACGCCGACTATGTGAAGAACATGGTTACCGGTGCTGCTCAGATGGATGGTGCTATCCTCGTAGTTGCTGCTACTGATGGTCCTATGCCTCAGACTAACGAGCACGTTCTTCTTGCAAAGCAGGTTAACGTTCCTCGTATCGTTGTATTCTTGAACAAGTGCGATATGGTTGACGATCCTGAGATGCTCGACCTCGTTGAGATGGAGGTTCAGTCGCTCTTGGCTAAGTACGACTTCGATGAGAACTGCCCTATCATCCGCGGTTCTGCTCTCGGTGGTCTCAATGGCGAGCCTGTATGGGAGGAGAAGATTATGGAGCTCATGGCTGCAGTTGATGAGTATGTGCCAATCCCACAGCGTGAGAATGAGAAGCCATTCTTGATGCCAGTTGAGGACGTATTCTCGATCACTGGTCGTGGTACTGTAGTAACTGGTCGTATCGAGACAGGTATCATCCACGTAGGTGATCCAGTTGAGATCGTAGGTCTCGGTGAGAAGGCTATCACTTCGACTTGTACAGGTGTTGAGATGTTCCGCAAGCTCCTCGATGAGGGTGAGGCTGGTGATAACGTAGGTCTCTTGCTTCGTGGTATCGATAAGAAGGATGTTAAGCGTGGTATGGTTGTTGCTAAGCCAGGCTCAATCACTCCTCACACTAAGTTCAC
>JAZLDJ010000036.1:0-3214 GCA_045614685.1 Alistipes sp. | reverse complement strand
GTGTTCTATGGCGTCAGACTTTCAGCCTTCTATGGCGCGCGCCATAAAGCACTCCTTGGAATGCGCCGCCATAAAGGAGGCTCGCCTCCGCCGCCATAAAGCCAACTTGTTGGCGCCGCTATATCTGCTGCGCGCCAATTTCCCGTTTTCCGCTAAAAAAAATGCACAAAACTTGAAAGCTTTGTGCATTTTTTATCAAGAAACTTGTTGTTTAGTTCTCGTACTCGAAATCAACCGAGCCGTGCTTTGGACACTTAACAACATTGTTTACCAACCACTTGTTACCCTCCTTAGTCGAGATAAATACGATAACGCGGAGATTGTTGTGGTTGTAGTAGCGTGCATTAGCGTTGGTGTAGTGAGGCTTCAACCTGAAAGCGAACTCGCGCGAAGCGGTCTTGCCAGCCTCTATAACGCCGAGCGAGAAGCCCGAGAAGTCGGTGTCTGCCGCCTTGCTCTCTGCCAAACGGATAACGTTGTTGTGATAGTCAAAATTCACCCCCTCGAGTGGCTGAATCAACTCGTTTGGATTATATGGGTTTGGATATACCTCCTGCTTGCCGTAGATGTTATCCTCCAATAACCAAGCACCAACACGGAACTCGGTAGTCTCCTTTGCCTTAACAGTTGCGTTAATAACGATATACTCCTCCTCGGCGTGATATTCAGAATTAACAGCTATACCGCCCTTTACAGTAGTGCGACGTTCTGCATTGTCAATACACGACTTCAATGAGGGGAAGTTTGAGTCGCCATAACCGTTTCTATCCAAATCGGAATATACCGCAGGGTATGATCCAACATTAAGAGCGTTATCCAAGGTCTTTGCCTCGCCGAGCCAGCAAGGGTCGCTATCGCTGAAGAGGTGAGCAGCTGCAATAACTACCTTATCACCATAGATGTTATTGGTCAAAACCTCGTGAAGAGCATTCATCATAAGTGGGCAGTAGCCACAACCCGTACCAGTAAACTGTGTGAGCAGGATGCGACGCTTGAAGTTGGTCTTCGAAGGGTTTGTATCCTCTGGTGCAGCTGGTGCTGGTGGTGGGGTTGGAATTACATTCACGTTTACGGTGTTCGAGATAACGGTTCCATACGACGCCCAAATCTCGAATGTACCCTGTGTGGTCGAGGTGAACTTATTACCTACAACCACCTCATCGCCTGCGCCAATGTAGAGATCGTAGCCCTCGGTCAAAACCATACCATCGTAGTAGGCGGTGAATGTTGCACCGTCGATGCCATTGTCGTAGATTATGGTCTTGTCTGCAACAAGAATCAAACTCTTCTTTTTGTCGTTACCACCGTTGTCTGCTGTTTCGCATCCAACGAGAGTCAACGCTCCAACAAGGAGAAGTACTAAAGTTTTTAATGTTTTCATAATTGTTTATTGTTTAATTGTTTAATTGTTTAATTGTTTAATTGTTTGTACTATTTCGTTTAGAATGACGATGTCAATACAAGATTTACACCCGTATAAGCCGGTGAGTAACGACATACACCACCCGAGCAGATATATCCTGCACGGTTGCGACCATAACTCAACTGTACGCGAGTGCGGTTGTAGGTGTAGCTGAAACCTCCATTATAGTAGTGGGTCTTGCTCTGACCAATGTTATACATATCCTGCACATAGAAACTCCAACGAGGAGCAAGGCTGAACTCTACGAGTCCGGCAACCCAGTCGCCCTCGCTGTGCATTCCGTCCCACTCGCTCTTGTCGTCGCCCGAAAGGAGATACTGCACCTCGAAACGCAACGACATCTTGCGGTTGAACTTATGCGTTACATCGCCTACGAAGATGTGTGCCTGCTTGTCCCTATTGTCCTGGAACGAGTAGAGCAACATCGACTTCCACTTCTTGTTCCACTGACGCTCAACATCGACGTTGATATCGCGCCAATAGAGCATACGCTTGCCATCATTCGATGCAAACGGTTTGAGCGAGTAGAAGGTCGAGAAGTTGGCGTGGAAGTTCCAATAGCGGTAGCGGTCGCTCTTGCTACGATACGAGTAGCACACGTCAATCTGTCCGCCCAACTCACCGTTTGCTTGAACTTGATAAGGGTTGAGGTTTGTGAGCATATAGGTGTACTGACGTGTAAGAGCAGGGAGGTAGTTGATGGTGTTGCCACCACACTGGTTGATAGCACTCATACTTGGAGCGAAGATGTCAATCATCGACACCATACTATTCAATGCACGGAATGTACCCATCACGCTGAACGTCTTGTAGCTGTAACCAACCTCTCCGAGTGCAGCCCAACCTTTAACGGTTGAGGTGCTACTTGGGTGAGTCAAATCATTGCTCTTGTTAACATACTCGCCACGTGCGGTCAATCCATTCCAGCCGAAGTTCATACGAGCCGAATACATATTCATGTTCGGCTTAATGCCATACGACTCGAGATAGGTCTGCATCTCGCCTGTCAATGGATCGAATGTTTTATCGTCATACTCCTTCAGGTAGTCGGGTGCTTGGTCGAGGCTCTGATAACGATTTACGTACGAGCCTTCGATGTTCCAAGTGATAACTGGAGTCTTGATGATGTCCGAGAGAGAAATCGACAAATCGGCACCACGTACCCAAGTCTTCGAGTACTCCGAGTAGAGTCGTGGACGACCATACATACCCTTCAAGGTTACATAGCGACCAAAGTTGTATGTAGCACGCACACCCTCCAACGAGTTGTTTACACCGAGCTGACGATCCTCGAACGAGCGGAAAATCAAACCATTGCCGAACTGGTCGTAGATGTCGCCGACCAACACCTCGAAGTTCTTGTCGCGCCACTGGATATACTTCGAGGCGAGGTAGAACTTATATCCGTCCTTGTATGCATCGTAGCCCACCAGCGCCGGCAAAAAGGCGTTCATCTGAATACCTGCCGAGAAGCGACCATTTGCATAGTCAACCTTGATGTAGTTGTTCGAGCCGAAGTGATCCTCGGGACGCTCAATCTTCTTGTCGGGGGTATAGTAGATAGACGACGACTCGATGCTGCCCGATACTTGGCCGTTGCCTACTACCTGCTGCGCCGAAACCGAAGTTGCAAAGGCTAAAATGCCCGCAACCAAGAGAGTTAATCGTTTCATCGTCTATTACTTCTTTTTGCCCTTCTTCAATGCTACAACCTTGTCGAACAACTCCTGCTCGCTACCTGGGGTGTAACCCGAGTGCGAGTAGATGATGTTGCCCTCTGCATCCACCACA
>JAZLDJ010000035.1:0-12415 GCA_045614685.1 Alistipes sp. | reverse complement strand
TTTTCCGTCCTCAAGACAGTGATCGAGGTCGATGCCTACGATCTTGCCATTGACCAGGATACCGATGCCGTCACTGCCTTTTGCGGACACCGCTACTTCAAAGGGTCTGAAGGTGGTTGGATTGTCTACTTGGGCTTTGCGTGTGGAGCCCGGCATATACGGCACCTTGGTCTGGTTGCCGTGCCGCAGTTCATATTTCCAGGTGCAGAAACTGCCGTTGGTTTTCAGATACTGCGGTATTTTTTCTAACTGAACTTGCACTGTGTGTGCCTCCTTTCGATTTTGTGTTGCCCCTTACAGTTGGCACTTGGTCAGCAAGGAGCCGTTTTGACGAAGGTTGAGAAAATTTCTTCTTTTCACTTCGCTACCGAGGAAAGAGAAATCGTTTTGGCGGAATATCCGAAAACTTTTTTGTGAAAATTTCTTCTTTTTGGCAATTTTCAACCCCTTATGAGGTTATTTTGAAGATCGCTGCACTTGGTTTGTTTCTCAATTGCGGATGCAAAGGTAGTGACTTTTTTTTAATCTGCAAATCTTTTTCGACTTTTTTTTTAATTTTTTTTAATAATTCTTTTATACCTATATTTATATATATAATAGAAACACCCCTTTTTCGGCCCTTTTAGACCTAAAAAAGGCCAACATCACAAGATGTCGGCCTTTTTTTGTGTGAAGATAGAGGATTCTACCACTCTACCTTTTGGATATAGGTTTTGCCAAAGTTGTCGGTTACACGAACCTCGCCCGAGCGAATGCCCTCGCTTGGCTTGATGTGGAACATTCCGTGAGCATTGTAAGGTCTTGCCTTATCGCTCTTATCCTTCGGGCTGATATGGTGAGGTCCTTTCACGGCATGATCCTCCAAGAAGGCGATATCCTTCTCGAACTTATGGGTCATATTGCCAACCTTCACGCCATTCTCCCACCACTCTGGAGCAGACCAATAATCCTTCGACCAGTTCCAGATATTGACCTTCACCAACTCGCCACCTGTGCGTGTTGGGGCATATACGTGCATCTGATAGTTGCGGTCGTGGCCAATAGACTTATAGTACCACTCGACATTATCGCCATCGACCTCCATAACCATATAGCCATTAGGTGTACCATCGTTATTGAGATCGCGATTGCAGTGCAGACCGCCACAAGCGCGTGCCACACAGATTGAGGTGATATTCTTCAGACTCTCGAGATTCGACTCGGCATAATCGTAACCAAAGTTATAGTGATAGTGTCCCGACCACGAATATACGCGAGCATACTGCGAGAGCAGCTTCGAGTATCGAGCATACGAGAGATTACTCTTGCCATCGGGATCCTTCTTGCCAAAGTGGCGGAAGAGCTGCGCGTGACCACAGATGACGATGGTGTAATCCTTAGGTACAAACTGCAGATCGCGCTCGAGCCACTTGTAGTGCCAATGCTCGAGGCCGAGGCGGTATTTCTCCTTGAAGCCCTTGCGCGAGAAGGATATATCGTTCACGATAACATAGTGTACCTTACCGATATTAAACGAATAGTACGACGGTGTGAGATACTCCTCGAAGTGGATAGTGCCAAGTTTCGTCTCGTAGAAGGTAGTCTGGTCGTGGTCGTGGTTACCGATGGCGTGGAACATAGGCACATCGCTCTCGGCAACAATATCTACATAGTCGCTCAGTTTGCTCATATCGTTGAATACCAAGTCGCCGAGGTTGATAGCGAAGAACTCGCCCTCGGTAGCCGCCTTCTGATTCTTGAGTGCTACGATATCGGGATAGATTACATTCTTGAGTTTGTAGGCTGCGCTATCGACCTTGACACCCTTAATCTGAGGGTCACCAATCATCACTACGGTATATTTGTCTGTTGACTTCTCGCGCTTCTCCAAAACGAAGTCGGCCTGTACGGCTGCGGCGTGGCGAGGAATGCGAAGGAAGTTCTGCGGAACGCTCTTTCGGAACGAAAGTTTATAGTCGGCAGGGGTAGAGATTGTTACGAAGCGAGCCGCAGCCAAGTTCGACTTCATCTCGTAGTAGCCCTCCGAGTTGGTCTGCACCGAGAACTCGCCATCCGAAACAACTGCACCCACGACAGGCTCTCCTGTTGTAGATGTTACACGGCCAAAGAGATTCTTATCGCCCTTTGTCTCCTTGACAGGCTGCGCCATATTGTTATGGAAGTATTCGCCCGAGATGGTAGTGTAGGAGCGAGACGAAGCGAAATCGCCCACACGGCAACCCTTGGCCGAAATCTTGCCCTTGTTGGCACAATCCTCCAACTTGATAGGGGCAACCTCCGAGCCACGGAAGCGACCTACAACACCGCCAACGCAGAGATTCTTGCTTGCAACAGCGCTCGACAATGCGCCGAAGTTGTTGCAGCGGAGCAGACGCGAGCCATACTTAGTGTTCTTCTTGCTGAAGATATATCCACCGATACCACCCATCTGTGTACCCTTTGGAGCAGTCGAGCCATTGTAGCTAATAGCGCCATAGTTGTTGCAGTTGCAGAGGTGTACGCCATCGCCCGAAGCACCAATGATACCTGCAAAGTTCGAGGCTGTAGCGCAGGTTGAGATAACCTCGCCATAGTTCGAGCAACCCAAGATATTACGCACAGCGTTCAACGAGCCACACACACCTGCAGCATACGACACGTGCGAGCCATCGATATAGATTCGTCCAAAGTTATCGCATCGCTGAATGTGCTGTCCGGTTTGACCTGTGATACCGCCAACGTTAGCATAGTACTTAGCCTCGGCATTGCCCTTCGAGCCTATTACAGAGATGCCTCCGCCAGCCTCGTTTGTACAGTAGCGCAATCCTGCGCGACCCGAGTATCCTACAATACCGCCAACATAGAGGCGAGGGGCATCGCTCTTAACAGTGATAGGTGCTCTGTTTTCGCAACGATAGATTACAATTACGCGGCTACCCTTTGGTATGGTCGAGCCCGCGATACCGCCAACGAGAAGATTGAGGCCCTTGTTTGCCGAAGCAATCTCGCTCTCTGCCGAGATGACGCCGCTATTGCGCGAATCGCGAATGGTGCGACCATTCTGACCCACCAAGCCACCGATGTAGATGTGCTGCTCGGTATAGCCACCCTTGTAGGTGATGGCGCCAGCATTCTCGCAATTTTGGATAGTACCCTTGTTGATATGGGCAATGAAGCCGACAATAACCTGTCCCTTGACATTGACATTCATGGCGCACGACGAGTCGATGCGGAGATTCTGCACTACGCCCTTATCCTCGATAGTCTCGAACAAACCGCACTTGGTTTTCCAGTTGAGCAGTGCGTGACCCTGGCCATCGAAGGTGCAAGCAAGCGACTTGATAGGAATCCACTTCTTCATCTTGGCCATGTTGATATCACCCTCGAGACAGACCACACCCTTGTCGTTCTGCCAAGCCGAGATGTTCTCTCCCTTGTTCACAGCCTTAGCAAAGGCAGCCAAATCTTTTGCATTTTTGATGTCTCCTGCATATACGGCAACAACCGAAAGCAGCAGCACCAAAAGAGTTAAAATCCTTTTCATATTATATTATTATTTGTTTACCACTCTATCTTTTCGATGTAGGTCACACCGAAGTTATCGGTCACACGCACCTCGCCCGAACGAACACCCTCGCTTGGTTTTATGTGGAAAGTTCCATGGGCATTGTGCGGTATGGCCTTATCGTCGCCCTTACGACCGAGGAATGGGCCATACTTGGCGTAATTCTCCAAATAGGCGACATCCTTCTCGGGCTTGTTTATCATATCGGCCACCTTCTTGCCATTCTCCCACCACTCGGGCGTAGTCCAATAGTCGGCCGACCAGTTCCACACATTCACCTTGACAAACTCGGTTCCGTTGCGAACAGGTGAGTATACATTCATCTGATGCGAGCGGTCGTGCCCTACGGTTTTGTAGTACCACTCCACTCTATCGCCATCGACCTCCATGACCATATATCCCTGCGGAGTGCCATCGTTGTAGAGCTCGCGACTGACGTGCAAGCCACCGCAGCAACGCGCTACACAGATGCTGACAACATTCTTCAGCTCGGGGAACTGCTCCGAAGCCTTGTAGTCGTAGCCGAAGTTGTAGTGGAAGTGGCCCGACCACGAATATACGCGAGCATATGGCGTGAGCAAGTTCTTGAATCGCTCGTAGTTTATTCTATCGCGACCATACTCATCGGGCGGATTAGGCAAGGTGAGATGCACCGGCTTCGGGCGACGGAAGAGCTGCGCGTGGGTGCAGATGAGGATGGTGTGATCCTTAGGCACATACTGCAAATCGCGCTCGAGCCAATCGCACACTGCATCCTCGAGGCCAATACCATATGGCACCTTCGTTGTCGGACGTCGCCACGAGAGGTTGTCGACCACCACGTAGTGAATCTTGCCAATATTGAACGAATAGTTCACCGGAGCAACATACTCCTCGTAGTGTATGGTGCCAAGTTCGGTCTCGAGAATAGTGGTTTGGTCGTGGTCGTGATTGCCAATTGCATGGAACATAGGGATGGTGCTATCGGCCACGCAATCGAGATAGTCGTCGTACTTGGTCATATCGTTGAAGACCAAATCGCCGAGGTTGATGGCGAAAAACTCATCCTCGTGGCGCTTCTCCTCGCGAAGTTTCAGGATGTCGGGATAGATAAAATTCTTCATTCGATAGACCGCGCTATCGACACCCACTCCACGAATCTGAGGGTCGCCCATCATCACTACGGTATATTTCTCGGCTGGCTTCTCGCGCCTCTCGAGCACAAAATTGGCCACTACAGCCTTGGCGTGACGAGGTATGCGCTGGAAGTTCTGCTGAATGTTTTTGCGGAACGATAATTTATAGTCCGAAGGTGTCGAAACGTGAACAAAACGAGCCTTGGTAAGGTCGGAGTTGATGGCGTAATAACCACTCTTGTCGCTCTGCACGCAGAACTCGCCATCCGAGACCACCACACCCTCAACGGGCTCGCCTGAGCTTGTGGTAATTCGGCCATAGAGCGTAGCCTCGCCCATCTTATCATCTACACTCTGCGCGTAGTTGTTGTGAAAATATTCGCCACTTATCTCGGTAGATGAGGTGCGAGCCACAATATCCTCTGCAACGCAACCTTCCGCCACCACCGTACCTTTGTTAGCACAGTCGGTAATGTGGGCATGCATCTTATCTGTTCCACGAATCGAGCCCACAACGCCCGCTACGCGAATACGTTTGGAGGCCACCCTACTCTCCACCCTTCCGAAATTATTGCAACGGCGCATCACAGGGCCAAAGTCCTCACCACTCTTTCCCGATAGTGAGCCTGCCACACCTGCAAGGTAGGTTCCCTTCTCGGGCTCGTTGCCCTCGAACACTACCGCTGCAAAGTTGTTGCTATTGACTACGTGAACACCCTTTTTCGAGACGCCAAGCAGACCGCCTACGGCAGAAGTTAGAGTGCACTGCGACACCACGTCGCCATAGTTGGTACATCCGATAATATTTCTTGGCTCGAGCAAGCCACCACACACGCCTCCTGCAAATATGGTGTGCACGCCTCCAACTGATAGTTTGCCAAAGTTATCGCAACTCTGCACATGAGTTGCGGTATTGCCCACCACGCCACCAGCATAGCTATAGCCATTCAAACCATTTGGGGCAGAGTCGAATTGTGCCGACACCGCACCGCGATTGACGCTCAGACGCACACCTATACGGTTGGCGCGACCTATAACACCCGCTACACAAGTGCGTGGAATATTGCCTTTATAGGATATGTTGCCACTATTTTCGCATCGGAAGATGGTGTAGTAGCCACGTGAACGCTTGACCATTCCGCCCACAACACCGCCCACAAAGAGCGATTGTTTTGGCTCGGAGGTAGAGCTCTTTGCCTCGACCACAATGTCGCCACTATTGCGCGAATCGCAAACGACATAGCCATTGCGACCCACCAAGCCACCGATGTGTGCATTGCCGACCAGATTGTCGGTCTTGAAAATCACCTTTGCACCACTCTCGCAGTGGGAAATTGTACCATAGTTGCTATTGGCCACAACGCCCGCTACCACCTCGCCTTCGGCCGATATGGTCATCGTGCACGAACTATCTATACGAAGATTTCGAACAACGGCACTGTCGGCCACCACATCGAAAAGGGCCTGCGAGGTCCTCCAATTGGTAAGAGCAAAACCCTTGCCGTCGAACACGCCCGCGAACTTACCCACCGACCGCCACTGCTTGACACCCTTCATATTGATGTCGCAAGCCAAAGTGACCTCGCCCTTATCGTTCTGCCAGGCCGAGATATCGGCTCCGTTATTCACAGCATCGGCAAAAGCCACCAACTCCTTGGCGCTACGAATATCGCCTGCAAGTACGACAAATGCCGAACAGAGCGACAATAAAAGCAACGGCAATCGTTTCATATCTCTTACCACTCAACTTTTTGAGTATAGGTAACGCCAAAGTTGTCGGTTACGCGAATCTCGCCCGAGCGAACACCTTCGCTTGGCTTCACGCGGAACATATAGCGCGACTTGTTTGGTGTGGTGTAGTCGTGAACCTTACCCTTGCTGCTTGTCCAACAGATTGACGGATCGGCCTTTGCCGCAAGATGAGCCACCGACTTATTGATCTCGATAGCGTCGAGGTCGGCCTCACGATGTTGCTCGAAGGTTGCCACCTTCACGCCATTCTCCCACCACTCGGGCTGCGACCAGAATCCCTTGGAGTGGTTCCAAACATTGACCTTGACGTAGCCGTCGCCCGTGCGCTCAGGCGAGTAGGCACGCATCTGATAGCTACGGTCGTGACCAATTGCCTTGTAGTACCACTCGAGCTGATCGCCCTTGACCTCTACGGCCATATAGCCGTTTGGTGTACCATCGACATTGAGTTCGCGGTTGGCACGAAGGTTACCGCTACAACGAGCCACAGCCACCATATGAACATTCGAGCGGTTATTCTTCGTGTCGTTCTGGTGGTACTGACCATCGTTGTTGTGGTAGTGTCCCGACCACGAATAGACATGCTTGAACTGCGTCAATGCAGCCGAGTAACGCTTGTAGTTCTTGTTCTTATTGACGTTGCGATGAAGATGTGCGTGCGCACAGATTACAATCGAATGATCCTTTGGCACATACTTCAGGTCGTTCTCGAGCCACTCTACAGCGTCGTCCTCCATACCGTTACCATAGTGCTTCTTGCGGTTTGGACGCGAGTAGACAATCGAGTTCACTATCACATAGTGGAGCTTGCCTATGTTGAACGAGTAGTTCGTAGGCGAGATATACTCCTCGAAGAATGTTGTTCCGAGCTTGGTCTCGAGCAGAGTCGCTTGGTCGAAGTCGTGGTTACCAATGACGTGGAACATCTCCACGCCACTATCTGCCACAATATCGAGATAGTCATCGTAGGCAGGCATCCAGTTGTAGCACAAGTCGCCCAAGTTGATAGTAAAGAGTGGTTTACCCTCGCTCTTGGCATACTCTACGATATCTGGGATGATAACATCGCGGAACTTCTCGGCCGAGGTGTCGTGGTTGAAGCCTCGCATCTGTGGGTCGCCCACCATAGCCACACGATACTCCTCCATCGACTGCTCGCGCTTCTCCAACACAAAGTCGGCAGTAGCGCCCTTCACATGGCGAGGTATACGACGGAAAATCTGCGGAACGCTCTTGCGGAACGGAACTTTATATCCATCGGGCACCGAGACATAGACAAACTGGGCCTTTGCCATATCGCTCTTGAGAGCATAACGACCCTCGGCATCGGTTGCCACGCAGTTCAAACCATCGGTCACCACCACACCCTGCAACGGTGCACCCGTGGTAGATGTCACGCGACCATAAATGGTCGAGCCATCGGCCTTTGGTTCAGCCGCCACAGCATAATTATTGTGGAAATAACCACCCACAATCTTGGTGTAGGTTGCATACGGAACGATCTCGTCCTTGCGGCCACTCGCAGCAGTGAGCTCGCCACGGTTAGCACAATCTATAATCTGGATAGGAGCCTTATCGGTTGCTATCGAGCGTCCTGCAATGGCTCCCGTATGGATTGCATTGCTACCATCTTCCAGGTCGTTACCACCTTGGCCGCTTACAACCCTACCATAGTTGTTGCAACGACGAAGCTGCGCTCCATGTGTCGCCTTCTTGACCGAACCCATCGAACCCACAATACCACCAATGAACGAGGCCTTAGGGCTTATGCCCGCAAAGATCACCTCGCCACGATTATTGCAGTTGTGGAGATGTGTTTCGGTAGCCATAGTACCCACTATACCACCCAAGAGGGTCATACCATTGGTGGCTGATGTCACCTTTCCGTAGTTATCACAACCCGTGATATTCATCTTGGCATTAGGCATACCCACAACGCCAGCCATACGGGTCTGGTAGACTCCCTTAGCATCTACATTACCGAGGTTATCGCAGCAGATGATATTGGCGTTGGAGTGGCCCGTTACGCCACCCATATATACACAACCATTGATTGCTCCCTTGAGGGTTGTTACATCGACATCGCCTCGGTTTACACACCACTTCATCGATGCCGAAACCGACTGGCCCGACACTCCACCTACGAAGTTGTAGGGAGTATCGCCCTTGTAGCGGATATTGCCGCTATTCTCGCAACGGATGTAGGATGCACACTTGAGATTCTTGCGGCTGCTACCTGCCAAACCGCCTATGCAGACTCCCGAACGCTTGTTTGTGGTTGCCACCACAGCTTCGGACTCGATGTTGCCACCATTCTTGCAATCTATGAGGATGTAGCGGTTGATACCACAGAGTCCGCCAATGAAGATATAGCCCTCGAGCGCATCGGCACGATGCTTTATCGAGCCATAGTTCTCGCAGTTGCGCAGAGTTCCGCTATTGATATTTACAACAAATGCGCGAATGAACTCACCTTCTACGCTGGTAAGCTTCATCACGCACGACTCGTCGATACGGAGGTTTCGAATTACGCCACCCTCCTTCAACTCGTGGAAGAGCGCATTCTTCGCCTTCCAATTCTTGAGAGCAAAGCCTCGACCATCAAACTGACCCTTGAAGGCCAAAATGGTTGGAAACTTGCTTGCCTTCTTCATGTCGATATCACACTCGAGGCAGACCACGCCCTTGTCGTCGGTCCACTCCGAGAGGTCGGCTCCACTATTCACTGCTTTTGCAAATGCCATAAACTCCTTGGCATTGCCTATACCACCCGCATAGACGGCAATGACCGATAGCAGGAACACCAAAAAGATTGAGAATCTTTTCATATTTTAAAGTTTTAGGGTTTTAGGTTGTGCAGTTTTTGTCCGCTTACAAAAATTGTCGATGATTGAGCTATTTTTGTGCGATGGAAGGTGGCGAAAGCGGAACCGACGCTGCGGAGCGAGTGCAGAGGGCAAACTCGTTTGCACTATGCCGAGCCGCGAGGAGGAAAAGCCTGCGCAGCAGGATTAACATAGTAAACTATGTGAGCATTTCGATATCCGCACCGTTCGTGCAAAAAGAGCCAATCAGAACAATTTTTTTAGAATGGGAGGTCGTCTACTACCTGCGCGCTCTGTGCCGGCATTGCAGGCTCCTCGGTTGGCATAGGTGTTGCCATAGGGGCTGCAGCAGGCGTTGGCAATGGCTCGCTATACTGAGGCTGCACAGCACCCTTAGGCTCAATGCGACGTGCTATAACATCGGTATACCAGCGACCATTGTACTCGCGTGACTCGATATCGAAAGTCACGTTGTAAGATGCACCAACCACCAAACGAGCCACGTCGTCGCGCTTGTTGAAGAACTTCACGCTCACCTTGCGTGTGTATGGCGAGTTGCTCTGCATCTCAAATACTACATTCTGGCTGTGCCACTCTCCACGAGCCGAAGTACCACTCTGCTCGGGCAATACGGTTGAAACCAACCCTTCGAATACAAATTCCATAGTCTCTATAATTATTTTTGTTTGTTATTGTCCTGCGTTAACTATAAGGTAGTAGTTGTATGCAACGAAGCATACGAACATAATTACTCCTGCCCAACGGTTTAGTTTGCCCTTGAAAGCGAGAATGAGTGGAGCGACACTCGCAAAAATCATCACTCCGTAGTCGATATATCCAATACCCGAACTTGTCAATGGGGTAAACTGCGATGCAGTGCCGAGAATCAACGAGATGTTGAAGATGTTCGAACCGATGACATTGCCTAGTGCCATTTGGGTATTCTTCTTGGCTGCTGCTGCGAGCGAGGCTGCCAATTCGGGTAACGAGGTGCCACACGCTACGAGCGTAATGGCAATGAATGACTCCTTTACATCCCACTTGTGGGCAATAGCAATGGCGTTGTCGAGGAAGAACTTCGATGCAACAATCAACGCCACCAAGCCAAATATAAGCTTGCTTATGCCGAAGAGTAGTTGTCTGTTCGAGATAACTTCGTTCGACTCTACCGCCTTATTGTTCTTGCCCCCGCGCAACGAGAGGAACATAAAGAGTCCGAACGCTGCTAAAAGCACCAAGCCGTCAATGCAGCTGATGGTCTGCTCCCCTCCGATGAAGAAGTTGAATACGAGCAATATTGCAAGCACCGAGATGCCGATGCAGAAGGGGAGGTCGAAACGCTTGTTCTCCTTCGATACAGCCACAGGCGTAATGAGTACGGTGAGTCCCAAGATACCCAGCACGTTGAAGATATTCGAGCCGATAACATTGCCAACGGCAATGGCGGAGTTTCCCTCCAAAGCACCAATGCTACTCGCTACGAGTTCGGGGAACGATGTTCCCACGCCTACGATAACGGCACCGATGATAAAATCCGAAATTTTGTATCGCTTGGCTATCACCACAGCACCGTCCACCAACCAGTTGGCACTAAATACTATAACTGCAAGGCATATTAAAAGATATACGTAAGCCATGTTATTCGAGTTAAATTCATCTGTTTAATATCTTGGCAAAGATAGTAAAAAAAGTGGAAATCGAGGAACGAAAAAGGGAAAAGTTTTTGCGGTTTTTTGGGGGCGGGAGTCTTTGACTCCCTTGTGGGGAGGGGAATGGTTTTTTTTTGGGGGGGGGTGGGGTCGCAGTCTTCGACTGCTCTATGGGGATTGTGGGGACTCCTCCTATCCAACAAAAAAGCGACTGCCCAGAAGCTGTCGCCATAAGCCTTAATGCGAATAACTAATTCCTAAAAAGTTGACACAGCACGCACTTTGAAGGTATTCATCTTATAGGTCGACTCGCTGGTGCGTACGTCAGACAAATCGACACTCCACGCACAATAACCAAATACTGAGTCTGAGTAGCTAGATTCTGTTGATGACCAATAATCTGACCGACATTCGTCGTATCCTATCAACTCCCCACCATTGATTTCCAATGTACTATTAAGCGCATCGCGAACAGCGTCATCAAGCGTAAACTTCATCAGTTCATCAATGGCTGGCAAATACCATCCCTCACCCAAATCGGCACACCAAGCAAAAGCGCGGTATTTCTCGCGCCAATTTGCAATCCGCTTAACCTTCGCCAGATTTTTCACTCCATCTCGCTTGTCATCTGCACCGATTAGTCGCTTTTCCTCTTTTTTGTCTGAAGACCACGTATATAGTGCCTCCGTTAGACTCACAATCTTTCCATGCTGACCATCTGCAGACACCTCGAATACCACACCTTGCTTCTTACCATCGTCATAATAGTCGCCAATCTTGTAAGTTTTGCCGATATTTACCGTTTTTTCGATAGATGTTTTCTCTCCCGTTAAAATTACACTCAAAACAACACCTACAACACATAATAATACAACTGCGCATAACACTTTTTTGAGTGTTGAGGAAGTAGATGGCTTGCCGAGAGCACTCGGAGATTCTGATGTTTGTTGTTTAGCTTCTCGTTCAAGCAATGTTAAAACATCATTAACGAGAATTGTCTCGATGGGATGATCTTTTACATTACGCCAATTAACACCTGCAAAAACTAATTCTAAATCCAACGGAAGTGTAGAATTATCAATAATATACGGAATTATACAATTCTTCGACTTCTTATTGAATGCAAATACAATCTCGCTAGTAGTAAATTTAGAATTATATGAGTTCGAACTTGCGAGGAGCAAAAACAATTTAGAGGAAACAATATTCTCTGCCAAAACTTCGGGGAACTCAAAACCACCACCAATGCCTTGACGGTCGATAAAGTAGCTAATGCCCGCCTTGTCGAATGCCTCGCAAATGCGGTCAGCAACCGCCATATCTTTGCGAGAGTAGCTTATAAAAACATCGTATGCCATAGATTTGTCTGATTTTGAGTTGTAAAGATAACTATTTTTTCTGAAAGCAAACCTTTTAGGAGGAAAAGTTTTGCGGTTTTGGGGGTTTTGGGGATTATGGGGAGTTGCTTAATTAACACGCCTGCGCCCATCCCTCATTCTCCCCCTCAGCCCCCCCGGCCCGGCGCCCCGC
>JAZLDJ010000034.1:0-7676 GCA_045614685.1 Alistipes sp. | reverse complement strand
GCTCAATTCCGAAGCAATTTCCGAGAACTCTTCTGGAGTCAAAACAAGCTTCTCGCGGCTGAAATCGACATCCTTTTCGTTATTCATAGGGATCAAATGTATGTGTGCGTGGGGCACTTCGAGGCCTAAAACCACCGTTGCCACCCTATTGCAGCCGCTATATGCCTTGATTTTTTGTGCAACTTGCTTTGCGAAGAGGATCATGCCTTGAAGAGTCTCGTCATCTAGGTCGTAGAGGTAGTCTACCTCCTGTTTAGGTACAACCAGTGTGTGGCCCTTTGCGAGCGGGTTAATGTCTAAGAAAGCGAAAAAACGGTCGTTTTCCGCCACTTTGTAGCAAGGAATCTCCCCTGCTATGATTCGTGAGAAAATAGTCATGTTATACTTGTATTTTTAAGGTTTGAGACTTTGTTCGTCGTTGGCGCTACTACCCTGCTTATTCCGCATCTTTGAACTTAGGGGTAAGCACCTCAGAATATATAACAGCTTCGCGAAGATTGAACTTCTTCTTTGGCTGATTATTGTCTATGGATGGCGTTTCGGTTGCAATTGCCGACTCTCGAGCAAATGTTCGATTTGTCGCATTTTGCAGATTCGAAACCGTCTGAGGTTTCGTCTCTTCTACGCGAACTGTAGGGCTCTCCACTTTAGTTGCTCTATGCTCCTCTAATATTTCATCGAATATTGTCTCTAAAGAGCCCGGATGTGTCTCCATTTCGTGCTCTTCGTCATCGTATGTCTCCTGCATATCGGGAGCATTTTGCTCCTGATTTGACTTCGCCTTACTACCTACTATGCGTAGAATAATGCTTATAACCGCAATGACGACTATCCAAATATTCGACAAAAAATCTTCGTTCTCCATAGTGCTACATCATTTCGTTGTTTTCGATACGTTTAACGCTCTCTAAGCCCTTAATTTGACGGAACTTATCCATCAGGGCATAGAGTGCATCTGCGCTCTGTACATAGAGGCTAACCTTACCCTCGAAGATGCCATCGTGGCTACGAAGGTGAATCTCGCGCATGTTGATGCTAAAGTCCTCCGATACGATATGTGTAATGTCCGAAAGCATACCCATACGGTCTATTCCGCGTATCTCTATGGTCGAGAGGTATGCCGTAGCCTTGTGCTGCGACCACTTTATCTTATCTTTGATGATATTCTTGCCAAACTGCGATGCGAGACGATTTAGCTCGTCGCAGGTGGCCTTGTGTACAACAATCTTGTTGGTTGTAGGGTCGCGGAAGCCGACTACATTGTCGCCAGGCAACGGGTTGCAGCACGGCGCGATAATGAAACTGTCGTCGGTAGGAGCATTCTCGTTTTCTACAATATCATCGCCCTCCTCATCATCCTCCTGTCGTAATCGCCAGAATTTTAGCAATTTGCTTGTCGAAGACGACTTAAGCACCTTCTCGATGTTGTCGAGCGAGATGATGCCAGCGCCAATGTGGCTATAGAACTCATCCTTGTAGTTGCAACCGTATGCCTGCATAGCCTTACGCAGTACACGACCGCTCATTGCTACGTTGTGCTCGGCCAACTTGCTCTCGAACAAGGCCATACCGTTCTCGATATTGTTCTCCTGCTCGCGCTTGAGAAAGGCTGTAATCTTCTGTTTGGCTTTGGTTGTGGTGACAATCTCGAGCCATTCAGCCTTTGGTTTTGCATTGTCGGCCGTAATAATCTCTATCTGATCACCCCACTTCAGAGCCTTGGTTATAGGCTCTATTTTGTGGTTTATCTTGGCACCAATGGCATGGTCGCCAACCTTGGTGTGGATGTCGTATGCAAAGTCGAGTGCCGTTGCTCCGTTCGGAAGCTGACGTTGCTCGCCTTTTGGCGTAAATACCGTAATTTCAGAGGTATATAGCGAGAGCTTGAAGTTATCGAGGAACTCTACTGCGTTCTCGGTTGGGCTATTCAAGGCGTCGCGCACCTTCTTGAGCCAGGTGTCGAACGCATCGTCATTCTGCGATAGTGTAGCTCGCTTGTACTTCCAGTGTGCAGCAAAGCCTCGCTCGGCAATATCCTCCATACGCTCGGTGCGAATCTGCACCTCTACCCAATGTCCATCAGGGCCCATTACTGTCGAGTGCAGTGCCTCGTAGCCATTTGCTTTTGGCATCGAAATCCAGTCGCGCAAACGGTCTTGCTTAGGTGCGTAAATGTCTGTGATATTGGAGTATATGTGCCAGCACTGACTCTTTTCCGACTGCTCAGGCTTAGTCTTGAATACGATGCGAATGGCGAACAAATCGTAGATCTCCTCGAATGGAATCTGCTTGCGCTGCATCTTTGTCCATATCGAATATGTGCTCTTTACGCGACCCGAAATTTCGTAATCGAAGCCATTCTTGTCTAATACCTCCTTGATAGGCTTGCAGAATCTGTCGATGTACTCCTGACGCGTATCGGCAGTTTTAGCCAACAGACCGCTGATGTGCTCGTACTCCTCTGGAAAACGATACTTCATACATAGATCCTCGAGCTCGCTCTTTATCGGATACAAACCGAGGCGGTATGCCAACGGAGCAAAGAGATAGATGGTTTCGCCTGTAATCTTAATCTGCTTATTCAGAGGCATATACTGCAGTGTGCGCATATTGTGCAGACGGTCGGCAATCTTGATAAGGATTACGCGTACGTCGTCCGACAGGGTGAGCAATACCTTGCGGAAATACTCTGCTTGAGCCGATGTTTCGGCGTTGAATACGCCCGACATCTTGGTGAGTCCATCCACCATCGAGGCTATTTTCGGACCAAAGATATGCTCGATATCCTCTACCGTATAGTCGGTATCCTCCACCACATCGTGCAGAAGTGCAGCAATGACCGACTTTGCGCCCAAGCCGATTTCGTCTACGGCAATCTGCGCTACAGCTATCGGGTGCAACATATACGGCTCGCCCGAGCGACGACGAACGCCTGCATGGGCCTCTTTTGCAAGGAAATAGGCACGTTTAATCTTGTTCCAATTCTCCTCGCCCTTACAAGTCTTTTTGCACGATTCAAGAAGCTTCTCGTAAGCTGCATCAATCAATCTTTCGTCTTCTGCTGTATAGTTGCTCATATGCTACCTCTACTAATTCTCTAAAAACCAATATTGAGAGCAGTACCGCGTGGGGACTACCCTAGCGGCACTCTGCTCTCATTTTTCGAGGGTGTACTACCCTATTTATTGCTTCATCATTGCCTCGCGGAGCTTAGCTTCAATCTCGTCGCAAAGCTCTTTGTTCGAGGTCAATAGCTCCTTAACGGCATCGCGGCCCTGGCCAATCTTCTTCTCACCGTACGAGAACCACGAGCCCGACTTCTTGATAATCTCAAAGTCTACCGCAAGGTCGAGAATCTCACCAATCTTGGAGATACCTTCGCCGAACATAATGTCGAACTCTGCCTTCTTGAATGGAGGAGCCACCTTGTTCTTTACAACCTTCACGCGGGTGCGTGTTCCGAGCTGCTCGTCACCATCCTTAATTACCGATGTACGGCGGATATCGATACGTACGCTAGCGTAGAACTTAAGTGCGTTACCTCCGGTTGTGGTCTCAGGGTTGCCATAAACCACGCCAATCTTGTCGCGCAACTGGTTGATGAAGATGCAGACAGTCTTGGTCTTTGCGATGCTCGATGTGAGCTTACGCAATGCTTGCGACATTAATCGTGCCTGCAAGCCCATCTTCGAGTCGCCCATCTCGCCCTCGATCTCGGCTTTTGGTGTAAGTGCCGCCACCGAGTCGATAACGATGATGTCGATAGCGCTCGGACGAATCAGCGAGTCGGCAATCTCGAGTGCCTGCTCGCCGTTGTCTGGCTGCGATACGAGGAGATTATCCACGTCTACGCCCAACTTCTGCGCATAGAAGCTATCGAAGGCGTGCTCAGCATCGATGAAAGCTGCAATACCGCCAGCCTTCTGAGCCTCCGCAATGGCGTGGATAGCCAAAGTTGTCTTACCCGAAGATTCAGGGCCAAAAATCTCGATAACGCGTCCCTTAGGGTAACCGCCCACTCCGAGTGCAACGTCGAGTGTTATCGAGCCGGTTGGGATTACCGGAACATTCTCTACGTTCTCGCTCGACATCTGCATAATCGAACCCTTGCCGAAGTCCTTCTCTATCTTCGCCATTACCGCCTTCAAGACCTTCATCTTCTCGGCATTCTGTGTTGTCATTTCGCTCATAGTATATCTGTTTTTATTATTTAATTCGTATCTAATTTCTTTTTCAAAGAAAAACTTTTCTCAAAGTTAAGAATTTTTTTTGGAAAATTGCTACTCGTACTAGCAACTTTTTAGGTTTTTCTACCTTTAATTGTCGATTTTGGCACTTTACTCCCAGCAAAGCCCGCCTACAATCTGCTCCTCGAACTCTTCGGCCGTGTTGTTTAGCCTCTTCATACATTGAGGGCAACGAATGGCATTCTCTGTCTCGATGTGGCAATAGCCATCCTCGCAGTCGTGACGTCCCATAAATCCAAAACCGGTCAAGTGCATAAACTCTGTACCGCAATGCTTACATCTGATAGTTGTTCCCATAGTTCTTATAATTTTAAGGTTTTACATTACTTTCACGATGCAAAGGTATGGGGCGATTTTGACAAGTTGTGTCAAATAAAAAAAAGTGCGAAAATTTTTCGCACTTTTTATCTATTTCCTGTTTTCCGCTTTTAGTTTTCCGCTTTTAGTTTTCCGCTTTAAGCACTACCCTCTCTGCAACGCTACGGAGGTAGCGTGCCACTTCAGGATCGAGTCTGACAGGTGTATCGGCCTTGAATGGCTCCTTGAAGAGTGTGAGATAGCTAACTGCGGCTACGAGGTACGATCCTGCGTAGGAAGGGTGCGAGCCATCCTTCACGTACAAATCTATCTCTGGTCGCTCGCGACGAACAATCTCCCACGCAATGCCAACAGGCGAAAGACCAACGCCCAACTCCTGTGCCATAGCGGTAGTATTCTTGGTTATAATGCGCTGATTTGTAGCGTAGTCGGTGAAGAACTGTGGATAGCCCTCTACGAGGTCGGCCAACTTCTTACCCTTGGTGGTGTTATTGCCATCGCGACGTCCCCAGGTGAGCTCGATAATGCACTTTACCTTCGGGCTATGCTCTTTGATTTTTGCTACCATCTTACCCATCTGACCTACAACATCCTGATCTACCGAAGTGCCGATGCGGAGCGAGTGAAGACTCTGATCCTGCAAGAATGCATAGTCGTAGCCACCCTTCTCAACCGCTTGACGCGATACGTGGTCGGCAAGGTGCTGCTTCATTGTGTAGCCACCGTGAGTGTAGTAGCCGCACTCAAGCTCATGACCCTCGTGCCAAGCAATCTCCTTGAGCATCATTGGGTAGTTGTTGTAGTAGGTGTAGCTGTTACCTATAAATAATACGCGCGTAACATCGCTAGGCTTCTTAGTGCCGAGGATAACAACCTTTGGAGCGGTGCTTGTGCTGCTACCGTAGAGCGTGCTCTTTGTAACAGCCTTGTCGCAGTGACGCAAGCGAATAAGCAGGTTGCCACTCTTGATTCCGTTTTCAAGGCGAATGGTGTGCCACAAGAAGTTAGGCCACGCAGCCGACTTCGACGAGTAGCAGTTAATGCCCTTCTTGTCTGCGGTGGCTATAACGGGTTTCCACTCCTTGCCATCGAGATACTCGAATGCGAAGGCGTAGCGATTGTCGGCTGGCTCTGCGATGAATGGGAACCATAGGTCGATAGCAGTACCCGCCTCGATGTTCTGCACGGGCACGCTCATCAACCAATAGTCGCCTTTGCGAGTGCCTTCGGCTGCAGGGTAACTCCTCTTCTTGTTACCTACGGTGAGGGTTGCCTTTTTGCTGACGAATTCAATCTCGCCTTTGCCTATTGCGGCGTGATAGCAGCCGTGTTCAACAAAGTGTGCGGTGCGCTTCGATGAGAAGCCCCACTCGGTGCGCTGAATAGTCTGTGCCGATAGCGACAACGAGAGTGCCGCTGCAATGATGGTTAGTAATATCTTCTTCATAACTTTTTAATGGTTTATTCGAATGAGTGTATCACCACGCCCGAGCGCAACTTAGGCTCGAACCAAGTGGTCTTCGGAGGCATGATATTGCCCGTATCGGCGATGTCGATGAGCTGGCGCATCGATACTGGATAGAGTGCGAATGCTACCTTCATCTCGCCCGAATCTACGCGCTGCTGCAACTCGCCCAAACCGCGAATGCCACCTACAAAGTCGATTCGCTTGGAGGTGCGTAAGTCCTTGATGCCGAGAATCTTGTCGAGTACCAAGTTAGACAGGATAGTCACGTCGAGAACTCCAATTGGGTCGGTATCGTTGTAACGGCCAGCCTTTGCAGTGAGGCTATACCACTCGCCACCAAGATACATCGAGAAGTTGTGCAACGATTGCGGTTTGTATATCTCGCTACCCTCTTTCGTTACCTCGAAATCCTCCTGCAATGCAGCGAGAAACTCCTCCTCGGTGAGGCCGTTCAAATCCTTCACTACGCGGTTGTAGTCGATAATGCGGAGGTGCGACTCTGGGAATGTCACCGCCAAGAAGTAGCAATACTCCTCCTCGCCAGTGTGGTTCGGATTATTAGCCTTGCACTCTGCACCTACGCGCGCTGCAGCGGCTGTACGATGGTGTCCATCAGCGACATACAACGCCGGCATTGTGGCAAAAACAGTGGTGATATGGTCGTTGTATTCGGTAGGAACAACCCATAAAGTATGACCGAAGCCATCCTCTGCCACGAAGTCGTATTCAGGCTCCGATGCGGTCACCTTTCTTACAATTGCGTCGATATCCTCGTGGTCGGGATATGCGAAGAATACAGGCTCGATATTCGCCTTTTGGTTGCGAACGTGGTGCATGCGATCCTCCTCCTTGTCGGTGCGCGTAAGCTCGTGCTTCTTGATTGCCCCCGAGAGGTAATCCTCAAAGTGGCAGCACATTACAAGTCCGTACTGCGTGCGACCATCCATTGTTTGTGCATAAATATAGTAGTGCTCCTCGCCGTCCTGCTTGAGCCAGCCCTCGTTGCGCCACTTGGCAAAATTCTCCACCGCCTTGTCGTATACCTCCTGCGAGTGTTCGTCGGCAATCGGATCAAAATCTATTTCGGGCTTAATGATGTGGAGTAGCGAGCGCTCTGTAGCCTCGGCCTTTGCCTCCACCGAGTTCAAAACATCATATGGGCGTGAAGCTACCTCCTTCGCCAACTCCTTTGGAGGGCGAATGCCTTTGAATGGTTTAATGCGTACCATAATACTACTTATTTACCTGGAAACGAGTGTTTCCATTAACGAAATAATCTACAATCTGTCGTGCAGCGGCCAAGCCTGCATTGATGTTTGCCTCGGCTGTCTCGGCACCCATCTTCTTAGGCGTTCCGAAATAGCGCTTGCCAAACTTCTCTGCATACTCGGCTGCAGCCTCAGGAGCAACATCGGTGATGTATTTGAGATCCTCGCGCTCCTCCATAGCCTTTGCCAAGCCAACCTCGTCGATAACCTCCTTTCGGGCGGTATTTACGAGTGTAGCACCCTTTGGCATCGACATAGCAAGGTCGTAGCCAATCGAGCCCTTGGTCTGCGGTGTTGCAGGAATGTGCAACGAGAGGAAGTCGGCACGACGGTACAACTCCTCTATCGAATCCACCTTCTCTACCCCATCAGCCT
>JAZLDJ010000033.1:0-10452 GCA_045614685.1 Alistipes sp. | reverse complement strand
AAGATGTGGAGCTTGTTACGGAACGCCACCCCGAGGAGAGCGAGGATTTAGATGTTCACCTGCTATCGAAGGCCGAGGTGCGCGAACTTCTCGAAAAGGGAGAAATTGTTCAGGCGATGCACGCCGCACCACTGTGGCGATATTTCGCAGAAAAGTAGTACACGCGACACAATAACACTATACGAAAATAGGCTGACCGCAATGGTCAGCCTATCTCTTTGTGTTGGCTTCCGTCAGACTACAAGCTGATAGCTTCGGAAGGACAAACACCTGCACATGCGCCACACTCGATGCACTTGTCTGGATCGATTACATAGATGTCGCCGGCAGAGATAGCCTCAACCGGACACTCATCGATGCAAGTACCACATGCGATACAAGAATCTGAAATTTTGTAAGCCATAATAGTAATATTGTGTTAATTAACAGTGCGAAGTTACGCTTTAATTCTCAATTATCCAAAAAAAATCCTATCTTTGTAGTATCGTTTAACTCTAATCGTACAAAAATGGAGCCGAATACAACACCTATCCGTTTAACTTTTCTGGGAACAGGAACATCGCAGGGAGTGCCTGTTATTGGCTGCGATTGTGCGGTATGTTGCTCGAGTGATGCGCGCGATAGACGCCTCAGAACTTCGGCAATGATAGAGGTTGGCAACAGACGATTCATTGTCGATGCGGGTCCCGATTTTCGTGAACAGATGCTGCGCGAAAATGTCACCCATATCACGGCTATATTGCTCACTCATAAACACAAAGATCACATAGGTGGACTCGATGATGTACGAGCATTGAACTTCGTAGACTATCCTAGAGCGATTCACACCATACATATTTACGGCTCGCCCGACACCTGCGCTTGTGTTCGCAAGGACTATGACTATGCCTTTGCCGAGAATCCCTATCGTGGCGTGCCACAGATGGTGCTGCACGAATTCAATAATGCACCATTCGAGGTCGATGGCGTGGAGATTACCCCAATTCGTGGCAAACATTCGCGTTTCGAGATTACGGGGTTCCGCTTTGGACGGGTTGCCTATCTCACCGATTTTAAGCAGATTAGCGACGACGAGTGCGCCAAACTCGATGGGGTAGAGGTGTTGGTTGTTAATGCGCTTCGCTTCGAGCCACACGACTCCCATTTCTCGGTGGATGATGCTCTCGAGGTTATCTCGAAGGTGAAGCCCAAGCGAGCATATCTCACCCATATGTCGCACGATATTGGCCTCCACTGTGTGGCAAATATGCGTCTGCCCGAGGGGGTAGAGTTCGCCTACGATGGTCTGCAGGTCGAACTTTAGACTCCCCTTGCTACACCCCTATTCTCTACGCATCGACCTCGATGCTGACTATCGAAATCGAGTGGTTTACGGGCGCAATGTTGCGTAGCATAGCCAATCCTCCGCAATATTTGTCGTTGGCAAGTAGTACGGCGTGCGAAACCTTCGACTGCTCGTTGATATGCTTGCACTCGATGTTGTAATCGATATGAAACGATGTGAATTTACTGCGACCTTCAACCTTCTCGGTGTCGAGTTCGCCCGAGAGCTTAATCTCAATCTTTAATGGTGCAACCTTCTCCTTGTCGAGAATCGATTTGAGCGTCATACCTGCGCAGAGTGCCGAGGAGTAGAGTAGTAGCTCCTTGGGATTCAGCTTGCTTAGTTCTTGGGGCTCGCAGAGAGAGAATTTTCCCTCGTCGTTGATGTGAATAGAAATAAATTGTTGCATAGTATTTTGTATTAAATGGTTCGTTTACCACCCGTACAAATACTATGCAACAATTCCGAATGAGTATTCCCTCTTAGATTATTTCGAATGCGATCTCCATCATGTCGGTGAAGGTCTTCTCGCGCTGCTCTGCTGTGGTCTCCTCGTGGGTTACGAGCGAGTCCGAGATGGTGCAGATGCAGAGTGCCTCGTTGCCGCTGCGAGCGGCGTTCATATAGAGAGCCGAAGCCTCCATCTCTACCGCCAAAACGCCCATCTTTTGCCACTTTTTCCAAGCCTCCGGATCGTCGTTGTAGAATATCTCCGATGCGAGGATATTACCCACGGCATAGTTCACGCCCATAGACTTTGCCTTATCTACAGCTGCGCTCAAAAGCTCGTATGTTGCAATAGGGGCAAATGTGCCCGGAAGGTTGTATTGTGCAGCATAGTTCGAGTTGTCGCAAGCGCCCTGAGCGATGACTATATCGCCAACGTGTAAATTGGGTTGATATGCACCAGCCGAGCCTGTGCGGATGATGCGCTTCACACCATAGAAGTTGTAGAGCTCGAAGGTGTAGATGCTGATGGACGAGATGCCCATTCCGTGACCCATTACAGATACTTCTTTGCCTTTGTAAGTTCCGGTGTAGCAATACATTCCGCGTACCTGATTTACCAATCGAGGATTCTCGAGGTAGCGCTCTGCCATAAACTTAGCACGCAGCGGATCGCCCGCCATAATCACGCGCTCGGCAATCTCTCCGCGCTTTGCTCCAATATGTGGTGTAGGTGTTAATTCTGACATAATATCCAATTATTTTGCATAAAATTTATAAATGCAAGTGTGAGTATACTTCTCGCCTGGCTCCAAAACTACGCTTGGGAACGATGGCTGATTTGGTGCATCTGGGTAGCGCTGAGTCTCGAGCGCGATAGCACCGCGATAGAGAACTGGTTTGCCATACTTTGTGTTGCACTTGCCGTCGAAGAAGTTACCGCAGTAGAACTGCAAAGCAATCTGGTCGGTCCAAACCTCCATACCACGTCCGCTTTCAGGCGAGTATACGTCGGCAACCATGATAATCTCGCCATTGTCCTCGCGGTCGAGAACCCAGTTGTGGTCGTAACCTGCGCCCATCTTGAGCTGCTCGTGCTCCTCGTTTACGCGCTCGCCAATGGCGTGTGGCTCGTTGAAGTCGAACGGAGTGTCCTTTACGCACATAAGCTCGCCTGTAGGGATAAGGTACTCGTTTACCGGAGTGATGGCCTTGCTCTTGATGGTGAGAACGTGATCAAGAATAGTGCCATTGCCATCGCCCTCGAGGTTGAAGAACGAGTGGTGCGAGATGTTGAATACGGTCTTCTTGTCGGTGGTAGCCTCGTAGGTCACCTTGAACTCATTCTTCTGAGTGAGTGCGTAGGTCATCAAAACCTCGCGCTGGCCAGGGAATCCGTCCTGGCCGTCAGGAAGTATGGTCTTGAAGACGATTTCGTTCTCCTTGTGCGATACAACATCCCAAACAATGCGGTCTACGCCAAGAGTACCGCCGTGCAAGGTCTGTCCGTTGTTGTTCTGAGGTAGGGTGTACTCTACGCCATCGAGCGTGAACTTACCATCTGCAATACGGTTTGCTACAGGACCTACAACGGCTCCGAGGTAGCGCTCTCCGGTGTTGTTGATGTAGCGGTCGATATTCTCGTAGCCAATCTCGATGTCGGCATACTTGCCGTAGCGGTCGAGGGTCCAGAGCGATACTACGCGTGCACCATAGTTGGTAACCTGCATTACGAGTGTGCCACCACGCAATGTGTAGAGCGAAACGGGCTTACCGTCCACTGTGGTTTCGAATTGCGATTTGTCGAGTAACTGTAGTCCGCTATTGTCGCTGCACGACACGGCCAAGAGAAGAGTAAAAATTGCAAATAGTTTTTTCATATCTAAAGTTTTTTATTGGTTAATCTTCACAAAGATAAGACTTTTTTGGGAAAAAGTGCAATTGTTTCGTCTAAAATTATTATCTTCGCTCTCGATAAACGAAAAAAAAGTTAAGCAGATGAATGTCCGTATAGCCGAGGATTGGAAGGCGTTGCTTCAGGAGGAGTTCGATAAACCCTATTTTGCAGAGTTGGTAGATTTTGTGAAGGCGGAATATGCCTCACATCAGGTGTTCCCAGCGGCACGAAATATCTTTCGAGCCTTCGATAAATGCCCACTCGATAAGCTCAAGGTGGTGATTATCGGTCAAGACCCTTATCATGGTGATGGTCAGGCGAATGGCTTGTGCTTTTCGGTCGACGATGGCGTCGATTTTCCACCTTCGCTTCGCAATATTTTCAAGGAGGTGGCCGAGGATATGGGCAAGCCTGTTCCGTCGAGCGGAAACCTTGATAGATGGGCCGAGCAAGGAGTGCTGATGCTGAACGCAGTCTTGACTGTGAGGGCGCACGAAGCAGCATCGCACGCAGGTCGCGGCTGGGAGCGATTTACCGATGCCGTAGTGCATGCCATTGCCGAGCAGAAGGAGGGTGTTGTCTATATGTTGTGGGGTAGCTATGCCCAGAAGAAGGGTGCAATGGTAAATACCTCTAAGAACCTGGTGCTTAAAGCTGTACACCCTTCGCCACTCTCTGTTTACAGAGGCTTCTTCGGTTCGAAGCATTTTTCGAAGGCGAATGCGTATCTTGAGGAGCGAGGCGTGCCCCCAATTAATTGGTAGAGTGTTACATAGTAAATATTGTTGAAAAAATATGTAAAAAATGGCGAGGCTTATTTGTAAGTCTCGTTTTTTTTCTCTATTTTTGCAAAACCAATTGGAATTGTAAAGTCGTGCAGAAAATAACCGATTCTGCATGCAGGTACCTTAAAATAATGAAATTGTGCTAATTATGGCGGCTTGTGTGTATTTAACGAGCCTTTAATGTGGTAATTATCGCCTTGCTTGTGAGCAAGACGACTATCTTTTTTGTCTTTTATGCGCGCGTGCAACGTGTATGTATAAGGCGAAGGGCGAAAAAGAGGATGACGAGAGACAAACGCGAGAAGAGACAAACACAAACAAAACAAAATAATTTTTAGTCAAACAAATTTTAACAAAAAACTATTAGCGTGAAAAATTTTACTAAACTTTTGATGGCGGTAGTTTTGCTCGCAACTTACTCTTGCGTGCAAGATCAGACCGAGGATCTGGCTCCGGTAGTATCGGGGACAGCCAATGGAAGTGGTGAGTTGAAGACGCTGCAGGTGGCTCTTCCAACACCTACTCGTACCGAATTGGGCGATAAGGTGGACGGTAAGTATCCTGTCTATTGGAGCGAATCGGATGTCCTCGCAGTAAATGGCGAGCCGACAACCAAGATCTCCATCGACGAGAGCAACAAGTCTACTGCAATCTTCGATCTCCCTTTGGGCTCGACTATTCCGTATCACATCGTCTACCCATATCCGGGTGAGGATGTAGCGGTAAATAGTGGTAGCGGTTTGTATCCGGTTGCGTTTGCTGCAAACCAGCATCACACCGAGGGTACTTTTGCACAGGGCGCAGCTCCTATGCACGCGTGGTCGGATGGTTTCAACGATGTGCAGATGCACCACCTCTCGACCGTGCTTCGCTTCCCTGTGAAGGCTAAGGCTGGTGAGACTGTCGATTTGAAGTATGTTTCGGTATCGACTATCGAGGCAGAGCCAATCGCAGGTGTGTTCGATGTTTACTGTGGAAGTCTCGACGAGAACGATCCAAAGACCGGTGCGCTCGAGGCTCGTGAGGGTGCAACATCGACCATCTTCTACAACTTCGACAACGACCAGTTCAACCTCGGCGAGGAGGGTTCGGTGTTCTACATCGCTGTTCCTCACGGCTCGTACGGTGGCTTCGAGGTTAACGTCGTAGCAAACAATGGTAATGTTTGCACTCGTACCTTCAACGCTAGTGGCGAGGTTGCACTTCTCCCAGGTAAGGTTCGTGAGTTCCCTGTTATCGAGTTCGAGACCACAAGCAAGATGCTTCTCATTGGCAACGATGCCGATATGTTGAACTTTGCAGAGATGGTTAACGCCGGCACATTCGATGCTGCATATCAGGGCGCATTGCTCGTTGCAGATATCGATATGACAGATAAGGGCTTGAAGACTATCAACAACTTCACCTCTGTATTCGAGGGTCGTCACTACTCAATCAAGGGTTTGACCGAGCCTCTCTTTGGTGAGAATGTTGTAGCTACAATCTCTAACGTGAAGGTTGAGGGTAACATCGTTGAGGAGACCAATAGCAAGGTGGGTTTGATCGCTCGCTCGTTGGCTGTTGGCGGTAAGGTGTTCAACTGTTCGGCAGAGGGTTCTATCGAGTATAAGAATCCAAATGTTGTTGCAGCGTCTAACCTCGACTTGGTAAATATCGGTGGTGCTGTCGGTGGCGTATATGGTGCCGAGGTCTCTATCGTAAAGACAAACGTAGATATTAATATCGCAGTTGCAGGTCCTAATGGCAACACCCTCTACAACCCTTGCATTGGTGGTGTAGTTGGTTACGCTTGCGCTACTGGCGAGTCGCTCCCTGTAGTTTCGGAGTGTTCGAGCAATGGTGCAATCATTTGGGACGATGCTTCGACCAACACAAAGGTAACTCCGTTCATCGGTGGTGTTGCAGGTTATGTTGCAGCAGGTACTTTTACAGACAATACTAATAGCGGTGCTCTCGAGGTTCGCGAGCCTATGCACGACCTCGATTGGGGTGGTGTTATTGGTGCTTCGGCAGTTTCGGTTGAGCGTTGCGTTAACAAGGGCTCGATGACTATCAACGAGCAGATTACTACTGCAAACATCGGTGGTGTCTTGGGTAAGCTCGAGACTAATCCAAATAGCGCAGTAAAGAACTCTATTATCGATTGCGAGAATAGCGGTAAGGTGAACTTGAACGAGAACTTCAAGACCGTATCGACTGCAAATATCGGTGGTGTTGTTGCTATCGTAGACAAGAATAACGCTTTGGTATCGGGTTGCTACAACTCGGGTGCTATCACATATTTGGGTGAGTGTACAACCTTCTCGCAGGGCGGCAAGTATGGCAATACTTCGATTCGTATCGGTGGTGTTGTTGGTCTTTGCTGGGCTGACTTGGTTGACCAGTGTGGTAACAAGAAGAGTGGCGAGATCGTTGTTAAGGGTAAGCTCTCGAGCAACGACCCTAAGAATTCCAATGTAGATGCAGACCAGAATACAGGTATTGGTGGTGTTATCGGTGCTCGTCTTGGTACTAAGGCTGAGCTCGGCACTGCAGCTGAGGTTTTGACATCGAACTGTAACAACGAGGGTAACGTAACAATGATTTACGACTACCTCGGTGCAGGTGTAGTTTGTGCTTCGGCTTGTGTCGGCTTCTTCGATTCGGATGTTGCTGAGAATTGCGTTAACTCGGGTTCGGTATTTATCGAGACCTCGGTGGCTCGCGCAAGTAAGCAGCCTCTTGCAAACACAGGTCAGGTGTCGGTTTATGTTTCGGGCGTATTCGGTTATATCGGCCGTGGTGAGGAGTCTATCTGTACTTTGCGTAATTGCGATAACAGCGGTACCGTAAACTTCAATAGCGGTTCGATGCGTACAGCATATGCTTCGGCTATCAACTCTATTTGTGCATGTACTCTCCACATGGAGAACTGTACCAACAGTGGTGACGTTATCATCAACTCGGATGTTGACTGTCTCTACGTATACGCTGGAGGTATCATCGCTTCGTCGAAGAATGCGGTGGCTGTAACCTTCCCATACTGCTCGAACAAGGGTCACGTAAAGGTTTTGGCTAAGGTCGAGACTTTGGCACGTGTCGGAGGTATCTTCGGACAGTCGAGCAGCGCATTCGGTGCTGACGAGCCTGTTAAGACAAAGACTGTCGGCGTTGAGAACTCGGGTACAGTAAGCTTCTCGGGTACTACCGCTCAGCTCGTTATCGGTGGTTATGCTGGTGACTATGTTGAGACCTTCCATATGTTGGAGTTCGTTAATACTTCGACCGGTTCGGTAACTTTCGATGGTCGTGCAACAGACTATGCTCGCATCGGTGGTTATGCAGGTTCTGGCGAGTTCACAGGTGGTGGTGACATCACTGTCGAGAACTACGGTAAGGTTGTAGCAAACGGCTACGCTCCTACACTCTACGTTTCGGGTGGTTTCGGTCGTGCATATCTCGATGTTGATGGCTATATCTCGGGTATGAAGAACTATGGTACTGTAGAGATGCCTGCACCAGGTGAGACTACCGAGTTCCCTACCACTATCTATATGGGTGGTTTGTTCGGTGAGGCCGACTTGACTGCTTCATATTCTACAACTGAGAACACCTCTAAACCAAGACGTGCTATTGACGAGTGTTCGAACTATGGTGAGGTTCGTTACCACGGTTTGGCTACCGATGGCGCATACATCGGTGGTATCGTAGGTAAGGCAACCGCTACACCTATATATAATTGTACTAACGAGGGTAAGGTTGTCTCGACCGGTAATGCTGGCGATTTGGCTAACCGTACTACTGAGGGCGCCGATAAGAACCGTATGGCATATCAGCTCTACGATCACGACCTCGCTATCGGTGGTATCGTAGGTGAGACCAACCACGATGTGCTTGCTTCTACCAATATGGGTGCTATCGACCACACTTGCGTCGACAACCCATTGAAGTACGACGCATTTGGCACAACCGCTACATCGCGTTTCGATATCGGTGGTTTGGTTGGTCGTGTATATATTCCTGATACCCACGGCACTACCTATGCGGTTAACCTCAATAACCTCACAAACGAGGAGGGCGGTACCGTAACAATCAACGGATTCCCATACTGTACCACAAATACAAGTTCGCTCGACTGGGGTACGACTACAACTCTTCAGTCTAACGATATCGACGACCCAGACCGTACCAGCCTTCGTCCATTCTACCGAATGAACGTTGCAGGTGTGGTAGGTCGTATCCACGATCAC
This sequence comes from Alistipes sp., assembly GCA_045614685.1. Taxonomy (GTDB): domain Bacteria; phylum Bacteroidota; class Bacteroidia; order Bacteroidales; family Rikenellaceae; genus Alistipes. The sequence goes on along the minus strand of JAZLDJ010000033.1, from coordinate 1,770 downwards.
AGTGTGAAGGATGTTAAGGCATTCATAACTGGTACAAATAATAAGGCTGCGGTAACCATTCCGAATGCAAACTATTCGCGTATGGTGAACATCGCAGGTGTGTTGGCCGATGTATTGTTCAGCCACACAACTCTTACTAATACCCACAACTCGGGTAATATAACTCTCGATAATGTAGGTCACGGTACCAACCTCGGTACTGCAAACCGCCACGCTGCCTTCTTCAACAATATGGGTGGTGTTGTAGCAAACTGCTGCGACTGGCGTATTCGTACCGCTAAGACCTCAAATGCGATTATCCACAAGACTCTCACCTACAACAACTGCTCGAACTCGGGTAATGTATACTACGGTGAGGTTGCAGGTTCAATCTATCAGTGTGCAGGTGGCTTGCTCGGTCAGGCACTCCACCAGATGGAGGGATACACGAACTGGACCTATTCGGAGCGTCTCCCATTGAGTGATATGAACATTACATTCAATAATTGTGAGAATAGCGGTAATATCACCTATTTCACCAAGATGGTTAGCGGCTTCTCGTCGTACGATGCTAAGAGCTATGGCGGTGGTATTATTGGTTGCTGTGGTAACGCAACTTCGAACTACCAGCAGCGCTTCACCGCTATCGACCTTACACTCACAAGATGTAAGAACTCGGGCGCAATCCAGTTCGAGCGTAGCAATGGTAATATGTCTCCTAATACTAGCGTAGATCAGAGCTGCGTTGGTGGTATGGTTGGTTTCTATGTTGGTGGTATGGGTCAGGCTGCTCCTGCACAGCAGAGCAAGAACCCTAAGACCCTTGAGACCGCTTATCGTTTGAAGATTACTTCGTGCGAGAACCACGGTCGCGTATGGGGCTTCTCGGGTAACATCGGTGGTATTGTTGGTCGCGCTAACTGGTATGTTGAGATTACCGGTACTGCAGAGGAGCCAACAATCAACACTGGTGATATCGTTGTAGCTCGTAACGAGTCGGCTGGCAATGTTGTTCGCCGTACAGGTTATGGTACAAAGGTTATCTACGCAGGTGGTATCGCAGGTGCGCTCTACGAGCAGTACACCGATACACGTTTTATTGGTGATAACTCGACCGGTACCAACGAGGGTTGGCCAGCATACTACCTCGGTTCGCACTACGCTCGCGTAGAGAACGCTATCAACAAGGGTGCTGTAGGTGCAACTGGTAAGGCTGGTGGTATCGTAGGTGCTTATCGTTCGGTTTATTGCGCTGGCGTTGAGATTGCTCCATCGAAGAATCACAAGGGTGGTATCCTCAATTGTACCAACTTGGGTGATATCTACGCGTTGGAGGGTGCAACCTCGCAGGTAGGTGCAATCACTGGTGAGTTGCGAAATATAACAATCACCGAGAATGCAAGCTACATCAATAGCGAGACCACAGCAGTAGCTGCTAAGCCTTGGCCAATTGGTATTCGTAATTGCGTTGTAGGTGGTACAATCCTTCGTGGTGCTAACCGCTACACTACAGCAGATGCCGAGAACTATATGAACGTCATCTATGGCGAGAACTGGGATGCGGCTAACCCATCAATCGTTGAGGGTAAGGACTACGATGGTTGCGTAGCATACACTGCTCCTTCTGAGGAAGGTGGTGAAGGCGAAGAGGGTGTTGAGTAATCAACAGCAGTAAGACGAAAATAATTGATAATAAAAAAATAGAACAAATGTTAAAGATGAAATCAGCACTTTACATTGTGGCAATATTCTCGCTTGCGTTGGTTGCTTGTACAGAGCGCCTCGACGTGA
>JAZLDJ010000032.1:0-2050 GCA_045614685.1 Alistipes sp. | reverse complement strand
TCAAAGACCAGAACTACAAGAGTCTTGATGCACTTGTGCGTTATCTCGTAAGCACCTCAGGTAAGGGTGCAAACCTTCTGCTCAATATTGGTCCTCAGCCAAATGGAGAGTTGCCTGCTGAGGCTCTTGTTCGTTTGAAGCAGATGGGTGAGTGGTTACGCAAGTATGGCGACTCGGTATATGGCACTACCGCAGGTGATATTCCTGCACAGGAGTGGGGTGTAACAACACGCAAAGGCGAGCGTCTGTTTGTCCACATCTTCAACCTCAAGGGCAAAGAGTTGCAGTTGCCTCTCTCGTGCAAGGTTGTAAAGGCCTATACATTCGAGGATAAGAAGGGTGTAGAGTTCGTTCAGTCGGATGGTGGCGTAACCCTCAAGTTCGACACCGTTCCTTCGGGCATCGACTATATCGTAGAGTTGGTTACCGAGTAATCACTCCAAACAAGAAATAAGCACCTTGTCATTGCCGACAAGGTGCTTTTTCAATATAACAACCTCTATAAATTTACATTACCGACCAGGGTCAGACCCACCTCGGTATGAGGTTTTCCGTCGAAGGTCACATTATTGAACTTCACACCATAGATACCGTAACCCTCGATGTCCGACGGTGCCTTCATATAGATTGGCAACACCACATCATTGACATTGCGGAACGAGATGTTCTCGAACAAGATATTCTCAATGCGGTAGCCCTGCGACTCGTGATACGAGGTGCGAGAGTTATCGCGCACAGCGATATGGATAGGCTGTCCGTTGTAGCCCTTTGTCCTCTCGACATCGATATTGCGGAGAGTAATATTGCGCACAATCTGCTCGCTCTGCGACAAGATTCGTACAAAGCCACTCCAAAAAGTACGGGTATTGTAGCGTTTGTAGGTAAAGTCATCCTCGTAGTGGAGCGAGTTTGCCATACCGATAATCTCGCAATCCTCCACCAGAATATTCTCCATTACGCAACGAGGATTCTTCGCTCCCGTAGCGTGTCCGCCAAAGACAAATGGTCGGCAGTTTGTCCAAACGACCGAATTCGAGAGGCGCAAATCGGATGTCGGCAAGCCCTTCACGAATTTCTCGTCATCCCATAAAAAGCGGATGCTGTCGCAGTTGTTGTAACCGCAGAAACAGTCATCCTGGGAGTGGATATAGCAGTTGTTCGCCTGCACTCGTTGGGTGTTGATAACATTCACACCGTCACCATTCTGCGCCGAGGAGAACATCTTCACATTCTCGAGGTGGATATCCTCGGCATTACGGGCAGTAACACAGCGGAAGTCGGTTATAATCGTAACATCCTGCACCAGCACATTCGATGCTCCCTCGTGGATATAGATGGCTGGCACGACATTCTCGCGGAAAGCACCTACCAACTCGCCCTCGAAATTCTTCGATGCTCCATAGCAACGATCGAGCAAATTTATAAATCCTCGACCCGAGATACGGGTACCCTTTGCACCACGAATATCTATAGCAGCGCAGATGTGTGCGCCCTCCTCCAACACAACCAGCGTATTGTCCTCTCGAATGGTCAGCACAGGTGCGCCATACTCGTTGAGGGTAATATACTTGTTGTTCTCGGCTGTATGATAACCCCTCTTGAAGCGAACAACATTGGTAAAATGGCGCATATTGAGCAGTGGCTTCGAATCATCATCCACGAGCAGGGATAGTGTGCGTACCACATCGCCATCAGGTACAATCATCAACTTTGCGCCACCCTCGACCGAGAATACCGCCTTACCATCGACCATAGTCGCCACCACTCCGCGCCTCTCGGGCGAGATAGCGAGGCTCTTTGCTGTAGGATGTCCCACTCTAAACCACACCTTCTGCGTAGTCGAGAGCGATGCTATGGCACTCTTATCGACATAAGGAGCATTTGGATAACCATTGTATTCGGCATACTCTTCGGCTGTGAGTTTGCGATGGCCTCGACCCGTAGCCGTCAGCGTCATAATTACGGGAACACGCTCCCACTTTACCGAGTCGGCACTAACCTCCACCTCAAACATATCACTTCGGCGCACCTCGCTCGGCACCGAGTAGAT
>JAZLDJ010000031.1:0-10781 GCA_045614685.1 Alistipes sp. | reverse complement strand
CTCCGCCGTCATAGAGCAAACTTGTTGGCGCCGCTAGATTTTCCTCGCGCAAAAAAAGTGACCACATTTGTGGTCACTTTATCCTTTAGTCATTTTTCTCATTAGTTCTGAGAGCCTTGAGGTCGAGGGCCTCCCTGGCCGCCACGACGACCACGTGGGCCACGAGGACCTTGATCAAGCGTAAAGACCTTCGACAACTGCTCAGGGGTAAGGTACTTCACAAACACCTTGATATACTCCTTCTTAACCTGGATAACCTCCTTGTCACCATTGAGTTGCGCCATCATAATCTTCTTGGCAACCTTAATGGTCATCTTCTCGCCTTTGAACGAATCGACATAAGTCTTAACATCCTTACGCACCTGGCGCAACTCGCGCTGATATGCCTGATAGATAGGAGCAAATTTCTTTGCTGCATCCGGAGTCATATCCAAGCGCTTCTGCAACATCTCTACAGATCTTGCGCCACGGTCGCCACCACCTTGAGGCCCCATTGGAGGTTGGGCCGAAACCGATACAAATGCCATTACGGCAACAATCATCAATAAAAACTTCTTCATATCGCTTTAATTAAATTTAAGTATGCAAATATATGGATAATTCTTCAATTCTCTATTCTATTCCGGCAAGAAATTGCATAGTATCTCGCTCGTCGGCATAATCCAATAGGGTAGGAAGCTGCGCTCTGCCTACCGCCACCGTGCGCGAATGCAACCCCTCGATTGCACTTACCACGCACTGCAGAGCTTCGTCATTCTCGGCAAGCCATCGCTCAACATCGGCCAAATCGGAGTATTCCACCACATTTATTTGGCTCAAGTAGCGCGGAAACTCAGCCTTCGACGACACCAACAAAGCCTCGCCAAGGTCGCTAAACTTCGCACCCTGCATCGTGAGTAAAGCCCTGCACTGCAAGTAGTTATTGTGGTAGGCTCGACACATCTTGCGCGTAGGAAGTTGCAACTTGTAGCCCTTCGGCACAAAGAGAAGTGAGACATTGCGACATCCCAAGCCCGAGTGAACAAAAATATCATCGGCAAGGCCTTCTATCTCGCTCTTCGACTCCTTACCCGATAGCACTGCCACCGAGTGTCGGCTACCTCGCAAAAGACAAGGAACACCCGCAAAGGCACTACGGAAATAGAGATTCGCACTATCGCCACCCGTTGCTATAACTGAGTCGTAGTCAGCACCTTCTGCGTATCTACCTATTCGAATAGAAGGCTCGATTTCGCGAAGCAGATTCTCGACATACTCCTCCAACACGCGGTCCTTACTCGAAGGTTTCACATATGGTATATCGCCATTTGCAAGCACGCACATCAGGTCGAAGAAGCCCACCAACGGAATGTTTCCCGCCATAATTATAGCCACGCGCTTAGCCTCGCGAGATGATGAAGAGAGGGTGTAGTGCGCAAGCCATTTCGAGACCTTATCTGCATCGAGCATCTCGCTACGCAGAGCCTCCACCGCAAAGCGGATATCGCCCACCGTAAACCACTCGTTTTCGGCCACGGCACGCGCCATAACAGAGCGCGACGTCTCGTCCGAACCAAAGCCTGCAAGTCGGTTTCCCAATTCCGAAAATATCTCTACCACACTCTTCATGACTACAAAGATAGTAAAAAAATCTATCTTTTGTCACTATAGTACGACTCATCGAGCCCCAAAACAAAACTTTTTCGCATCAACAACGATAGAAGAGCAACCATTGCAACCAATATCGCACTCGCAACAAATGGGAACGAACTACGATTCTGCTCCATAATACGCGCCACAAAATCGACTACCAACGGACACAGCACAACGGCAACATAATTTACCGTCATGACCACCGACAACGCCTTTGTAGCAGCCTCTGGAGGGGCTATAATAGCCGTTTTGTCGTAGATTATAGGCTGCAGAATACCATAGCCCACGCCCGTAAGAATCACACCAAGCATCATCAACGGAATATCGGGAATAGTACCCACCAAGAGCAAACCAACAATAATCAACGCGAGCGACACAAAGATAGTCATCGAGCGCAACTTTCTGATTATGGTGTTAAGCATCAACCCAGGCAGCATAATCGCCAGGAAGAAGAGCGAAATCATCACACTCGACATCTCCTGCGGAAAGCGATACTTCTCGAGCAAGAACGAGAGATAGAATGTGATAACCAAAGTGGTGAATGTGATTATAAAGTAGAGCACCGAAAGCCCCACAAGTCGCCACCAATGAATTTTTGTTTGGCGCAGCTGGTCGCTCTCCTCGGGCTCGGGCGAAGGCTTTGTATCGCGCAGAGCGAGCAACATCACCATCGACACGGCGGGCAGCAGATAGACCGCAAAGGATAGGTGCCAATCCTTCGTTGCTATCCACCCGACGATAGCCGTGGCAAGCACCAGCGAGAGGTTATTCACGGCCGACGAGATACCGAGCTGTTGCACTCGCGCATCGCCTGTAAAGTAACGTACCACCAAACCCGTAGAGTAGGGCACAGCCACACCTGCACCAATACCCATCACGCAACTCGCCACAATCAGTAGTCGGATATCCTTTGCAAATATGCAGACAACACCACTAATAAAAAATATCAGCAACCCCACAGCGAGCATCTTCAGCGACTCGCCGCGCTCCGAGAGCCAACCCGCCAACAACACAAACGGAATAATGAGCAGCGATGGCAGAGATGTGAGCATCTGAATTTCGAGCTGCGAAGCCGTGGGGAATATACGGCTCAAATCCTCTAGAATAGGCGATATAGCCAACCCTGGCAGCGAAGTAACAGCCGACACCGACCATATGGCCAACAATGCAAATAGGGATATATATCCCTTACCTGTAGCAATTTTCATAGCGATAGATATTTAATATATGTATCGTCAAAATGCAAGGTTAGTGCCAAAAGAGAGAGACCATTGGCTTTACTGAGATGGGGACGCTCGTAAACTCGCTTATGGGGGAAATGGGGAATATAGGGAAATAGGGATTTAGCAACAACCCCATAATCCCCATAATCCCCATAAACCCCATTAAGCACCACAGGTGCGCCCCTATTCCCCCATAATCTCTATAATCCCCACAAAAAACTTCAGGATTCTCTACCAAAATCAATAATCTACTTTTAAGAAGGCAAATACAAGGCATACAAAAAACCTGTCGCGCAGCATACTTGGGTGTATGTGAGCAGACAGGTTATTGAAGTATAACGCAGTAGTTGCTTCTTAAAATAGATTATTCCTTTACGCAGCGGATTTGGAAGCCATTTGCTCGGCGAGCCGAGTGCGATGGGAAGAACTTATTAATTGTGCGCGTTGTAGTCAAATCGAAGTAGAGCGCAACAGCCTTACCGCCATCGGTGGTCGAGGTCCAATAGTAACCCTCCCAAGGTTGCGGTCGCAAAGCATTAAAGCCAAAAGCCTAAATCCTAAAAAGCGGACACGGCACGCACATAGGTGCTGCTGTCCTTAAGATCGAGGATGGTGTAGCCATTGATCATAATGACAATCCTCGCACAAAACTCACCCGATAAGTACTGATATTTAAATTCCGTTGATGACCAATACCATCTTAATCTTTCAGCCCCTCGCGATTCAAGAGATTTATTTACAACACCTTTCACTTTATATATTGCCAATAGCTCGCCTTTTGCCGGCAGATACCAACCTTCACCCAAATCGGCGCACCATCTGAACGCAGGATACTTATTGCGCCAATCCGTAATCTGTTTTACCACCGCCATATTGTAGGCGCCATTTGTCTCGTCATTAGCACCAATTAAGCGCTTATGCTCACTACCATTAGATGACCATTTCAGTAGTTCAGACGACTCTTTTACACTAACTACTTTTCCGTGCTTTCCACCATCAGAAATCTCAAAAACAACGCCCTCTGCTCCATTTACGCGAATAATATCGCCAATTTTATAGGTATCACCATAACTAAGCTCTCGCACTTGAGGTATGGATGGGGCTGGTGAGGAAGGGATAGATTGTATTGGCGCAGCTGTATGAGCCTCACCACTTGCACAGATAACAAATACGAAAGGTTTTATTGCCTCAACTTTGTTAGCGAGCGACCAACCAACCATCCTACGATTGGTAGGGATAATGGTCGCCGAAACGCTATTCTTAATAAACATACGCATATAGTGCGACTTGACAGCATTCTTGATAGCATAGCCATTATAAGCCTGTCGGTGTTTGGCGTTCACAATACCCACAACATCGCCATTGCTATCAAACATAGGACCATCACTAGTACTAATATAAGTCGACACTCGGTTATAAGTCGACACTCGGTAAGCCGAGATCTCTCCCATAAAGCCCAAACGCGAGCTGATTACGCCCGTAAGCTCATCCATCTTACTCCCCATAGGGTAGCCAAGGACAAAAATCTCCTCTCCTACTTCTGAAAGGCCCGATTTAATAGCATATGGTATTTCGCCAAAGCCCGTAAACTTACTATCCTCGATACGGATAATCGCCAGATCTTGCGATTCATCCTTTGCCACAACTACAGCGTTATACAACTTGGTAAAGTCTCCTTTGACACCTCTCACCTGCAACGAGTGCGCGCCATCTACAACGTGATGGTTTGTAATTATATAGCCATCTTTCAGAGCAAAGCCTGTTCCGGTCCACTCATCGCCCTTTGCAACACACATTGCACAAAGTAGTAGCAATGTAAAAAATAGTCGTTTCATTTACTTAGTTTGTTGCCCACCAACACCAACAGGCCTTTAAACAAAAAAGAAAGCGTGGTGCTGAAAACTTATTTTAGAATTGCCGGTTGTAGGATACCTTGATAGTTAAAATAAGCAACAAGCCCACGCCATACCAAGAGGTATGACGCAAGAGAATGTTCGCCTATTCTCTCTATCAAAACAAACTTCCTACATTTGCAATTCGAGAATAAACTTACACTTTCCGCGTAATTATGTCCGCAATCCATTGATTGCGTTACAAAGTTAGAAAATTATTCCGAAACCCACAAAAAAAGAGTTGAGAATCTTTCAACTCTCAACTCCTATCTTCTAACTTCTATCTCCTCGCTACTCTTTAACACATCGCACCTGAAGTCCATTCGCACGACGTGCAGCATGGGTAGTCTCAAACTTATTAATTGTGCGCGTTGTAGTCAAATCGAAGTAGAGTGCAACCGATTTGCCGCCATCGGTGGTCGAGGTCCAATAGTAACCCTCCCAAGGTTGCGGTTGCGAAGGATAGACGCCATCCTTGTGGTTCATATTCTCGACCTTGCCATCGCTGTAGCGACGACGGCCACAAGCAGGGTAGAAGTAGCGCGAAACACCATCCGAAAGGTGCCAGCCATACTGCTTGCGGGCTGTATCGAGTGGGGTATTATCCACGGCATCCTCGAGTGTAAGGACATTCAAATCCTCGACTGTAGGAACTCTCCAACCATATGGACATGGGTCGTAGATACTCTTCTCGGCATCCTTCCACAACTCGTTGTTAGCGCTTGCGAGCCAGTCACCCGACTCACCCTCGCTATTGCAAACGAAGTTCATCGGATTCTTCACCGCATACTCCACAACGCCATTTTGAGCGCTTTGCTCCTCGTAGACCTCCTTGATGTAGGTATCGTACTCGTTGTAGCGAGTCTCGTCGTCGGCACCCGAAGCATCGAAGTAGTATGGACGTGGGAATGGATCTTTGCGACCCCACTGATAGTACATTCCGTAAGAGTCGTGTATCTTCTGCTCGTCAATCCGACCATCCGAGTTGGTGAATGCGCCAAGATTGTGACGCATAAAGCTCTTGCCATTCGAGTATGTGTCGTACGTAGCTAACGGATTCTCGTTTGTAATCCACAAGTGCCAGCTCCACACAATTTCGCCCGCTTCGTTATACGCGGCAATCACCGCATTCGTATCCTCTACGCGGTTGGCATCCTGCTCCGATGCAGCCACATAGAAGGTGGCCTTACCTTCAATAAAATTAACATTTTTCACCACGCCAGGATTGCTCTGCCACAACAACTTAACACTCTTTGTATCAAGTGGTGCATTATCTACAGGGCGATGCATAACATCGAAGGTATAGTTTGTAGATGGAGTAGAGAGCACATAGCAGTTTGCCGGACTATTCACACCGAGCAACTGCGTTGGACATATATAGACATAAATGTTGTAGCCCGTAGCTGTTCCCTCCTTATTCAAGACATTAATCACCACCGAGCCCTCGGTCGGAAGATCCTCGTTGGTCACGCCCTCCTCGGTAGCACCCTCAGGCCATACCGAGATGGTGTTCGCAGCCTGATTCACCGACGCATTCCATCCTGGGCTAAGCGAAGCCACAGCCACGCTCTCTGCATTACTCGCCACATAACGAATGGTCTGTGCAGGATCGCCCCACGCAGAAAAATATAACGAGGTGCGCTCCAAAACGAGCTCCGCACTCTTCTCCTTACCACAAGCAGTGAGCATAATCACAAGCAACGCCACTGCCAAGAATTTTATACTTCTCATAAATAAACTATTTACAATCTGCAAATATACAAAAAAGTTAGCAAATGCAAATCCTTAACGCTCATTTCGGGCAAATTATTGTCGATCAGCACCACAATATATGGCACAAGGTTTGCACCCTGAGTTTGCGTAACTTAAAAATTTATCTATTATGAAACGCATTCTACTATTTATTGGAGCCCTGACCGCAACACTCTCGGTCGCGGCGCAGAAGCCTCGTCTCGAACGACACAACCTAGGCGAGGGTAAGCCTACGGTCTACATCATCTCGGTGAGCGAGACCGAAGCCCTATACCCCGAGGGTAGTAACCAAGATGCGGCAGCAACAAATGCCGCAGTACTTGGCGCTATCGACGATCACCGCAACGCCACCCGAAAGGGAGTGAAGCAGGTATCTATGCCTTCGGCCATCTTTGCCGACAAGAGCAACAAATTCTCATTTGCCATAGGTGGCGACATCGCCTTGCGCGCAGCCTATTCATTCAATCGCACCGTAAACAATATAGATATGGTACCATACAATGTGCCTATGACGCTCACACCTGCCGACAAGCAGGAACTTCGACTCGATGCAACAACCTCGCGCCTATTCATTCGCGGTATAGCCAATACCGAGAAGTTGGGACAGGTGCACATCTTTATGGATTTCGACTTCAGAGGAGGCTTAACAGCTAGCTACACACCACGCATTCGCTCGGGCTATGTATCGATGCTCGGACTCACCGTTGGTCGCGACGTGACAACATTCTGCGACCTTACAGCATCGCCTACAACCATCGATTTCCAAGGTCCTAATGCCTATAACTTCCGCTTCGCAACGATGATTCGCTACGAATACTCGTTCCTCGACAACCACCTCAAAGCGGGTGGTGCAATCGAGATGCCAAGCGTATCGGGCACCTATGGCGAGACTCTCGAAGCCATTCCGCAGCGCGTTCCCGATATTCCGCTCTATTTCCAATTTGCGTGGGGTAAGAACCGCGAAAGCCACATCCGAGCATCGGCCGTACTACGCGATTTATACCTCTACAACAAAGCTCGCTCGGGCGAAGACGACCTCCTTGGCTGGGGCGTACAGTTCAGCGGTAATATCCACGCTACCAACTTCTTGCAATTCTTTATGAATGGTACATACGGAGAGGGTATCACTCCATATATCAACGACTTGATGGGCTCGGGTCTCGACTTCTCACCTCGTCCCGACGACCCTACACGAGTGCAGACAACACCTATGTATGGCTGGCAGGTGGCAGCGCAGATGAATATCTTGCCTAACCTATTTGTTTCGGGAGGCTACTCGACAGTTGGTATATGCAACAAGAACGGTCACTACAGCAACGATATGTACAAACGAGGTCAATACGCCTTTGGCAACGTATTTTGGAACCTCACACCACGTTTCCGCCTCGGAGCCGAATACCTCTACGCTCAACGCAAAAATGTAGACCACACAACAGCTCACGCCAACCGAATAAATGTATTGGCAAAATATAGCTTCTAAAGCAAAAAGAACAAGCCCCGAACACCTTGGTATTCGGGGCCTATTTACATTCTACCTAAACTATTTTCTAGCTGGTAATTTTCGTTCTGGGAAGAGCGCCACTCGCAAAGTGGTACAGCCGTATGGTATCAGCTCAACGAAGCTCTCTTCGTATACCATATCGCCCGGCCAGCCACCTCTCAGTTTGTAGTTAATCGGTCCAGTCGAGCCATTATATAGCTTCCAAGTTGGCATCTCGTGCACCTTCGCCCTTATCACAAGCGGAGCTGACTCCACATTCCACGGATATATCGAGACCTCACCTTTGCGTTCAAATGCAAATGTTTTAGAGAGGTTTTGCGTTTTTACATCCTCTCGATTAAAGCCCCAATTCCAAGGGGTAGTAGAGTAGACCTCATAATACTCTTTGCCATAATTGCGATGCATCTCGGCTGGCAACTCGTGACGTTCCCAACGCTCATTCATCTTCAGCGCATAGAGCAGTGGACCTCTCTCTACAGCCACACCACCGTCGAACCAACGGCTGACTTCAACCTCGGCTACGAACGCGATATTCACCTTGTCGCCACTCCGCCATTTGCGATTCAAAACAATAACGCCATTTGAAGGAGTAACGGCCTCGGCTACACCATTAACAGATAGAGTCACCCCCTTGCTCCACTCTGGCACACGCAGATAGAGAGGAAATGCGTGCTGACGACCTCCTGCAATCGAAATCTCGAACGCAACGCTCTCCTCGAAGGGGTAATTTGTACGCTCAACAATCTTCACCTTGCGGCCACCAACCTCCCACTCAACCGCAGATGGCGCATAGATCATAGCCGCCAAGCCATTGTCGGATGTTGCATACCAAAGATTCTGCGTAAACTTTGGCCAAGCCTGATGCATATTCGATGTGCAACAAGGATAGCCCGTCAGTAGTCCATAGAGTTGAGCCATACCGAAAAATGGAGTAGAAAATTCCCTGCACTTCTTCGACACCTCCACCTGATTGAGTTGCTGAAAATATTGACGTACTGAGTAGTTATCGTCCGACTGCGTTGGTAGAGCATTAAACGCCACACGCTCGATGTAGTCGCCCCAATGGCTCTCGCCAGTAATCTGCAACACATTCTCCAACGAATAGAGCATCTCCACCGCAGTACACAGCTCCGAGCCAAGCACAGGGTTACCGAAGCGAATCGCCTCGTCGCCAGCCCACAAACCGGTAGGGTAGCCAATAGTGGTGCGAATAGTCTTCTCACCTCGATGCAAATCCTCGATAAGCGATCTATCTCCCGTACGTTGATAGTAGACAGCAGGGGTCTTAAAGCCCTGAGCCACATTCACCGTATGGAGCGAGAATGGTCGGTAGAGATCATCTCGGCGCAGACCATATATCGAGGCCCACTCGTCAGTTTGTCCATATATCAAGTCGCCCAACTCGAGCAGAAACTCATCGCCCGTAATATTGTAGAGCCAATAGACAATCAGCAGATTGTCGCCACCACGGTCTCTTCCCCAATGCGACCAATGATTAAGAGGTGTGGTAGGCAAAGTCTTCAACTGATAGCGAAAATAGCGCGTCATAAAGTCGATTACACGCTCATCCTTTGTCGCCAAATAGTATTGCTGCATCACCTTGAGCATCACCATCTTGGGCCACCAATCGCGCGCTTTATCACGCTGCAAGCCCTCCTCACGAGGGAGATCCTTTACAGGGCCAAAGTAACCCTCGGCATCTTGCGATGCCAATGTCCACTCAATCCACGGTTGTACCTTCGCCTTCAACGACTCATCGTCGAGAATATAGGCCAGAGGGAGAAGTCCATCAATCCAATATGGTCCACGCTCCCACACATCACCATCGCCACCAAGCCAGCCATTTCGTTTGCCCATAACCAACGGATACAACTCATCGAGATTACCCGTCATACCATTACGTTGACGGTCCAGCATCTCGTAGAGCCAACCCTCTGCTTTGATTGAGCCAAGAGGCAACTCGGCATAGGCACGTTTGTGCAGAGGAGCGCGATTGAACTGCTCCGTAGTGCGACACAAAGCAGAAGCACTTCCTCCAAAAGAGAGAAGTGCTACCAAAAGTAGTATGACAAACCTAGTCATTATTTGATAATTACAAGTTTTGTAAATCGTTGATAGTAACCATTGTATAGTCACTAATACACATGTTGGCGCCCGCTGCTTTCAACTCCTCAGCCGTTGCTGTAGTTGTAATTGCAAGGCACTTACAACCCGCCGCAACACCCGCTAAGATTCCATTAACCGCATCCTCGACAACGACACACTCCTCCGCCTTTAGACCGAGAGCCTCGTGCGCCTTCGTAAAGATCTCGGGATGAGGCTTTCCGTGAGTAACATCGCTACCACTGATAGAGGCATCAACATACTCAGCAATGCCCAATCTATCAATAATCATATTCACATTCTCGCGACAACCCGACGAGCCAAGAGCACACTTAACGCCTGCCGCCTTAGCCGCCTTTAGGAACTCGATAAGTCCTGCAATAGGCTCAACTTTATCGTGATACATCTCGCGATAGACCTCCTCCTTCTCGCGATTCAGTCTATCAATACCATACTCTGCAACAACCTTATCACCGACCATCATCGGGAATATTTGGTTGCTATGCATACCGTTCATTTTCAATGACATAGGCTCAAGCAGGGTAAAACCCTCGCGCTTGGCATACTCATCGAAAGCCGCAAAATGGTACGCCAGATTATCCACCAGCGTACCATCTACATCGAAAAGCAGACCTTTTAACTCTGCCATAACCGACTACTTTGTGTGATCATAAGTGA
>JAZLDJ010000030.1:0-10332 GCA_045614685.1 Alistipes sp. | reverse complement strand
TGAATGCTCTTCTCCTCAAGCTTATCAAGGAGAATAAGGGCGCATTCCGCGTAACATTCTCGCTCACAGGTAGCGTTGTAGAGCAGTTTAAGGCATATGCGCCAGAGGTGCTCGATTCGTTCCGTGCTTTGGTCGATACAGGCTGCGTTGAGCTTTTAGCCGAGACCTACTCGCACTCGTTGGCAGCCCTCTCTTCTAAGGAGGACTTCAAGGATCAGGTTAAGAAGCACACCGCTATGCTTAAGGCCGAGTTTGGCGTTAAGCCAAAGGCATTCCGCAACACCGAGCTTATCTACTCTGACGAGATTGGCGAGGCAGTTGGCGAACTTGGCTTCAAGACTATGTTGGCAGAGGGTGCAAAGCATATCCTCGGTTGGAAGTCGCCTGACTTTGTATATGCAGGTGCAGCGGATCAGAGCCTTCGTCTTTTGCTCCGCAACTACAAGCTTTCGGACGATATCGCATTCCGTTTCTCGAATCAGGGTTGGGATGAGTATCCACTCACAGCCGACAAGTATGCTGCTTGGCTTTCGGAGTCGGAGGGTGAGGTTATCAACCTCTTTATGGACTACGAGACCTTCGGTGAGCACCAGAAGGCATCGACCGGTATCTTCGAGTTTGTGAAGAATCTCCCTGCAGCAATCCTCAAGCGTGGCGATTTGAAGTTCGCTACTGTTTCGGAGACCGCAGCCGAGCATCAGCCAGTAGCAGTTCTCCACTGTCCTCACGTTATGTCGTGGGCAGACGAGGAGCGCGATATCACTGCATGGTTGGGCAATGACTTGCAGAATGAGGCATTCTCTAAGCTCTACGCTTTGAAGGATAAGGTTCGTTCGTTGAAGAGCGCCGACTACGAGCACGTATGGAACTTCTTGCAGACTTCCGACCACTTCTACTATATGGCAACCAAGTGGCTTTCGGATGGTGATGTTCACTCCTACTTCAACCCTTATGGTTCGTCGTACGAGGCATTCATCAACTATATGAATGTGTTGTCTGACTTCCAGATTGAGGTTGAGAAGGCTCTTGCGGCTAAAAAGAGCCGTGCTAAAAAGTAGAAATTGTTTTTAAGCAGCGTTTGCTGCGTTAAACTTCGGTAGCCGAGTTGCTCACATACGCCCAAGTATGCTGCGCACTCGGCTCCTTGTTTGCCTTGCAACCATCTGCTTAAATTCCAATTTGAAGTTGTGGAAAGCTTGCGCCTTCTGACAAGAAATGGGGAATCATTCTGATTGGCCCTTTTTGTGATATTTTATAATAGCCATTAAATGCCATAAAGCAATCTCCGAGTGTGCTGCCAAAAAAAACGCTACACCTATTAGGGGTAGCGCTTTTTGTTGCTTTTACTTCAGCAGTGCGTCTATGC
The DNA here is from genome assembly GCA_045614685.1 of Alistipes sp. Classification (GTDB taxonomy): domain Bacteria; phylum Bacteroidota; class Bacteroidia; order Bacteroidales; family Rikenellaceae; genus Alistipes. The sequence goes on along the minus strand of JAZLDJ010000030.1, from coordinate 8,966 downwards.
GGCGGCAGTGCTTGGCAAATTTCTTGTCGATTTTTCGGTTGAACTTTTCGATGTTCTTAGGCATCTGCTCGGGGAACGGGAGGTTGGTCTTTACCTTCAACGCCTCGCGCACGAGCGGTTTATTAAGGTAGTAGCGCGACCTCTTCTTGCCTCCACGGCCTTTGGTTGTGCCATCCTTGATATATGCCTTCTTTATGAATTTTCGGCCAAGCAAGTGAGCCTCACGGCTAGCCAAGCAGTCGGGAATCTGCTCCTTCGCCTCTACCCATACAGGTATGGCAGGAGCGGCTGCTGGGTAGCCCATAGCCACGAGTATACGGGGGTGCTTGCCACAGATAATGGTAAACGAGCCCACGGTAGAGCGGTGAGGTACGGTTTCGTAGCGGTGGTCATAGAGTGGCTTGTCGCTCTTCAGCGCATCACCCTTGCCGGCCACGTGGTATGTGCGTGAGTAGTTGTAGAAATCTTTTGCCGAGAATGTGCGCTTGTCGCCAATGAGTTCGAGCATAGCATCGTAGCGTCGTTTGCTCGAGCCGAGCTTGTTCATATCGCCAGCGAACGAAAAACTCGAACGTACATCGAAGCCTCGCTCGCTCTTATCAACGTCGTAGCGACGATAGCCATCGCCCCAAATCTCGAAGAATGCTGCGTGTCCTTCACTGTCGCCCACACCCACATTGGTGGTGAACTTGTAGCCACGCTTGTAGTGGCGAACGAACTCTTCGAACTCATCCACTGTAGCGCAGTTAATCAGCGCATCGCGCATAAATCCAGTGCGGCGGTTTGGTCCTTCGATTGCGGGATTTTGTGGTAGATTGCGAGTTGCAGTATTCACAATGCCAAATCCCACTTCGTTCACGCCACAGAGCACTCCCACCTCGGGCTTATCGTTATAGGCAATGCCCGTGTAGCTATACTTTTCGCTCTTGAAATGGCGGATATGGGTGGCGTAGTAGTTGCTCTCGCGGTGCTTCCAAAGTATTGTGCCACCCTCATTCGAGGCTTTTGCTGCCACAACGGCTGCTGTACAAGCCTTAGCATGGCCATAGTTGGCCACTATAGCCACCAATAGCAATATTGTGAATATCGCCCTCTTCATATCTTTATATGTTTGTGGATTCTATTTATTCAGCTCCTCGACGGCACGAAGTACCGTTTTGTCGATAGGGTAGATGAAGTAGTAGAAGGCGTTGTCCTCGAGGTTGGAGTTGCGCGAGATGTAGGCGCGTAGCTGAGCCTCCATAATCTTGCGTGAACGATTTATCTCCGCCCAATTTGGCTTTACGCCCTGCTTTTCGGCATAGCGCACAAAGTCGTTGAACAGCGACTTGTCGCCATCGAGCAGACTCTTCAACTCGGCGATACTCTTTGCACCCTCCAATGCCTTGCGATGACGGTCGGAGTATTCGATGGTGTAGCGATAGAGTATGTTGCGACCTGCAACCTCCGAGAAGTATTTTGTTACATTGAGAGTGTCGAGCGGTACGAAGATGTCAGGCATAATGCCTCCACCACCGTATACCACCTTGCCCTTTGGCGTGGTGAAACGCAGTGAGTCGGCAAAGTGAATGCTGTCGGCCGAGAAAAACTCGTTGCGGTTGTATCTATCTACGAGGTCTAGCTCGTACGACTCGCCATCACCTGCAGTGTATGGCTTTTGGATGGAACGACCCGTAGGGGTGTAGTAGCGAGCTACAGTGAGTCGGAGAGCCGAGCCGTCGGTGAACTCGGTTTGCGACTGCACCAAACCCTTGCCAAATGAGCGTCGGCCAATGATTACACCACGGTCGTTATCCTGTAGTGCTCCTGCCAAAATCTCGCTCGATGATGCGCTAGCCTCGTCTATCAGCACTGCAATCTCGAGGTCTGTCGTGCTGCCTCTGCCATCGCTGAATTGGCGCAACTTTCTGCCGAAGCGGTCTTGTGTGTAGACTATGAGGTTGCCAGCAGGAAGGAACTCATTGGCTATGAGAATAGCCTGGTCGAGGAATCCGCCCGAGTTGCTACGAAGGTCGAAGATAAGGCTCTTCATACCCTGCTCACGGAGGTTGCGTAGTGCGCGATATACCTCAGAGTAGGATGTGCGCGAGAACTGCGATAGCTTGATGAATCCAACCTCTTTGGTGAGCATCAGAGCCGCCTCGACGCTATGCAAAGGTATGGCATCGCGCGTAACGACCACATCCACCAAATCTTTGATGCCCTTGCGCTCGATAGAGAGTTTTACCTGTGTGCCTCGAGGGCCTCGCAGACGCTTCATAACCGCAATCTGCGACATCTTTTGACCCGCTATGAGTGTGTCGTTCACCTTGATTATGCGGTCGCCGCCCTGCACGCCAGCCTTGCGGCTTGGGCCCGAAGGTATGACGTTTAGGACAATAACCGTGTCGGTGGCCATATTGAAGACCACGCCAATGCCGTCGAACTCGCCCTTGAGCGATTCGTCAGCCTCCTCGAACTCCTGAGGCGGAAGATATACCGAGTGGGGGTCGAGCTTGTGAAGTATGGCGGGGATGGAGAGCTCTACCAACGAGTCGTGCGTGATTGGGTCGATATATTCGTTCTCAATCATCGAGAGCACGTGGTGGAGCTTATCGCCCGAAAGAGTTTGAACGGGTTGTGGTTGTGGCTCAAGCTGCTCGAGTGGAGCGTAAGTTGTTATACGCACCCCTGTATCTGCCGATTGGTGGCCGTGCTGATAACCCGCAAACCAACCTGCAAGCAGAAGTAGAGTGGCTAATGCCGCACCTAATATATACTTACCCGTTCTCTCCATTGTCTACTATTTGTTCTTGAATGTGTATGCAAGACCTACGCCAAGGACTGTCTGTGTCTGAACCTTGGCATTCTGAGCCTTGTTGTAGTAGAGCTGGAAGTAGAACTGTGTCGAGAAGTACTTCGTAGCCTTGATGTCGATGGTGTTCTCCCAACGAACTGTTGGAGCAATGTGCTCGTAGTGGAGTGGGTTGTTAATGTTAGCAGGGTCTGCATTCCACTTCTTGCTCTCGTTCTGCTGTGCAACCTCGTTGATCCAACCATAGAACGAGTAGAGAGTAGTGCGGTAGCGGAAGATGCCCTTCTTGCCAAATGTCTTGTCGAAGTCAATTTGGATGGACGAACCACCCTCGTAGCGCTGATTGTGGTTAGCCAAGGTCAAACCATAAACATAAGGTGTGTTTCTCTGCTCGAGGCTGAGCTTATCGCGGTCGGCCCACGAAATGGCAGCGCCATCAGCATTGGTAAATGCCTTCTCGTTGAAGTAGTACTCGCGTACTGTCTCGCTTGTTACGAACGTTGCATTCATAGAGAGTGGCGCGATGTTAATCTTGATAGGGAACTTCGCGTTAGGGCATACATAGGTTACACCTAACGAAGCGATGAAGTATGCAGGAGCAAAGAATTGGCTACTTGGGAGCTCGCCAGCGCCAAAGTCCTTCTTTGTGCCGTTAGCAAACTGCGAACGCATCGAAACCGAACCTCCAACATTCCAGCTCTTCGAAAGAACATAAGCAGGAGAGGTCTGGATGAACCACTCGTCCTGGCTCTTTGTTACGCTGCTTGTACCCTCGCTCTCGGGGAGGAAGTTGTAGGTGTAGCCCAACTTACCTGTCACCTTGGTGCCGATGGTGAACTTATCCTTGGTGTAGGAGTGAGTGAAGAGGATATTACCCACGCCAGTCAAGGTGTTGGTGTTGCCGTTCACCGAACGCCAATACTCGTTGAAGTGAGCCAACGATGCGTTGAGCGTTGCATTGAACTCGATCTTGTTGCGCTCCTTGCGCAAAGCTGCCTTCTCGGCCTTGAGCTGAGCCTCGCTCTTGAATGCGGGAGCCTCCTTCTCGGTCTTAACCTCGTTAGCGAAAGCTACTTGTTCTTGTGGGGTTGCCGACTCAACGGTTGCCTGAGCATTTGCTACGCCCATATATGCAAGAGCCGAAAGTGTGATAAGTGTAAAAAATCTCTTCATAATGTTATATTTTTGTAATTTGTTATCTGTTTGGACATACAAATATAGAATAAATTTCGTATATTTGTAGAGTATTTTGCTAAAAAAACGAATTAAATAAATCTAAAACATAAAATAATATGAAATCGGACATCGAAATTGCACGTTCAATTAAACTGAAGAATATTCGCGAAGTTGCAGCCCAGGTGGGTTTTCCTGATGAGGAGGTATTCAATTATGGTAAGTACATAGCAAAGGTGCCTTACAAACTCATCGACGAGAAGAAGGTAAACAAGAGTCACCTCATCCTCGTGACCGCTATCACAGCCACCAAGGCTGGAGTTGGTAAGACAACCGTAAGCATCGGTCTCGGCATGGGACTTAACCGCATTGGCAAGCGCGCCATCATAGCATTGCGCGAGCCTTCGTTGGGCCCTTGCTTTGGTATGAAGGGTGGCGCAACAGGTGGTGGCTATACCCAGGTTATGCCATCGGAGGATATCAACCTCCACTTTACTGGCGACTTCCACGCTATCACATCGGCCAACAATATGATTGCTGCGTTGCTCGACAACTACCTCTACCACAACCGCTCGAAGCAGGTGGGCTTGAAGAAGGTGATGTGGCGACGCGTTCTCGATATCAACGACCGCTCGTTGCGTAATATCGTTTCGGGCTTGGGAGGCTCGGTAAATGGTATCCCTACCGAGACTGGTTTTGATATCACACCAGCATCGGAGATTATGGCTATCTTGTGCCTTGCTCGCAATATCGACGACCTCTATGCGCGTGTTGGTCGCATCGTTCTTGGTGTACGCTACGACGATACTCCGTTCACGGTTAACGACCTCGGCGTTACAGGTGCTATTGTTGCCCTCTTGAAGGATGCAATCAACCCTAACCTCGTGCAGACCACCGAGCATCATCCAGTGATTATCCACGGAGGTCCATTCGCAAATATCGCACACGGCTGTAACTCGGTTATCGCAACCCGTTTGGCTATGTCTTATTCGGACTACACCGTTACCGAGGCTGGCTTTGGTGCCGACCTCGGAGCAGAGAAGTTCCTCGATATCAAGTGCCGTCAGGCAGGTCTTAAGCCCGATTTGACCGTTTTGGTGGCGTCGACACTCGCACTCAAGATGCACGGTGGTGTGCCTGAGGCAGAGATTAAGTTGCCAAATGCCGAGGGCTTGAAGAAGGGCTTCGCAAACCTCGACCGCCATATCGCAAACCTGCAGAAGTTCGGACAGACCGTATTGGTATGTTTCAATCGCTTCGCAAGCGATACCGACGACGAGATTGCAATGGTTATGGAGCACTGCGCCGAGAAGGGCGTTCGTTGCGTAATCAACAACGCCTATATGGAGGGTAGTGCTGGTGCGGTAGAGTTGGCCGAGGCTGCTGTCGAGCTTATCGAGAATCAGCCATCGGCTCCGCTCAACTACACCTACGACCTCGAGGATAGCATCAAGACCAAGATCGAGAAGGTTGCAAAGAAGATCTATGGCGCAGGCTCGGTAGAGTTCAGCCTCAAGGCTCAGAAGGAGATTGCCCTTCTCGAGAAGTGGGGTATGAGTAACCTCCCTGTCTGCATTGCCAAGACTCAGTTCTCGTTTAGTGGCGACGCCAAACTTTATGGTAGCGTCGAGGGCTTTACCCTTACCATCAAGGATATCGAGCTCAACGCAGGTAGTGGCTTTATTGTAGTCCTCGCTGGCGACATTATGCGTATGCCGGGCCTTAGCAAGACTCCTCAAGCGATGAATATTAATCTTGCGGAGGACGGTAACGTTGAGGGTTTGGTATAAAATCGTTCTAATGAGTTCTTTTTGCACGAGTGCGTCGGATAGCGAAATGCTCACATAGGTTTACTATGCTAATCCTGCTGCGCAGGCTTTTCCTCCTCGCGGCTCGGCATAGTGCAAACGAGTTTGCCCCCTGCTCTCGCTCCGCAGCGTCGGTTGCGCTTTCGCTACCTTAATCCCTCTATGAGGGCTTTTGATTGCTACGCCTCGGCAAAGTATGTTTACAAACTTTGCTCTCGGCTTAATCGCAATCTTGCATCGCACAAAAATAATCTCATCATCGACGATATTGTAATGGTGAGAGAAAACTAATTTTGCATTCTGAATTTTGCATTTTGAATTATGAAATACTTTGGAGCACACGTAAGTGCAGCTGGAGGAGTGGAGAATGCGCCGCACAATGCCAAGGCGATTGGTGCTACTGCATTTGCTCTCTTTACGAAGAATCAGCGACAGTGGATTGCGCCACCTCTTACAGAGGAGCAGTGCGCTCGCTTCAAGGCTGCGTGCGAGGAGTGCGGATATGCGGCAAAGCAGATTCTGCCTCACGATTCGTACCTCATCAACCTCGGACACCCCGAGCGTGAGGGGTTGGAGAAGTCGCGCGAGTCGTTCTTCGAGGAGATGAAGCGTTGTGAGTTGCTCGGCTTGGATAGGTTAAACTTCCACCCAGGTAGCCACCTCGGCAAAATCACCTCGTTGATGTCGCTCGACCGCATTGCCGAGTCTATAAATATGGCTCTCGACCGCACAAGTGGAGTCACTGCCGTTATCGAGAATACCGCAGGTCAAGGCTCGAATCTTGGCTTTGCGTGGGAACATATTGCACATATCATCGACAAGGTCGAGGATAAGTCGCGTGTGGGATTCTGCATTGACACCTGTCACACCTTTGCTGCGGGTTACGACCTCTCGAGCAGAGAGGCTTGCGAGAAGACATTTGCGCAGGTGGACAACATCGTAGGTTTGAAGTATCTGAGAGGTATGCACCTCAACGATGCGCTCAAACCACTTGGCTCGCACGTAGACCGTCACGCATCGTTGGGTGAGGGCTTCATCGGTTGGGAATGCTTCCGCTTTATTGCCGAGTCGCCTCTCTTCGACGAGATACCGCTCACGCTCGAGACTCCGAACGAGGAGATATGGGCACAAGAAATTGCGCAGTTGAAACAATTTGCAAACCTCTAAGAATGAAGAAAACAGTATCGTGTTTGCTATTGCTCTTGGCGACATTTGTTGCCAAGGCGCAGTTGCTTTCGGTTAAAATAGACCCATCAGAACGTAAACAGACCATCGAGTATTGGGCTGCGGCCGATGCGTGGAGTGGAGATTTTGTAGGTAAGTATTGGAGCGAGACCTCCAAGCAGCAGATTGCCGACCTCCTCTTTTCGCAGGAGTACGACGAGAATGGCAACCCCAAGGGCGCAGGTCTCTCGGCGTGGCGCGTAAACCTTGGAGGCGGAACGTTGGAGTCTCCAAATAGCGATATCTTCCCATATCATCGTCGTGGCGAGTGCTATCTCACTCTAGATGGCAAGAACTACGATTGGGGCAAGTGCGCGGGTCACGAATATTGGATGGCCGAGGCGGTAAAGCGCGGTAGCAACTACTTTATTCTCTTCTCGAACACTCCGTTGGTGCACTATACGCTCAATGGCAAGGGATATTCGCCCGATGGTCTGAAGGCAAATCTTAAGGATGATTGCTACGATGACTTCGCGCGTTATTTGGTGGATGTTGCAGCCCACTATATGGATAAGGGTTGGAATGTGCCATACATCAGCCCTATAAATGAGCCTCAGGATGGTTGGGATACGCCAAAGCAGGAGGGCTCGCCTTGGCGCAATACGGAGCTCAAGCGAATGATGGTTGAACTCGACAAGGAGCTCTCGCGCGACAAGCGTTTCGACAACGTACGTATGCAACTTGGCGAGACCAATCGTCTGAAATACCTCTACGAGTCGAACGCTAAATACACCGATAAGTTTGGCGAGGCCGAGGCTCCAAATTGGGTTGTTCGCAACTTCTTCGACGAGAAGTCGCCATACTACATCGGCAATTTGCGCCACCTCAAGCGTGCCGTATATGGTCACGCCTACCACGATGTGCGCAGTAGCGTGAAGATGCGCAATGTTCACCGCTTGGCGGGTGAGGAGTGTCGCAAATACAATGTGGAGTACAATATGTCGGAGTGGTGCTTGTTGCCAGGCGCCCACAAGAAGAATATCGAAGGCTTTACCAAGGATTGGCACTGTTCAAACTATGCCGATATGCAGGCGGGATTGCTTATGGCCCGCATTATTTATAGCGATATGGTCGATTCGAACACCGCATCGTGGAGCTATTGGAAGGGTATGGAGTTGCGTGGCGACCACGCTCTGATTGCCCTTCACGCCAAAGATGGCGATATCTTTCGTGGTGGCGATGTCAAGGCGAATAAACTCTTGTATGCATTGGGCAATTACAGCTTCTTCGTGCGCCCGAACTACAAGCGCGTGGCTCTTACGGGTGCCGACAACTTGAGCGAGGTGGCAGCTACTGCGTATCTCTCACCGGATGGTAAGCGATTGGTTGCGGTCTATGTGAATAACACCTTTGAGAAAAAAGCGGTTGAGGTCGCTCTGCCAAAGGCCTTCCGCAAGCAGATTGCATCATCAAAGATGTATGTCACCGACGAGCGCAACGACCTCTCGGTACACGAAATGGCCGATGCGCTTGCATTTAATATAAATGCTCGCTCGGTAACAACCATTGTCTATGACTTGAAATAAACAATTTGCATACCTATTGTAATAATGAAGAAAATAATATCTCTCTTAGCACTGCTTATAGTTGTGTGTATTGCCAAGTCTCAGCCTTTGAAGGTTAGTATAAACCCGGACCAAAAGCACCAGACAATCGAGTATTGGGGTGCAGCCGATGCGTGGAGTGGCGACTTTGTGGGTAAGTATTGGAGCGAAACCTCGAAGCAGAAGATTGCCGACTGGCTCTTCTCGCAGGAGTACGACGAGAATGGCAACCCAAAGGGCGCAGGCTTGTCAGCGTGGCGCGTGAACCTTGGTGGTGGAACTTTGGAGGCGCCAAATGCCGACATATTCCCATATCAGCGTCGTGCCGAGAGTTATTTAACGGTAGACGGTAAGAACTATGATTGGGGTAAGTGTGCAGGTCACGAGTATTGGATGGCTGAAGCAGTGAAGCGTGGAAGCAAC
>JAZLDJ010000029.1:0-2074 GCA_045614685.1 Alistipes sp. | reverse complement strand
TCACACATCTTGTAAGGATCCAATCCCTTCTCGTCGCAGATAGCCTTTGCCTCCTCGATGCTAGCGATACCATATTGTGCAAGCACAGCGTTAATCTTATCAATTCTGCGCTCATAGCTCTCAAATAATGCCATAATCTTTGTCTGATTTTATTAGGTTTAACAATATGGTTTACTACTCGTGGCGTGGGTCGATATACTTAACAGCGTCCTTGAAACGACCGTACGATCCCTTCGACTTCTCCAAAGCCTCAACTGGCTCGATGCCCTTCTTTACGAAGTCCATGAACTTGCCAAGGTGAACGAACTCGTAGCCGATAACCTCGTCGTTAGCGTCGAGACCCATACGAGTACAGTAACCCTCAGCCATCTCGAGGTAACGAGTACCCTTAGCCAAAGTACCGAACATTGTACCTACCTGCGAACGCAAGCCCTTACCGAGGTCCTCGAGCGAAGCACCGATAACGAGACCACCCTCCGAGAAAGCCGACTGAGTACGACCGTAAACGATCTGCTTGAACAACTCGCGCATAGCGGTGTTGATAGCGTCGCATACGAGGTCAGTATTCAAAGCCTCAAGGATAGTCTTGCCTGGGAGAATCTCCGAAGCCATCGCTGCCGAGTGAGTCATACCCGAGCAACCGATAGTCTCTACCAAAGCCTCCTGAATGATACCCTCCTTTACATTGAGAGTAAGCTTGCACGCACCCTGCTGTGGTGCACACCAACCAATACCGTGTGTAAGACCGGAGATGTCCTTAATCTCCTTGGCGCGTACCCACTTGCCCTCCTCTGGAATTGGAGCAGACTCGTGATTTGCACCCTTCTTAACGCAGCACATCTGCTGCACTTCGTGTGAGTAAATCATAGTTGTTTAATTTGTTTAGTTTATCTGTAAAGATATAGTTTCACTTTTCGGAGCAAAGGTACAAAAAAAATAAAAATTAAAAATTAAAAATTAAAATTTTTTGTGGTGCCGAGGCTAAAAAATGAGAGTTGAAAGAAAAATCTCTCAACTCCCAACTTTTAACTCTCAACTCGGAATGTTACCACTCGACCTTTTCGGTGTAGGTAACACCAAAGTTGTCGGTGACGCGGATTTCGCCCGAGCGTACACCATCGCTTGGCTTCACGCGGAACATATAGTCCGACTTGGTAGGTCGAGCATACTTTGCGGCCGTGCCCTTGAGGTGGGTGAGTCGCGTCGAGTGCATAAGCAGATAGTCGGGATCCTCCTCTGCGTGCTTCTCGAATGTCGCAACCTTTGTGCCATTCTCCCACCACTCAACATCGCTCCAGTAGCCATGCGTGTAGTTCCAGATGTTCACCTTCACATATCCGTCGCCTGTACGGGTAGGGGAGTATGCGCGCATTTGGTAACTGTGATCCTTGCCTACGGTCTTGTAGTACCAGTTGATATTCTCGCCATCGACATTTACCACCATATATCCGTTTGGCGTTCCGTCATTGTCCAACTCGAGGTTCGAGCGCAATGTACCGTTGCAACGAGCCACAGCTATTGCCGAGATATGTCCCATATCCTCGAAGCCCTTCTTACCGGCGTAGTCGAATCCGTGATTAGTGTGGTAGTGTCCCGACCACGAATATACGCGCTTGTACTGCTTGAGCAGGTTGTTGTATCGCTCGTAGTTCACATTGTGCATTCCGTAAGAGCCCTTTGGCGAGGAGCCCTTCTTCTTGTAGAGCTGCGCGTGACCACAGATGTAGATGGTGTGGTCCTTCGGTACGAATTTCAAATCCTCCTCGAGCCACTTCATCTGCTCGTTCTCCAAACCTGCGCCATAACGCTTGGTGTGGTCGGCACGATTGTAGACGATGCTGTTGACCATCACATAGTGAATCTTGCCGATGTTGAACGAGTAGTAGGTTGGTGAGATATACTCCTCGAAATATGGCGTTCCGAGTGCGGTCTCGAGTATGGTGCTCTGGTCGTAGTCGTGGTTACCGATTACGTGACACATAGGGTAGGAGCACGAGGTGCTGATGTCCATATAGTCATCGTAACCAGCCATCCAGTTGTAAACCAAGTCACCGAGGTTGATAGCGAAGAACTC
>JAZLDJ010000028.1:0-6279 GCA_045614685.1 Alistipes sp. | reverse complement strand
TTCGGGCAGATTCGTTTTTGTGTGTTCTATGCTGTGGGCTAGAGAGCCTTCTTGGCGCGCTTGGCCATTGCAGAGGCGAAGACAAAGTCGTTGAGCTCCTTGTTGTCGGCGTGGAGGATATCCTCCTTGGTGCCCTCCCACCACTTCTTACCTTGGTGGATATAGACAATCTTGTCGCCAATCTCCATCACTGAGTTCATATCGTGGGTGTTGATAATGGTGGTGATGTTATATTCCACGGTGATATCGTGAATAAGGTTGTCGATGACGATTGATGTCTGCGGGTCGAGGCCCGAGTTAGGCTCGTCGCAGAAGAGGTACTTAGGGTTGAGCACAATAGCACGCGCAATGGCAGCACGCTTAATCATACCGCCCGAAAGCTCCGACGGATAGAGGTGGCCTGCGTGCGAGAGCTCCACACGCTCCAAGCACTCCTTCACGCGCTTGTCCTTCTCGGCCGAGCTCTTGTCTGTGAACATATCGAGAGGCAATCGCACATTGTCGTACACGGTCGACGAGTCGAGCAATGCTCCGCCCTGGAAAATCATACCGAGCTCGCGACGCACCATTTTGCGCTCAGCAAAGGTGAGTGCCGTATAGTTCTTATCGTCGTAGAATATGCTGCCGCTATCGGGCTCGTGGAGTCCCACAAGGGTCTTCAGAAGCACGGTCTTACCCGAGCCGCTTCGGCCGATTATAAGGTTTGTCTTTCCTGCCTCGAATTCTACGTTAATATCCTCCAAGATGGTACGACCATCGAAAGATTTATATAGGTGTTCTCCTTTAATCATCTCGAACTCTTTTTAGGTCAGCATCAGCTGTGTTAAGATAAGGTTGAAAATCATGATGGTAATCGAGCTGGTTACCACGGCACGTGTCGAGGCGCGACCCACCTCCAACGAGTTGCCCTTTGGCGAATAGCCATAGAAGGCCGAGATGGAGGTTATGATGAAGGCAAAGAATGCCATCTTAATCAACGAGTAGGTAATCTCGAACGGAATGAAGTAGTAGTGCAAACCTTCGATATACTCCGACGGAAGCACAATGCCCGTGAAGAATGCGATGAGGTAACCACCGATTGTACCAATCATCATGCTGAATAGGGTGAGCAGTGGGAAGAAGATTACGGTAGCTACAATCTTCGGAAGGATGAGATATGCGGCTGAGTTCACGCCCATAATCTCCAGAGCGTCAATCTGCTCGGTGATACGCATTGTACCAATCTCCGATGCGATATTCGAGCCCACCTTACCCGCAAGGATGATGGCTATGACGGTCGAAGAGAACTCGAGGGTCATAGTCTCGCGAGTGGCGTAGCCAATCATGAACTTAGGAATGAATGGCGACTCGAGCGTGATACCCATCTGCAGTGCGATTACCGCACCGATGAATATCGAAATGATAGCCACCAATGGTATAGAGTTGATGCCGAGAGCCTCAATCTCCACCAAGATACGTCGATAATAGATGCCCATCTTCTCGGGACGTGAGAAGACTTTGCCCATAAGCATCACATATCGGCCTATTGCTGCAAATAATTTCTTCATACTATTTTTTTACCTCTTTGAAATCAACATATTCGCCCACGTCATCGCTTATGCGCTGCTCTGCGGCTTCGGTTAGTATAACGGTAACCTTACCATCCTGCTTTTTGCCGCGAGGAGGCTCCTGTCTGAAGGCTCCGCTCTGCTCTTCAGCTCGAGCCTTTGCCTGTTTGAAAAACTCCTTCTGTGCCTTGCTTACGCGCCATATCAGCAGAATGGGGGTGAGCGCTATGAGGAGGATTGGAATGATGATAATCAGCGACCATGGAAATGCCCACACCGCAAATGTCACCATCAATACAATCGTCAATATATTGCGTTTAATCAACGCCCATAATGCTTCCCAAATCATTCTTTCTACTATATAATGTGGCTGCAAAGATACAAAAAATGAGTAAAGCGCAAGCCCTAAAGCGAAAAACTAATAATTAAAAGAGCTCTTCGCAACTACTTTGCCAGCCCGAAGAGGTCCACAATAATGTGGCTATTCTCTCCGTACCAAGTGTTGAGGAGCGTTGCGTTGTTGTCCTTGCTCTTGCTCTCGACAAAGATCTGTGACGAGTGTGGACGCAACTCCTCGGTGCGCTGACCCTCGCGTGCGATAATCCAGCGAATCGAGCTGTTGTTGGTCACGATAATACGCTTGCGACCCTTTGCGTCGTTCGAGATTTGTCGTACTGTCAATGAAGCCTCGACAACCTTGCGCAACAGAGCCTCGTCACCCGCAAGAACACCAAACGAGCAAGCCAAGGTACGGCGTGCCTCGAGAGCCTCGCGTAACGATGCGAGCGACTTATCCTTCGCAAAGATGATGGTCATATTGCGAGCCTCGCCATACTCTGCGTAGCGCTCTGCTGTTGGGTGGTGAGCATCGGTGTTGGCCGACATAAAGAAGTTTAACTCCTTGGCGCGAGTGATAGCCTTCGGGTAGAACTCGATGCCGTTCATAATCTCGATGCCGTCTACCAAGCCCTCCTTGTAGATTGCCTTGTCGAACTTCGAAGGCTTCATATCGGTACGCATCCAACCTGGGTGGTTGTGCATAATGAGTGCGCCCTGAGCCTTTGCATTGCGTGTCGATTGCATCGGATCTGGATCGTATATTGTGTTGTTGTCCTTTGTGAAAAGTGCGTTCAAGTGTGTATATACACCATCGGGTTTGCGGGTAATCTCGATGCCCGGGATGATTGTCATATCGTAGTCCTTAGCAATCTGTGTAGCCAACTCTACAGGGAAGTTGAGGTTTACCTGAATCTCGCCCTTGGCTGGCTCGTTCTTCGATACGAACGAATTGGCCTTAGCCTTAGTGCCCTTAGCGATGTAGCCACCCTCCATATACTTCACGAGATTCTTCTCGTGTGGGCGGTACTCGAGGTGCTCGGTTACAGCCATAACGTCGAGACCATCCTTCCAAGCCTCGCGGATGCGCGACTCCATCGAGAGATGTCCATCCGAGAAGATGGTGTGGGTGTGGAGGTCTGCCTTGAAGGCGGTGTAGCCATCGATGGCAGGTACGGTGAACTCAGAGCGCTGAACAGTGCGAGGCTGACGGATGTGAAGCATCTCCTTGTTTACAGCATCCTGGTAATACTGTGCCGAGGCCGACATTGTAGCCGCCACAGCAACTAAAAGTAGTGTAATCTTTTTCATAGTAGTTCTATTTTAGTTTTTGTTATTTGCTTGTTTTGTGCTTCAACCACTTATCGGTCAGCCACTTGCGAATAGGAATGTCGTAGAGGCGGAGGCAAGCATATGCCACACCGATAGTCAAGACGAATGTGCCTATGCCCATCATTACGTGGAGGTAGGTCGGAGCATCGGGGTTGCTCCAAGCCCAACTCATATGCGCGTAGAGAATAGGGTAGTGGGTGATGTAGAGCGGGTACGAAATCTCGCCGAGGAAGTTGCAGAGGGCTCTGCCTCGCTTGGTGTGGAGTGTGCTGCCTGCACCCATCAACAGAATCAACGGGAATAGAATCATCACCGTAGCAGCGTTGTATACTCCGTTCCAGATGCTTGGTGCCTCGCCCACATATGGTACCGAGAGAATCACCACCATAAACAACGAGCACCAGAAGAATCCGTCCTTCACTTTGATAAACTTGCCGATGCGCGAAAGCAACAAACCGCAGATGAATGGGAAGAGCAGACGGGTCAAGCCGACATAGAGCTGCTCAGAGGTTATTGCCCAACCGCCAATTATGGTGTACTGGTGACTAGCGCGTCGTTCGGTGATTAGGCCAAAGAGGTCGAGGTCGAGGCATAAATCGAGCGTACATACCGCAGCTGCTGCAAGCAGAATGGTCAATCCCCACTTAGGCAAGAATCGGAACACGAGCGCATAGAGAATATTTGCGAAGTACTCCCAGGTGAGGGTCCAGTTTGGGCCATTGAAGGAGTTCATCTCCTTCCATCCGCGAATATCCAAGTTTACACCGCAAGGAATCATCAACAATCCCATCACAAAGGCGAGTCCAACCTTCCAACCCTCGACATTACCAATCTGCGGGAAGCCCTCGCACTGGCCGAAACCATAGAGCGCAGCACCAATCACTGTACCCATAATCACCATTGGGTGCAGACGTACAAGGCGGCGCTTGAAGAAACCCCACAAGGTCATCTTGTCCCAGCGGTCGTCGTAGGCGTAGCCCACAACAAATCCCGATAGAAGGAAGAAGAAGTCTACCGCGAGGTATCCGTGGTTGATAAGCTGCGTTGCGGGCGACTCAGCGTAAGTCTCACCGAAATGGAAGAGTACCACCATCACCGCAGCCACACCGCGCAGACCATCGAGAATCTCGTATCTTGGTTTAGAATTTAGGGCAAGTTGATTATTCATGATTAGAGTTTGGTTAATAAAATCGAACAAAGGTAGTAATTTTTTTATAAAAATTAGCAATCGCCAGTATATTTTCCTTTGCGGTGGGTTTTTATAAAAAAATACAACTTTTTTTGCTGGGTTTTCAATTTTTTGTATCTTTGCGGCCGTGAAATGGCTGGTGAGACATAGACGATATCTGTCGTATCTGCTTGCGGTGCTGATGATTACAGCATATGCAAGTAGAGTCTATCTTTGGCACGATCGAGGCTTCGATGTCTATACTTGTTGCTTGGATGGCCACGTTGGCGAAGATAAACACTTTGTCTGTAACTGTCCAATCTGTCACGCCGAAGATGTGGTTGCTACGGCTCCTGAGTCGGTCGAGTATCATCCGTTTGTCACTGTCGTAGAGTGCGAGTATGGAGTTCTTCCAACCGCATCGGCAAATACTGTAGTTATCTCTTCCTCGCTTAGAGGGCCTCCTTGTTTATCGTAAAACAATAACACATTCACAATTAACCCTGTGAAATATATATTTGTATTATCGATAAACAATAACTAAAAATGAAAAAACTTTTCACTTTGGTAGTTGTTGCGCTTGTAGTTTGCGCAACAGCCACTGCGCAGCATAGTGCAAAACACATTCATCACGAAAACGGCCATAGCCACCCAGCCGCCGACAAGTGCGAGGCTACAATTCACGGACACATCACAGACTCCCGCACCAAGGAGCATATCCCATATATCACTGTTACCATCGACGGTACAACTGTAGGTACTACAACCGATGCAACGGGACACTACACCCTCTATCACGCCCCTGTCGGCAAGTTAAAGGTTACCGTTTCCTCTATCGGTTATGCCACCAAGACCAAAGAGATTGATGTTGAGTGTGGCGCAGATATTCTGCTCAACTTCGAAACCACCGAGGAGCAGATTTCGGTAGATGCAGTTGTTGTATCGGCAAACCGCAACGCAACCAAGCGCAGCGAGGCACCTACGCTCGTCAACATCGTAGACGCCGACCTCTTGAACAAGGTTTCGGCTCCAACTTTGGCGGAGGGATTGTCGTTCCAGCCGGGTGTGCGTGTCGAAAACTCGTGCCAGAACTGCGGTTTCGCACAGGTACGCATCAACGGTTTGAGCGGTCAGTACTCGCAGATTCTTATCAACTCGCGCCCTGTATTCTCGGCTTTGGCCGGCGTCTACGGCTTGGAGCATATCCCTGCAAATATGGTGGAGCGCATCGAGGTTGTACGCGGTGGCGGATCGGCACTCTTCGGCTCGTCTGCAATCGGTGGAACAATCAACATCATCACCAAGGAGCCTCTGCGTAACTCGGGCGAGTTGGCACATTCGCTCACCTCGATTGGTGTGACAGGTGCGCTCGATAACAACACTACTCTCAACGCTTCGCTCGTAACCGATGACCGCAAGGCGGGACTTACAATCTATGGTCAGAATCGTATGCGTGACGCCTACGACCACGATGGCGATGGCTTTGTGGAGATACCTGTCATCAAGTCGCAGACCATTGGTACACAGGCCTATATCAAGACCAGCGCATATAGCAAGCTGACACTCGACTACCACGCCACAAGCGAGTATCGTCGCGGTGGTGATCAGCTCGATCGTCAGCCTCACGAGGCTATGATTGCCGAGACCACCGACCACCTTATCAATAGCGGAAGCCTCTCGTTCGATGGCACATCGAAGAATACTCGCCACCGTTACAGCATCTTTGCTTCGGCTCAGTCGACCAAGCGAGATAGCTACTATGGCGCAGATATGAATCCTAACGCATACGGCAAGACCACAGGCGTGACTGCAGTGGCGGGAGGTCAGTACCTCTACCGCTTGAGAGTATTCGAGTTCACTGCAGGTGCGGAGTACAACTACGACTACCTCTTCGAC
>JAZLDJ010000027.1:0-9900 GCA_045614685.1 Alistipes sp. | reverse complement strand
AGCAGTCGATAAAGATATAGTCGAAGCGGTCACGCACGCTATCGATAATACCCTTGATGACGTGGTGGCTGTTCTCCATCGATGGGAGCTCGGTGTCGGCTGCTACGAGGTTGATGCTCGATGGCAATACCCACAGATTCTTCACATCCTCGCTCTTGAGCATTACATCCTCGGCCTTGCACTCGCTGGTGATGCACTCGTAGATGCCCGCGGTGTTGATGTCGAAGCCCAGACCCGATGTGGCATTTGCCTGCGGGTCGGCATCGATAAGAAGCACCTTCTTGCCGAGCAAGGCTATTGAAGCCGAGAGATTTATCGCGGTGGTGGTCTTGCCTACGCCGCCCTTCTGATTAGCTAATGCTACTACTTTTCCCATATAGTTAAGAGGTTATTATAAATAATAATCGGGCAAATTTAGTAATTTTAATTTGATTTACCCAAATAAAGTTTTTCTTTTTGCCTCAAAAATGCTTATCTTCGCACTCGAAAAAGAGTATAAAACATGGAAAATAGTACTCGTAAAGCACTCTTCCCCAGCGTGTGGGATGTTATGGCGATGCCGCTAATATTTTTTGCGGTGCAGATAGTTGTTGGTGTAATTTTGCACCTTGGTGGATTGCAGAGGCCCGAGGTCTCGACTGCGCCACAGGAGACTATCGATAATATGCAATATATGATTGAGCAGGTCGAGCTCGGCAACTACAACGCAATAGTCTATTCGGTCTTGATGGCTATGGCTCTGGTGGCGCTTGTGGTCTATCTTCGTTGTCGCGGAGGCAAGGGATCGATAACGATTCGTCACGCAGGCCGAGGTTTTAATCCAAATATCATCCTCGGAGGCTTAGTGTGGCTGCTTTCGGCTCAATTTGTCTTGGACCCACTCTCGTTGTGGTTCCCTGCAAGCGAGGGCTCGAGTGTAGGCCGAGGTGTTGCTGCTTGGGCTTCGGTGATGATTGCTGCGCCTATTTTGGAGGAGATAATCTTCCGTGGCTTGGTCTACGAGACACTGCGTAAGCGATGGAGTTTTGTCGTCTCTGCTGCATTCTCGTCGGTATTCTTTGGCGTGATACACGGAAGTATATCGGCTGCAGTTGTGGCTATGGTGGCAGGTTTTATATTTTGTATGCTCTACGAGCGTACATCGTCGATATTCGCCACTATTATTGTCCACGCCATAAACAATCTCTTGGCATTTTCGATGATATGTTACGGACTCGATAATGTCTCGTTCTACGAGGTTGTGGGTGGTGGAACAACCTACTATATTACCTACGCAGTGGCGTTGGTGGCGTTTGTGTTGCTATCTATAGAGGCCTACTTCGCTGTGTTTAAGAGAAAGAAATAGAAATGAAGAAACATGTATTTTTGACCGGTGCAACTGGTGTTATGGGCACAGCCACGCTGGCCGAACTGATTGCTCGCGGAGATAAGTTCGATATTACGGTGCTGGTGCGAGACACCAAACGCAACCGCCAGAAGATGGCGAAATATGGCGACCGAGTGCGCGTTGTTTGGGGTGATTTGACCCGCTACGACGATGTTCTAAAAGGCGTATCTGGCGCCGACTATGTGCTCCACGTTGGAGGTATGGTATCGCCAAGTGCCGACTATAAGCCAAAGAGCGTCTTGGAGGTGAATGTTGCCGCAGCCGAGAATGTTGTGAAAGCCGTTCTTGCTCAGCCAAATAGCGATGCTGTGAAGGTTGTCTACATCGGTAGTGTGGCGCAGACTGGAGACCGTCGTGAGCCCCTCCATTGGGCCCGTACGGGAGACCCGATTTTCCCTTCGATATACGACTATTACGCAATATCGAAATGTCGCGCCGAGCGAATCTTTGTCGAGTCGGGCTTGAAGCATTGGGTGAGCCTTCGTCAGTCGGGTATTCTCTACCCTGCAATCCTCAAAAATATGGACCCAATAATGTTCCACGTTCCTATTCGTGGAGTGTTGGAGTGGGCTACCGTTGAGGATTCGGGACGACTGCTTGCAAACCTCTGCGAGGATGGTCTGCCCGAGGAGTTTTGGTGCAAGTTCTACAACATTGGTAGTGGCGCAGAGTATCGTCTCACGAACTACGACTTCGAGCGCTACCTGCTCTCGTGCATCAACTGCCCTGCACCCGAAAAAATCTTCGATGTGAAGTGGTTTGCTACGCACAACTTTCACGGTCAGTTCTACCTCGACTCGGATAAGTTGGAGGAGTATCTCCACTTCCGCGCCAATATCCCTGTTGCCGACTATTTTGCGCAGATGGCAAAGACCTTGCCTTGGTATTTCTCGTTGGCGAAGATTGCACCAGCCTGGGCTATAAAGCCGTTTATGCGTCTCATTGCCAAGGATAAAACCTTCGGTACGCTCGGTTGGCTCAAGCACAACAACGAGCCGCGTATTAAGGCCTACTTCGGCTCGCGCGAGGAGCGTGAGAAGATAGGTTCGTGGCAGGAGATGAGCGATATTCATCTTGCCGATATGGAGAGTGCTGAGCGACTCTCGCACGGCTACGACGAGAGCAAACCGCTCGCTGAACTCGATATCGAAGATATGTGCGAGGCTGCTGCATTCCGTGGCGGTAAGTGCCTCTCCGAGAGTATGGTGAAGGGTGACCTCGCTACAAAGTTGGAGTGGGAGTGTGCCTTCGGACACCGCTTCTCGGCTTCGCCAGCACTAATATTGCTCGGTGGCCATTGGTGCGACGAGTGTATGCCAGCACCTTGGCACTTCGACGAGGAGGCCAAGCGAAATCCGTTCCTAGCCCAAGTGTGGGACAAGATGCGACCTGAGGGTGATGGCGGGCAATCATATGGCACAGCCACGCCAGAGGACTACAGATAAAACCATTCTGATTGACTCTTTTTGCACGACGGCTTTGGATGTTCTTTGGCGTCGGGCTTTGCCCTCTATGGGGAGGGCGCTCCATAAAGCAGTCTTTTAGACTGCGCCGCCATAAAGGAGGCTCTGCCTCCGCCGTTATAGAGCCAACTTGTTGGCGACGACAAGAAGACTCTCGACTAATGAGACCCCCTTTCTTACAATAAAATTGTAATTCTATCGTTTTATTCCCGAAAATGTGTTATCTTTGCGGGTTGTATGCGTAGAATTTTAGAAATATCTATCTTGGCGGTTGCCCTCGTGTGTGCGTGGGGATGTGACGCGTGGTCGGGCTTTAGGGCTGATGATGAGGTGGTTGCGAGTGTTGGTGAGACTCCTCTCTACCGCTCGGAGTTGGCTGCGGCTATGCCAAGCGGCTTGTCTGCGCAGGATAGCGTGGCCTACGCTGAGGCCTACATCGACAAGTGGATTGTGGGTCAGCTCAAGCAGGAGGAGGCTGCAAAGGTCTTGCCCAAGGCCGATGCCGATATCGAGCGCCTGGTGCAGGAGTATCGTCGTTCACTCTTGATACACCGTCTCGATAGTCATTACCTCGACGCTGAGCCTTGTGGAGAAATCAGCAAGCAAGAGATCGAGGCCTACTACAATGCACACAAGGCCGATTTCTGCATCTCGACCCCTATGGTCAAGGGCGAGATTGTGGCTATAGCCGAGGATTATCGTCGTCTCGACCAGTTGGTTAAGTGGTTCGAGTCGTCGAAGGAGGAGCATCGTACAGACTTTGTCGAGTCGTGTCGCAAGAACAACTTCCCATTCTTGCAGTTTAACGAGTGGGTGTCGTTCTCGGACTTTCTGAGCAACTTGCCATTGGTGCGTACTTCGCAGCACGAGGATATGCTATCCAATCGCAAGGTGCAGCGCATTCACTACAACAAGAATAATTACTATTACCGCATAACTGCCGTTTTGAAGGTGGGCGATACTATGCCTCTCGATATGGCCGAGGAGAGTATTCGCCACATACTAATTGGTCAGCATCGTGCCGAGGTTATACGTCGTCACGAAGAGCGTTTGAAGACGGGAGCCTTCAAGTCGGGCTATGCGAAAATCAACAAATAACAGGTTGAAAATGAAAAGATTATTCTCAATATTTATCTGTCTCGTTGTTGTGGGAACAACGGCGGTGATGGCGCAAAAACGCTTTGTTATGCTTGACAAGGTTGTGGCTGTAGTGGGTAACTCATCGATTAGTTATTCGGATGTGCAGCAGGGCGCCAAGCAAATTCTCGAGCAGCGTCGCTCGGAGGGCTACACCTCGGACCGTCCGGCTCAGGACGAGGCTCTCGAGAACCTTATGCTTCAGAAGTTGCTCTACAATCAGGCCTTGATAGACTCGGTTGAGATTAGCAAGGGTGATGTGGCGCAGCGCGTAGAGCAGCAGGTGCAGATGATGATTGATAACGAGGGCTCGATTTCGGCACTTGAGAAGAAGTCGCACATGGCGATATACCACATCCGCGACTTGCTTCGTCGTCAAATCGAGGAGCAGTCCTATGCTCAGATGATGCAGCAGACCGTGGTGAGCAAGACCAAGATTATCCCTGGCGAGGTGGAACGATTCTACAACTCGAAGGAGAAGGGTAGTTTGCCTGTGATTGCCGAGCAGTATCAGTATGCGCAGATTACGATGTTCCCAAAGAACCTCAAGGAGGCGAAACTGCGTACTCGCGAGCGTTTGGTGGAGATGCGTGAGCGTATCGTTACTGGCAAGACCCGTTTTGCGACCTTGGCACGAATGTACTCGGTGGATGGCTCGGCCATTCAGGGAGGTGAGTTGGAGCCAGCACCTTTGGCTGGTTTTGTGAAGCCTTTTGCCGATGCGTTGGCAGAGCTCAAGCCTGGTCAGGTGTCGGAGGTTGTGGAGTCGGAGTTCGGATTCCACCTCATTCAGCTTATCGACAAGAAGGGACAACTCTATCACTGCCGTCACATATTGCTCCGTCCAACCTTCACCACAGACGAGATTGTGGCGCCAATGCGCGAGTTGGATAGCATAGTAAACCTCATCAAGAAGGATTCGCTGACCTTCGAGGCGGCAGCCAAGAAGCACTCCGACGATAAGCACTCGAAGATGAATGGTGGTGTGGTAACCAACCACGACCTCTTGGAACGCTATTCGGCATTCGATGCAAAACTCACCGCTACAAAGTTTCTGAAGGAGGATTTCGGTGCTATGGGTGGCAAGAGCATCGACGACTACAACGCCATTCGCCGTTTGAAGGAGGGCGAGATGTCGGCACCATTCCGTTCGTCGGATATGATGGGTAACGAGTTGGTCAAGGTGGTGAAGTTGTTGAAGGTGATACCTGCGCACAACGCTTCGCTCGACGAGGACTATCTGCGACTCGAGCAGTTGGCTCTCAACGAGAAACAGGAGAACGAATTCCGTGCTTGGCTCGACAAGAAGATAGCGTCGATGTATATCTACATTGCGCCCGAGTTTCGCAATGCCGACTTCTCGAATAAGAATTGGCTGAAGAGTCTGGATAAATAGTGAGTTTACGATAGAGTCGTGAAGAGGAAGATAATAGCCATATCGATTGCACTCGTTGTGATGGTGAGTTGGGTCTTTGCTGCAAGCATAGACCTTCCGTCGTCTACGCCTGCATCGTCGGAGCCGCAATCGCGCGAGGATAGGGCCTCTTCAATCAACCGAGGACGAAGTCGCGACTATGTAGATATGAAGGCCGACGAGGGTTGGCAGATGCAACACGAGGGCCAAAAGATTATGGTTGTGGTGGGTCACTTTGCAGCCTATCACAATGGTACGGTAATCACGGCAGATAGTGCGGTGCGCTACAACGAGCGCCACATCGAGTGCTTTGGCAATGTGCTTATCAACCGAGGCTCGACCTACATCTATGGCGACCGTGCCGAGTATGATGGTAGTACCAACTTGGCAAAGGTCTTCTCGAATATCGTGAAGGTGGTGGATGGCGAGGCTACGCTCTACACCTACAACTTTATCTTCAATACCAAGACAAACATCGGTCGTTATCACGGTGGTGGCGTGCTTATCAGTGGCGATAATATGCTCGAGTCGGATAGGGGCTATCTCTATTCGGACAACCACGAGGTTATCTGCGTAGATAGGGTGCAGATGCGTAACAACGAGTACGATATGATGAGCGACTCGGTTGTCTACAACACCAACACCAACTACGCGCAGTTCTTCTCACGCACCAACATCTGGAATAAAGACCCCGAAGGCGATAGAAGCAAGGACGACTACCTATATACAGATATGGGTACTTTCGACAAGGCCACGCAACTCTATACGCTCCATCGAAACGGTTATATCCTCACTCAAGACCAGGAACTCTTGTGCGATACGCTCTACTACTATCGCGATAGCAACTATGCCCAGTTGCGACGCAATATCCAAATCGACGATCGCGTGCAGAAGATGCTCATCTTTGGCGATTGGGGCGAGTATTGGAAGGAACCCGGCAATGTCTTCGTAACCAAGGAACCGTCGCTTATCAACTACGATACTTCGCAGACCGATTCGGTATTTATGGCCTCCGATTCGATGTATGTCTACACCGTCTATCCAATCCGCGACAAGATTGAGAAGGCTCGTAGAGATTCGCTCGACCAGGCTGCAAAGGCGGCTGCAAAGGTCGACGAGAAGGGCGAGGAGGTGAAGGCTGATGCCAAGCCTCAGACCGATGAAGCACAGACGACAGAGAATGTGGCAAATAAGCTGCCTAAGATGCCAAATAAGGGTGGAAAGAAGATGCCTCCATTGCCTGACCATGGCAATCGCAAGGGTCGCAAGCAGGGCGCTATGGGTGAACCTTCCGAGGCGCAAAAAGCACCGATGGGCGAGCGTGCTAATAGAGCAGACGGGGCTGCACCGCAGGGTGCACCAACGCAGGGTGCACAGGCGGTAAATGGTGCTAAAGCAGAGGCTAAGAGTGTCGCTGCGACAGATTCGTTGGTTAGCAAGCAGCGTAAGAGCGTAGACTCGGTGGCTTTGGCCAAGAAGCGTAAGGCCGAGTTGCGCCGTGCTATGATAGATTCGCTGGCGAAGGATACCACAAAGCAGGGCAAGCGCCTTCGTGCAAAGTTGCTCAAGGCCGAGACTGCCGACTTGAACAAGGCGGTTAAGGAGTCGTTGCGTCAGCGTCAGGATGAGTTGCGTGCCGCACAGGCCGAGCGACTCCCTGTGGTGAAGCAACTGCTGGCCGAGGCAAAGGCTCGCGACGAGGAGTTGGAACGTAAAATCAAGGCGCGCGAGCGTTTTGTTAAGGATAGTCTCAAACAGGCGAAACGTTTGGCCAAGGATTCGCTGCTCGTGGATACGTTGAGGCGCGATAGTCTGAAGCGGGATAGTCTCCGACTTGATAGCCTCCGACTCGATAGTTTGAAACTTGATACATTGAGGCGCGATACAATAAAACTCGATAGCCTCAAGCGCGACAGCGTGAAACTCGACTCGGTGAAGCTCGATTCGGTAAAGTTGGACACTCTCGCCAAGTTCGACACTATGACCTATAAGCAGGTGAAGGCCTACTTCAAGGCTATTACCGATAGGGAGAATGCCGCCTTCGAGAAGGTTAAGCAGGATTCGCTCGATGCCAAGCTCGACCGCATAGGTCGTGCCCGTCAGGCAAAGCGCGTGGAGACCTACCGCAAGTGGGCAATCCGCGATTCGATATACAACGCTAAGGAGCAGGAGCGCGCAGATAAGCAGTTGCGCCGTAAGCTCACACGTCAGGAGCGCAGAGGCATCTTCATTCAGATGGTCGATTCGCTCACGTTGGCGGGCATAGATTCGCTCTTGTTGGCCGAACTTGGACCGCTCGATTCGGTGATGAATCATCGTCTCGACTCCATTATCGACGTGCTATTCCCTAAGCCACTGCCATCACCTACGCAGGTGGCCAAGGTGCAGGCCGAGAATATCGATTCGTTCTATCGCGAGATTCGAGCATTCCGCCGCGTGAAGATGTACCGTAGCGACTTCCAGTCTATTTGCGATTCGCTCATAACCACCACTGTCGACTCTATTATCCATCTGCATAAGTCGCCTGTGATGTGGAATGGCGAGAACAATCAGATATCGTCGGATGTGATGCACATAATCATCCAGAAGAGCGAGCTCGTGAGGGCCGACTTCGAGGGTAAGCCGCTCACCGTGTCGCAGGTTGATACTGCCCACTACAACCAGGTTACGGGTAAGGAGATGACCTCACATTTCCGCAACAGAGAGATGTATCGCAACGATGTGAATGGCAATGTGCAGACCATCTACTATATGCAGGAGGAGAACTCGCCCGAGATTACCCTTATGGCATATATCGAGGCGGGCGATATGACTTCATATCTCGAGAATCAGGCAGTGTCGGCTATCACCTATCGTGGTAATCCTACCTATACATTCTATCCTATGGATAAGATTCCTGAGACGCAGCCTACCAAGTTGCCAAACTTCAAGTGGGAGCCTCAGCGTCGTCCATTGCAGGATAGTATCGTCTTGCGTGTGATTCGCCCTTCTCAACGCGAGGAGAAGAGCGCACTGCGTCGTCCGCTATTCCCTATAAATGCGCTCCTGCAACAGCGTAAGTCGGACTATCTCCGTCGTCGCGAGTGGCGCGACCGCACCGACACACTCACCTACGAAACCATCGAGTGGATAGAGTCGCTGAAGTAATTGCAGGGAGACAACCTCTGGAGTTCCCGTAACCATAACACCGTAACACGGGGGCGTGCACGTGTTACGTTATGTTACGCGTGTTACGGCAAAAACCTTACTAGCCCTTACTGGCCCTTACTAGCTCCTATAAAAAATACCAATAGCTATATAAAAAATGCCAATGCCAAATGGCGCAAACTTTTCCCCTTTTGGGCTTTTAAATCTGCGTTTTTTTTACTATCTTTGCGCACGAATTTAGATAGAGAAAACAAATTTAGGTAAGTTATGGATATTCACAAGCAGTTTAAGGCAGGCCTGTGGCAGACTAAAATCGATGTTTCCGATTTTGTACAGGCAAACATTACTCCATACTATGGCGATGCTTCGTTCTTGGCAGGTCCGTCGGAGCGTACCAAGAAGGTATGGGCAAAGTGTCTTGAGGCTATCGAGGAGGAGCGCGCTAATGGTGGCGTTCGCTCGCTCGACAACAAGACCGTTTCGACAATCACTTCGCACAAGGCTGGTTATATCGACCAGGAGAATGAGCTTATCGTAGGTCTCCAGACCCACGAGTTGCTCAAGCGTGCAATCAAGCCTTTTGGTGGTATCAACGTAGTATCGCGTGCTTGCAAGGAGCAGGGCGTAGACGTTGACGAGAAGGTTAAAGAGATTTTCACTCACTATCGTAAGACTCACAACGATGGTGTATTCGATGTATATACCGAGGAGATTCGTTCGTTCCGTTCGTTGGGCTTCCTCACCGGTTTGCCTGACAACTACGCACGTGGTCGTATCATTGGCGACTACCGTCGTTTGGCTCTCTACGGTATCAACCGTCTTATCGAGGCAAAGAAGGAGGACTTGAAGTCGCTCTGCTCGCCTATGACCGACGCTACAATCCGTCTTCGTGAGGAGATTGCAGATCAGATTAAGGCGTTGAAGGATATGATTGTTATGGGCGAGTACTACGGCTTGGATTTGAGCCGTCCAGCTACTTCGGCTCAGGAGGCTGTTCAGTGGGTTTATATGGCATACCTCGCTGCTGTTAAGGAGCAGGATGGTGCTGCAATGTCGCTCGGTAATGTTTCGTCATTCCTCGATATCTACATCCAGTACGACCTCGACAAGGGCAACATCACCGAGGAGTTCGCGCAGGAGCTTATCGACCAGTTCGTAATAAAGTTGCGTATGGTACGTCACCTCCGTATGCAGTCGTACAACGATATCTTCGCAGGCGACCCAACTTGGATTACCGAGGCTATCGGCGGTCGCTTCAACGATGGTCGCACCAAGGTTACCAAGACCTCGTTCCGTTTCTTGCAGACACTCTACAACAAGTCGGATCGTAGCCATGTCGTTCTGTGAGCCAA
>JAZLDJ010000026.1:0-21994 GCA_045614685.1 Alistipes sp. | reverse complement strand
GGGTGCGAAAAAAGAGGCTTCCCTTTTTTTTCTCCCTTTAGGCAAAAAAAAAAACGGTAAGCTACCATATTGACAATCCCTCTAAATCTCCCTTTGAAAAGGGAGACTTGGTTCTGCTTCGCAGAATAATTCCTTTTTTTTATTATCATCTGATGACAAATAAAAAAGGGTAAGAATACCTTTCTAATGGCAAGCGCAATCAAAGATTGCTGAATGGCAAAGAATGGCAAAAGAAAAACTGCCATAGAATGCCATTAAGTGAGCACAGCGAACGAATGCCATTAAATGCCATAAATCAAAAAAAAGTTTTCCGCTTTCGTCTTTCGTCTCTCGTCTTTTTTTATTATCTTTGCGCGATTAGTATTAAATATAAGTAATAACACAACTATATGCAAAAATCTATGACCGGCTTCGGTAAGTCCGAAGTAGTGGTAAATGGCAAGACTTTTACTGCCGAAATTCGCTCGCTCAACTCGAAGCAGCTCGACTTGGGTGTAAAGACACCTGCAGCGTACCGTGAACTCGAGAACGAGATACGTTCGCTCGTATCGAAGCGTGTGGTGCGTGGTAAGGTGGATATGATGGTGTCGGAAGCAACTAACGAGGTGGCAACCGCATCGCGCATCGACAAGGCTCTCTTTGCTGCCTACATCAAGCAGATGAACGAGGCTTTGGCATACGCCAACGTAGAGGTAGACTACGAGGCTATCATCCCTTCGGTAATGAAGATGCCAAACGTTATTCAGAACGACACCGTAGAGGCTTCGGACGACGAGAAGGCTGCAATTATGCAAGCCGTAGAGGGTGCTATCGACCGCCTCGACGCCTTCCGCAAGCAGGAGGGTGCAATCCTCATTGCCGACCTTTTGCGCCGTGTGGAGTTGATAGAGCAGATGCGTAACGAGATTATCCCATTCGAGGCTGCACGCACCGAGGCTATCCGTCAGCGCATCCGCGAGGGCATCGAGAAGTTGGGCGTGGAGGTGGACAACAACCGCCTCGAGCAGGAGATGATATTCTACATCGAGAAGCTCGACATCACCGAGGAGAAGGTGCGCCTCGAGAACCACTGCAAGTACTTCCGCGAGGTGGCTCACAACGAGGAGCAGGCGGGACGCAAGCTCGGTTTCATTGCTCAGGAGATGGGCCGCGAGATTAATACTACAGGCTCGAAGGCCAATCAGCACGACATTCAGAAGTTGGTCGTGAAGATGAAGGACGAGCTCGAGAAGATTAAGGAGCAGGTCTTGAACATACTATAATGCAAAATGCAAAATGCAGAACCGACGCTGCGGAGCGAGAGCAGAGGGTGCTTGCACACTATGCCGAGCCGCAAGGAGGAAAAGCCCTCGAAGAGGGGTTAATGCAAAATTAGAATAGTTATGGAAGGTAAACTTATTATATTTTCAGCACCAAGTGGCTCGGGTAAGACCACTATTGTGCGTGAACTGCTGAAGCACTATCCGCAGTTCGTGTTCTCGATTTCGGCTACTTCGCGAGCTCCACGTGGAGTAGAGCAGAATGGAGTAGATTACTATTTCCTCACACAGGAGGAGTTTGCAGCAAAGGTTGCTAACGACGACTTCGTAGAGTGGGAGGAGGTATATGCAGGTACCTGCTACGGCACTCTCAAGAGCGAGTTGGAGCGCATCTGGTCGAAGGGTAATATTATTATATTCGACGTAGATGTCATTGGCGGCATCAACCTCAAGCATATCTTCGGAGATAAGGCTTGCTCTATATTTATTATGCCGCCTTCGATTGAGGAGCTCGAGAAGCGACTCGTAGGACGTGGCACCGACGCAGCAGAGGTTATAGCTAAGCGTGTAGCCAAGGCCGAGTTCGAGATTTCGAAGGCTGAGCATTTCGACCATCAGGTCATAAATGATGACCTTGCTACTGCTGTGGCTGATACTCGCGCTATAATCGACAGCTTCCTGGCGCAGTAGATTAATTATTAATTTAATTTTAACACGTTTAACACTTTTAGCAGGGGTGTTAAATAATATTAAAGATGTTAAATGTTAAAAGAGAGGGCAGAGTTTTATCACGTTTAACACTTTTAACACTTTTAACAAGGCGTTAAACCGTGTTAAAGATGTTAAATTGTTAAATCGTTAAAACTAATTCTGCATTTTGCATTAATGAAAAAGGTAGCACTATACTTTGGCTCGTTCAACCCAATCCACAAGGGCCATATAGCTTTGGCTGAGTGGGTGGTGGAGCAGGGTCTGTGCGATGAACTGATATTTATTGTATCGCCGCAGAACCCATTGAAGAGCACAACGGAACTTGCGCCCGAATTTTCGCGTTACGAGATGTGCGAGATGGCGTGTGCCTCATCGCGCTATCCCGAGCAGATAAAGGTTTCGGCCGTGGAGTTTGTGCTCGAGAAGCCGTCGTACACCATCAATACCTTGCGCTACTTGCGTGAGCAGTTTGGTGCAGAGATGGAGTTTTCGCTGCTGCTCGGAGCCGACAATATCGAGTGTTTCGACCGCTGGCGTAGCTACGAGGAGATACTCCGCGACTACCGCCTTTTGGTCTATCCGCGTGAGGGATACTCGGTGGAGAAGTTTGCCGACAAGATTACCTTCTTGGAGGATGCTCCGCTCTTCGACTACGCAGCAACCGACATCCGCAACGAGATTACCAAAGGCGAGAATTTCACCGCAAAGGTTTGCCCTGCGGTGGCTAAATACATAATACAGAACAAATTATATCGATAATATGACAAAACTTAGAATTGCGCTTTTGGCGGGAGGAGACTCGTCTGAGCGCGAAATCGCACTCAACAGTGCACACCAAATAAGCGAGGCTCTCGATACCGAGAAGTACGACGTTAAGGTTATCGACCTACACCATCGTAGCTGGGCCTACACCGAGAATGGCAAGCGCTACGAGATGGATAAGAACGACTTCTCGCTCACCGTAGAGGGCGTTCGTCACGAGTTCGACTACGCCTTGATTATCATCCACGGCACACCAGGCGAAGATGGTAAGTTGCAGGGCTACCTCGATATGATGGGTATACCTTACTCGTCGTGCTCGCAGGTTAGCTCAACTATCACCTTCGACAAGGTGTCTACCAAGCGCGCAGTTGCCGAGCGCGGCATCAACGTAGCAAAGGAGGTATTCCTCCACAAGGGCGAGGCATACTCGGCCGAGGCTATTGTTGCAGAATTGGGCTTGCCAATGTTCGTGAAGCCTAACGCTAGCGGCTCGAGCTTTGGCGTGACACGCGTAACCGAGGTGGAGCAGATTGACGAGGCTGTACGATTGGCATTCACCGAGAGCGAGGAGGTCTTGATCGAGGAGTGCATCACAGGCCGCGAGTTCGGCTGTGGAGTGCTTATCACCAAGGACAAGGAGCTCGTATTGCCTATTACTGAGATTGTTTCGAAGAATGCCTTCTTCGACTACGAGGCGAAGTATACCGCAGGTATGAGCGACGAGATTACCCCTGCGCCAATCTCTGAGGAGTGGGCGAAGATGCTTGCACACGACGCAGTAGTGGCCTACAAGGCGTGTCGTTGTCGAGGCATTGTCCGCATCGACTTCATCATTACCGAGGAGGGCAAGGCCTACATTATCGAGGTCAATTCAATCCCCGGAATGTCGAGCGGCAGCATCGTTCCTAAGCAGGCCCGCACCGCAGGCATCTCGTTGGGCGAGTTGTACGACAAAGTGATTGAGGACACGATGGCTTTTTAGTGGCATAGAAACCAAAAAAAAACTATGATTGAAATCGAAGGTAAAATAGTTAGTGCGGACCTCTTGAGGGATAAGTTTGCGTGCGACTTGTCGCAGTGCAAGGGCGCTTGTTGCACCGAGGGCGATCCGGGTGCTCCGCACGAGATTGAGGAGGTCGATATCCTCGAGGAGGAGTACGAGAATTACAAGCCATATATGACCCCCGAGGGCATCAAAGCCGTTGAAGAGCAAGGCTTTATGGTGGTAGATATGGATGGCGACTACACCACACCACTCATCAATGGTGGCGAGTGCGCCTTCACCTGCTACGACGAGAATGGCGTGGCATTGTGTGCTATAGACAAGGCTTACCGCGAGGGCAAATGTGACTTTCAGAAGCCTATTTCGTGCCACCTCTACCCAATTCGTGTCTTGAAATTCAAGAACGGTGGCGAGGGCTTGAACTACCACCGCTGGTACATCTGCAAGTCGGCGTGCGAGAATGGTTGCAAACTCGGCATACCTGTCTACAAGGGTCTGCGCGAGCCTATCATCCGCAAGTGGGGCGAGGAGTTTTACAAGGCACTCGAGGCAGCTGAAGAGTTGCTCAAGCAAGTTAAAAGTTAAAAGTTGATTTAACCTTTTAACACCCCGTTAAATGGTTAAATGGTTAAATGTGCTAAAAATTAAGAATACAAAGAATGAAAAGAGTAGTTACAATATTAGCAATCTGTTTGGGGTGCGCAACAGCCAAGGCGCAGACCGATTCACTGAATGCACTCTCGATTCCGCCAATCGAGAAGTTGCAGTCGGCAATAGTTGTGGACACCATACCAACGGCCGATAGCCGCTTGTCGATTGTATTATTCAACGACAATTCGTGGCGATATATCCGCAACGAGGAGATAAAGGCCGACTCTACGGCATTCACAAACCACTGGGACACCGAGGTTATTTCGCCATACCGCGATGTGGCTCTGTCGTCTATTCCATCGGCTACAGCCATAGAGTTGGTCGATTCGCTGCGTTCGTATCACTACCCAATCAAGGGCCGCATAACATCGCGCTACGGAGTGCGCCATAAATCAAACCACAATGGCATAGATATCGCGCTGAAGGTTGGCGACACCATCTGCTCGACATTCAACGGAGTGGTGCGCTTCGCGAAGGCTACCGACACGGGCTACGGAACACTCGTAGTTGTTCGTCACGACAACGGCATCGAGACCTATCACGCACACCTCTCGAAGCGTTTGGTCGAGGCGGGCGATAGAGTAGTGGCAGGTCAGCCAATTGCACTTGGTGGCAGTTCGGGCCGAAGCACAGGCCCACACCTCCACTTCGAGTGCCGCTATATGGGACAGTCGTTCGACCCTGAGCGCCTTATCAACTTCCAGACAGGCAACCTACGCCGCGATCATCTTCTGATGAAGCGTTCGTACTTCAGCATCTATTCGAAGTATGAGCAGGATTGGAATGGCGAGAAGGTGATGTCCGAGTCCGAAAAGAAGGAGACCGAGAAATCGGCCGAGCGCCGCTACTACAAGGTGCGCAGTGGCGACTACTTGGGTAAAATCGCACAGCGCAACCACACCACCGTTGCGGCAATTTGCCGTTTGAATGGCATTAAGCCTAACACAGTACTACAGATTGGTAGAACACTACGCGTTAAGTAAGCTATGACTATCGGGCAGAAAATAGAGGAGTTGCACTCATCGCTACCACAAGGAGTCACCCTTGTGGCGGTGTCGAAGTTTCATCCGGTGGAGACGTTGCAGGAGGCCTACAACGCCGGACAACGCCTATTTGGCGAGAGCCGAGTGCAGGAACTGCTCGTGAAGCACGATAGCCTACCAGCCGATATCGAGTGGCAGATGATTGGCCACCTCCAAACCAACAAGGTGCGCCAAATTGTGCCATTCGTCTCGCTCATTCAATCGGTGGATAGCACGCGCCTTGCAGAGTGCATCAACCGCGAGGCCGAGCGCATAGGCAGGGTAGTGGACATACTGCTCGAGATACACGTTGCACAAGAGGAGAGCAAGACAGGCTGGAAGTACGACGAACTCGCTGAGTATCTGCACAGTGAATCGTTTACCTCACTCAAGAATATACGTGTGAGAGGAGTTATGGGTATGGCAACCAACACCGACGACGAGGCAGTTATTCGTGCCGACTTCGAGCAACTTGCGCTCTACTTCGACAATCTGAAGCCGCAGTTCGGCGAGGAGTTCGACACCCTCTCGATGGGAATGTCCGACGACTACAACCTAGCGATAGAGTGTGGCTCGACAATGGTGCGCATAGGCTCATCAATATTTGGAAATAGATACTAGAACCATAAAACTATGAAAAAACTAATCCTAACCTTTTTGGCTATTGCAGGTGTGGCATCCGCATCGGCCCAGTCGTATGTAGCACGCGAAGGCGAAGTGAAATTCAAGATGCTGCAGACTACCGCGTCGCAAGAGATTCACGAGATGCGTAGCACTCCATTTACAAAGCACGCCTACTCCTACTACGAGACCATCGACCTCGATGCTGCAAAACCCATGCACGACTATCTTGGCATTGGCGTATCGATGACCGATGCAACCTGCTGGTTGCTCTCGCAGGTGGACAAGGATGTGCGCCACAACTTCTTTAAGAGGGTATTCACGAAGGATGGCTACAACCTATCGATTGTACGTCTCAACTGCGGCTCGAGCGACTACGCTACAGAGTTGTACAACTACAACGACACCAAGGGCGATGTCGCAATGAAGAACTTCTCGGTGGCACGCGACGAGATTTATATGATTCCGATACTCAAGACCTTGAAGCACTACTGCCCTCATCTCTACACCTTCTCGTCGATTTGGAGCGCACCAGGTTGGATGAAGGATAGTGGCGAGATGTGTGGTGGCTCGTTGCTCGACGAGCATCTACCATCGTTTGCAAACTATTGGGCAGCATACGTCAAAGCCTACAAGGAGCGCGGCATCAATATCGACGCTATAACCATTCAGAACGAGCCCCTCACCGACCAGCGCGGAGGATGCCCTGCCACACTCATTTCGGCCGAGCAGGAGGCTCTTTTGGCTGGCAAATACATTCCGCAGGCATTCAAGAAGGCGGGCGTAGATACCAAGATTTGGATTCACGACCACAACTACAAAGCATACGAGCGCGTTATAGAGCTGGTTAAGAACAAGCAGGTTGCGCGCAATATCGATGCTATTGCTTGGCACCCATACAACGGCAACACCCCCGAGGTGATGCACGAGGTGCGCAAATATGCGCCAAACATCGACATGCACCTAACCGAGCGAGGTCCAAATCTCACCAAGCTCGACGAGCAAGATGTGAAATGGTGGGCCGAGACCATATTCGGAGCTTTGAATAATGGCTGCCGCTCATACTCATCGTGGAACTTGGTGCTCGATGCCGATGGCCAACCAAATGTGGGCAAGCACCCTTGCGGTGGTCTTTTCACTATCGATATCGAGAAGGAGACCTTCGTCGAGAGCATTCAGGCGAAATTGTTCCGTCAGTTTAGCCCATATGTCGAGCGTGGTGCAAAGGTTCTCGCAATCGACAAGCAGGAGCACCTTCGCAGCATAGCATTCCAAAATCCGAATGGCGACTATGTGGTGTGCGTCGTAGCAAACAACATCCCGAACAAGAGACAGTCGTTCCAGATAAAGGTTCGTGGCGAGTACAAAATAGTTAGTCTGCCACTGAACACTTGGTCTATAACCACACTCATCATCGAAAACAACAAATAAAATATACCAAAACTATGAAAAAACACCTTTCAATTATTGTGCTGGCCCTCGTTGCCATATTCCAAGTGGAGAGCACAAAGGCGTGGACAAACTACGCTCACGGTACTGCTGCCTACATTGCCGAGCAGCACCTCACACCAGAGGCTAAGGCAAAATGTCACTACTACCTTAAGCACACACTTCCTTACTACGCTTCGTGGATGGATGCATTCCGTGGTGCCAAAGCATTTAAGGAGGTAAATCGTTCCCATAGCGGCAAGAGTACAGCTGATGGTAAGGCATACGACTTTGTGCAGGGTAAGCCTGCAGGAGGCGTTATGGGCCACCTTGTGAATGCAATTGCCGAGTTGGGCGATGGCAAGTACAAGAACTTGCCCGACTCTGTAGTGCGTCAGCGACTTATCAATATGGCTCACTATGTGCCCGATATGCACTGCCCTGTACACATTCTCTTCCCCGAGAATATCCACCCAGGACAGAAGGATATGCAGATACACCGAAATGGCAAGCCAATGAGTTATCACGGTTTCTGGGATACTTCACTTGGTCACGATGGGCGTCAGGAGAACTGGCCATACGAGAAGATTGCAGCAGCAATCGACACCTTGTCGGAGGAGGAGATCAAGGCTATTCAGAGCGGAACGCTCGAGGATTGGAGCCGAGATATCATCGAGATGGGACATCGCGCTCGTCAGATTATCCCACAGGGCACAAACGTAGCCCAGTTGACCAAGGAGCAGAAGGAGGAGGTATTCAAGCTCACCTCCAAGGCTGTTATCATTGGAGGATACCGCCTTGCTCACGTTCTGAATACCATTTTTGCAAAGTAGTTAACCCTAATAAAGATATAGACTATGAAAAAAATTTTTATACTTTTAGCCTTGGTTCTGACCACTTCAGCGAGCTACGCGTGGCCTAACAACTGCCACGAGGGCATCGTAATTCTTGCAGTTGAGCACCTAAATCCCGAGGCAAAGAGTGCTGTTGAGAAGTATCTCGATCAAAGCTATAACGACGATATTAAGTATCTCTATAAGCTCGAGAAGGCACGACAGGCCTCCCACACAGCCGAAATTCACTACCTCCACCTTGCCAAGAACTTCAAGCCGAAGACAAAGAAGGGCGACAAGAACGACGCCTATGTTGCAATAAACAAGTCGTTGGAGGTTATCAAGAACCACAACAATCTTCCAGCACAAAAGGTGACCGAGGCGTTGCGTACACTCATCAACCTTATGTGCGACATCCACGACCTCGCTCATATCCGTATCAAGGGTTATCCACACTCGTACGACGACTTCATCTATTTGGTACCAAAGGCCGAAAGTGGCAAGGGTGCAAAGAAGATGAACAAGGCAAAGTGGTCGACAAGCTGGAGCCGTTGGGGTAACTATCCTGCAGGTTTCTCGGGACAATACAGAGCCTACGATATGGGACTCTGCCTCGATGGTCGTTTCGACGAGTTCACAAAGGGCAATTTACTCAATTGGATTGCTGACAACGGAACTATTGCAGCATCTTACCTCGATAAGTGTATGCCTGATAGTGTTGTTCCATATATGGAGCAGAAGAAGATGGAGGATGTAAACTACGATATGATGATTAAGGCTGGCTGCCGCTTGGCAAAGCTCTTGAACGAAGCATTCAAATAGAATATATATAGGTATGAAGAGACTCTTATTAACATTCGCATTTTTGGCAGGTACGGCTACAGTTTTCGCCTGCACCAACTTTATTGTAACCAAGGGCGCATCTACCGATGGCTCGGTGATGGTTACCTATGCAGCCGACTCGCATCAGCTCTATGGTGCACTCTACAAGCACAACGGAGGCAAGCAGAAGGCGAAGATGCTTGCAGTAAACGAATGGGATACAGGCCGTTATCTCGGACTTATCGAGCAGTCGGCGGTGCCTACATACGCCACTGTAGGCAATATGAACGAACACTCACTCATCATTACCGAAACCACTTATGGCGGTCGTCACGAGTTGTTCGACGAGAAGGGTATTATGGACTACGGTTCGTTGATTTACATCACATTGCAGCGTGCGCGTACCGCTCGTGAGGCTATCGCTACCATCGTATTCTTGGCTAACAAGTATGGTTATGCCTCGTCGGGCGAATCATTCTCGATCGTCGACAAGGAGGAGGCGTGGATTATGGAGCTTATCGGCAAGGGCTCGAAGCTCGATGCACAGGGCAACAACCTCCGCAAGGGTATCGTGTGGGTTGCACGTCGTATTCCCGATGGATATGTCTCGGGACACGCAAATCAGGCTCGAATCACAACCTTCCCGCTCAACGACAATAAGAACTGCCTCTATGCGCCAGATGTGATTTCGTTCGCTCGCGAGATGGGCTACTTCAATGGTAAGGACGAGGAGTTCTCGTTCTGCGACGCATACGCTCCGCTCGATTTTGGTGCATTGCGTGGCTGTGAGGCGCGTGTTTGGGCATTCTTCCGCACTGTAGCCGAGGGTATGGACAAGTATACCGACTATGCAATGGGTCACAACCCTGCTAATCGTATGCCTTTGTGGGTAAAGCCAACCAAGAAGGTCTCGCCAAAGCAGTTGTTCGACGCAATGCGCGACCACTACGAGGGTACTCCAATGGATATGACCACCGACATCGGTGCCGGAGGCAACGAGTGCCCATATCGCTGGCGTCCGATGTACTTCAAGGTGGATGGAGTAGAGTACTGCAACGAGCGTGCTACAGCCACTCAGCAGACAGGTTTTTGGCTCTGCGGTCAGGCTCGCGAGGGTAAGACAGGTATTCTTTGGTTTGGTACCGACGACGCTGCTACATCGCCTCTTACACCAATCTACTGCAACACCACCGAGGTACCTTGGTGCCTCTCGGAGGAGAATGGCTCGATGTTGCACTACTCGCCAACCTCGATGTTCTGGGTTACTAACCGTATCGCAAACTTCGCCTATCTGCGCTACAATGTTATAGGTAAGCGTGTGCGCGAGGAGGTCGATAAGTGGGAGAACGAGCGTTTGGCCGAGGTCGAGAAGGTTGATGCAAAGGTTGCGTCGCTCTCACCAAAGAAGGCACAGAAGTTGCTCACCGACTACTCGACAGTAACTGCACAGAACTTATTCGAGAAGTGGGACTCGTTGGATAAGTACCTGCTTATCAAGTACATCGACGGCAACGAGAAGGCCGAGGATAAGAAGGGCTTTATCGAGAATGGCAACGGCAAGAACATCCCTGACAAGATTAAGCAGTCGGGCTACTCGGAGAAGTGGAAGCGCGCCGTAGCCGAGGATAATGGTGAGGTATTGAAGGTTATCAACTACTAAGAATATGTACGATTTAATAGTTGTAGGTGGTGGCCCTGCAGGATATGTAGGAGCTATTCGCGCCGCAGAGTTGGGTGCAAAGGTTGCCCTTGTGGAGCGTGCCGAGTTGGGTGGAACCTGCCTTAATTGGGGTTGCATCCCTACAAAGGCCATGCTCAAGAGCGCACAAGTCTATCACTATTGCAAGAATGCAAAGACATATGGCGTAACTGTCGAGGGCGAAGTAAAGGCCGATTTGAAGGCAATGGTTGCCCGCTCGCGTCAGGTGGCACAGACCACAGGCCGAGGTGTTGAGATGCTGCTCAAACGCAGTGGAGTAGAGGTAATTACAGGCACCGCGGAGCTTATCTCGGCAAACGAGGTTAAGGTTGGCGAGATGACCTACGAGGCTAAAAACATCCTCCTCGCTACGGGAGCTTCACCTCGCGAAGTGCCATCTATTCCAATCGACCACACACACGTTCTCTCGTCGCGCGACGCACTCGTCTTGGAGGAGTTGCCCGAGACAATGGTTGTGGTAGGCTCGGGAGCTATCGGTAGCGAATTTGCCTTCCTCTACGCATCGTTGGGTGTGAAGGTTACCGTTGTGGAGTATATGCCACAGTTCATGCCTCTGCTCGATGCCGAGGTATCGGCTGCTGCCGAACGTGCATTCCGCCGTCAGCGCATTACCGTCATGACCGACACCGCCGTAAAGGGCGTTTCTGTCGTTGATGGCAAATGCGTTGTTAAGGTAGAGCAGAAGGGCACCGAGAAGGAGATTGTAGCCGATAAGGTGCTTTCGGCCGTGGGTATTAAGTCGAATATCGACGGACTCGGATTGGATGAAGTAGGAGTTCAGGTAGAGCGCGATAAAATAGTGGTAGATAGCAATTTCCGCACAAGTGTTTCGAGTATTTTTGCAGTTGGAGACATCATAGCATCGCCCGCTTTGGCACACATAGCATCGGCCGGGGCAGTAAACTGCGTAGAGCATATTTTCGGCAAGACACCAAAGGCTATCGACTACACTTTGACACCAGCCTGCATCTTTACAACGCCTGAGATTGCATCGGTGGGCTTAACCGAGGAGCAGACCCAAAAGCAGGGCATCGAATACAAGGTTGCTCGCTACAACTTTGCATCTTCGGGCAAGGCAGCTGCTGCAGGCGACCGCGATGGATTCATCAAGCTCATTTTCGACAACAACCAAAAGCTCATTGGCGCGCACATCATCGGAGCCAATGTAGTAGAGATGCTGGGAGAGCCTTCGGTGGCTATGGCTATGGGGGCAACCGCCGAGGATATCGCCTCTACAATCCACGCCCACCCATCGCTCTACGAGGGAATTTACGAGGCTGCAAAGAGCTTAGAAAACGAGAGATAGGCAATGCGTTACTTCATTGAGTTACAATACGATGGCAAGGCATACTGCGGTTGGCAACGTCAACCCGAGCAGCCAACAGTTCAGGGCGTTATAGAGGACGCCCTGACCAAACTGCTGCGCCGTCCGATGGAGATTGTGGGTGCTGGCCGTACCGATACGGGAGTAAACGCATCTTTCTACATCGCTCACTTCGATAGCAAGGAGGCCGTAGACTGCAACCATCTGACCTACAAGCTCAACGCAATGTTGGCGCAAGATATCGCCATCAAGCGCATCTATCAGGTGGCTGACGACTTGCACGCGCGATTCGACGCCATAGAGCGAGAGTACACCTACTTCCTCTCGCCCGTCAAATCGCCATTTCGTAGGCACTCGGCGTGGATATGCTACTACACGCTCGATATCGAGAAGATGAACGAGGCTGCGAAGATTCTTCTAGAGACAGAGGATTTCACAACCTTTGCCAAGCTCAACTCGAACAACAAGACAAATATCTGCCACGTCTCGCACGCAGAATGGATTACGGAAGATGATGGTACTCTGCGCTTTACCATTCGCGCCGACCGCTTTTTACGCAATATGGTGCGTGCCGTTGTGGGAACACTCGTTGATGTGGGCAGAGGCCGATATTCGGTGGATGAATTTCGCGAGATTGTAGACTCGCGCGACCTCTCGCGAGCAAGCAGCGGAGCTCCGCCACAAGGGCTATTTTTGAGCAATGTTAAGTATAAAGGGCAAATGCATTAGCATTTGTCTTTTATTTTTGCAATAAAATAGTTATCTTTGCGAGTTAAACATTCAAAAACGAAAGGAAATATGAAAGTAGCAATTATTGGTTACGGCAAAATGGGCCACGAAATCGAGCAGGTTTTATTGCAGCGCGGCCACAACGTAACACTTATTATAGACCAGGACAACATCTCGGATCTCAACGCCGAGAATTTGGCTAACGTAGATGTAGCAATCGAGTTCACAACCCCTAGCACCGCATACTCGAATGTTCGCACATGCATAGAGTGCGGCACACCTGTTGTTAGCGGAACAACCGGCTGGAACGACAAGTTGGAGGAGTTGCAGGCATTGTGCCGAGAGAAGGATTCGACCATGATTTGGTCTTCGAACTACTCGCTTGGCGTAAACATCACATTCCGCCTCAATCGCTACTTGGCCGAGTTAATGAACCGCTTCGACGCCTACAATGTTGCTATCAAGGAGATTCACCACACACAGAAGAAGGACGCTCCGAGCGGTACAGCCATCTCGCTCGCGAACGATATTCTCGAAAGGGTAGAGCGCAAGGCAAATTGGGTAAACGAGCCTACATCGGATGCTAACGCCATCGAGATTACATCTCTGCGCGAAGGTACAGTACCTGGCACACACACCGTAACCTACACCTCGGAGGATGACAAGATAGAGGTTAAGCACACTCTCTTCTCGCGTCGAGCATTGGCTCTTGGCGCGGTAGTGGCTGCCGAGTTTATCGCACCTCGCAAGGGTGTATTCACCATCGACGATCTATTCGAAAATTAAAGAACACGAAATCGACATGAAACTCTTCGACGACTTGAAGAAAAAATTAGCCACTTGGTGCGAGCCCATTGCGCCATATTGGAATAAGTTTGCCTCGTTTTGCAAGAATAGATGGACTAAGCTCACATTTTTCTCCACTCTCTACATCTTGCTATTTGTCGTGTGGCCAGGCAACCTATGGATGCTGTTTGGTCTGCCACTGATATACGACCACTTTATTTCGCGACTTTTTTATCGCTACGTCGGCTCCAAGAATGAGGCTCTGCGCAAGAAATATCCCATCTACAACACCATCTACGGTTGGTTAGATGCTATCATCTGGGCTACAGTAGTAGCGCATTTGGTGCACCTCTTCATCTTCCAACTCTATGTTGTGCCAACAAGCTCGATGGAGGGTTGCATCTTGACGGGTGACTACATCTACGTAAGCAAACTTTCGTATGGTCCACAAGTGCCAAATACGCCTGTAGCAATGCCATTCGTATTCAACACAATGCCATTCTCTTCGACTGCGAAGTCCTATTCGGAGTGCGTGAAGTGGGACTATCACCGTTTGCGCGGTCGTGGCAAGGTACAACGCGACGATGTTGTAGTATTCAACTATCCTGCAGGCGATACAGTCCTTTTGGAGAATCAAGCAGCCTGCTATTACGATGTGCTGCGCGAGTATCAGGCTGCATTTGGCGAGCAGGAGGGACGAAACCGACTACACAAAGACTTCACAATCGTTTCGCGCCCTGTAGACAAGCGCGAGAACTACATCAAGCGTTGCGTAGCCATTCCTGGCGATACGCTCGAGATAATCGGCAACCAAGTATATGTCAATGGCCAAAAGCAGGCATTCCGCAAGGATAGACAATATAGATATGTCATCGAAGCCAATGTGCAACTCACGGACTACACCTTCCAAAATCTCGGCATCACAGAGTATGGTCAGATTGGCAGAGATTTGTACGAAGTGTGGACAAATCCCGAAATCGCGGCTTGTATGCAGAAATACAACACGATTAATAGCGTGACCATTGGCAACAGCGCCGAGCCTACTCTCGACATATTCCCACACAGCGAGAACTATCCTTGGAATAGTGATAACTACGGCCCACTTTGGATTCCGTACAAGGGTGCTACCATCGAGCTCAATATCGACAATTTGCCTCTCTACGAGCGCATTATTGACCAATACGAGAATCACGATTTGCGCGTAGAGGGCAACAAGATATTCATCGACGGCAAGGAGGCCACAAGCTACACCTTTGCAATGGACTACTTCTTTATGATGGGCGACAACCGCCACAACTCGCTCGACTCGCGCTATTGGGGCTTTGTACCTGAAGACCACTTGGTCGGAAAGGCTTTGTTCATCATCTTCTCGAAGGGTCCAGATGGTATTCGTTGGGATAGAATCGGTAAGAAGATAGAGTAGTGGCCGAGCTAAAAGACTCATACCTAACCATCGCCGAGCCAGCCGAAGCGATATACAAGGAGCGCAGCAGCAAGTTCCTCACCTACGCATACCCTGTGGAGAGCGAAGAGGAGATAAAGCTATTGCTCGACGCACTGCGCAAGGAGTATTACGATGCCACGCATCATTGCTACGCCTACCGCCTTGGACCGCAGGGTGAAGTCTTTCGTGCAAACGACGATGGCGAGCCTTCGGGAACTGCCGGCAAACCAATTCTCGGACAGTTGCTTTCGGCAGAACTAACCAATTGCTTGGTTGTTGTAGTGCGCTATTTTGGTGGCACAAAGTTGGGTGTTTCGGGCCTTATTCAGGCTTACAAGGAGTCTACAGCCGAGGTTATAGCCGTAAGCAAGGTAATAGAGAAGACGGTCGATAGAGTCATTAAGGTTGCTTTTTCATACATCTCGATGAATGGCGTTATGCGAGTTATCAAGGAGATGTCACCACGCATCGACGAGCAGATATTCGACAACCTCTGCACAATGACGTTGCGCATTCGCGAGAGCGAAGCCGACATTCTCATCGCCAAACTAGAGAAGGTCGAAGGGGTAACGGTAGAGATAGAGGATAAATAATGGCTAATTCAATCTACATAAAGGGCGCGAGGGTACACAACCTCAAAAATATCGAACTCGACATTCCTCACGAAAAACTCATCGTCGTGACAGGCTTATCGGGCTCGGGTAAGTCCACGCTCGCTTTCGACACCATCTTTGCCGAGGGTCAGCGTCGCTATGTGGAGAGTCTGTCGGCATACGCACGTCAGTTTCTTGGGCGTATATCGAAGCCCGATGTAGACCTCATCTCGGGCATTGCACCAGCCATTGCCATTGAGCAGAAGGTTTCGTCTCGCAATCCTCGCTCTACGGTGGGTACCGTAACCGAGATTTACGACTATCTAAAACTACTCTTTGCTCGTGTAGGAAAAACAATCTCTCCAATTTCGGGTATGGAGGTAAAGTGCTATAACACCGACGATGTCGTAGACTTCGTACTTGCAAAAGGCGAAGGTGCACGTATTGTTGTTGCCGTGTCTATGCAACTCGACAGGGGCGAAAGCATTATCGAGAAGTTGCTAACTCTCGTCAAAGAGGGCATCGTACGCCTTATGGTCGGCGACAAGACCGTACTGATTGATGACTTCATCAAGGAGGTTGACCTCGAGCGCTCAGCCGACGACATCTATATAATTATAGACCGTTTGCGTGTAGCCAAAGACGAGGACACTCTAACTCGTATGCGCGAATCTATTTCCCGCGCATTTGGCTATGGCACACACAGTTGCACAATCATAGAGGGCGAGGAGAAGCACCTCTTCAACTCCAATTTCACGGCTGACGGCATAGAATTCGAGCGACCTACCGAGCATCTATTCTCGTTCAACAATCCGATTGGAGCGTGTCCAAAGTGCGAGGGCTGGGGCAAAGTTACAGGCATAGACGAGGATTTGGTCGTGCCCGACAAG
This sequence comes from Alistipes sp., assembly GCA_045614685.1. Lineage (GTDB taxonomy): Bacteria > Bacteroidota > Bacteroidia > Bacteroidales > Rikenellaceae > Alistipes. The sequence continues at coordinate 5,396 of JAZLDJ010000026.1, read as the reverse complement.
TCGCGTACCATATTCGACAACGCTATTGCTTGTTGGCGAGGCGATACCATGAAGTGGTTTCGCGATCAGCTTGTGATGAATGCTCACAAGTTCGACTTCCCGATTCACACACCATACCACGCACTCACCGATGCTCAAAAACGCCTTCTGTGGCTAGGCAACGAACATTTCGAGGGATTAAACACCTTCTTCGATATGCTCGACTCGCAACGCCACAAGATTCAATACCGCGTTTTGAAGGCTCGCTATACAGGCAAGAGTATTTGCCCCGAGTGCGAGGGTAACAGACTTCGCAAAGAGGCTCTATATGTTCAGTTCGGTGGCAAGACCATTGCCGAAGTGGTGCGTATGACCATCGACGAAGCTATAGAGTTTTTCGCTTCAGCATCGCTCGACGAACACTCCAAGAAGAGTTCGGAACGACTTCTGGTCGAGATACGCAACCGCCTGCAATACTTGAGCGACGTAGGCTTGGGCTATCTGACGCTCGATCGTGGCTCGGCAACCCTTTCGGGTGGAGAGAGTCAGCGCATAAATCTTGCAACCTCGCTTGGTAGCAACCTTACAGGCTCGTTGTATATCCTCGATGAGCCTTCGATTGGCCTGCACCCACGCGACACACACCGTCTTATCGAGGTACTGAAGCAACTGCGCGATATGGGTAATACGGTGATTGTCGTGGAGCACGAGGAGGAGGTTATTCGCGCTGCCGACCACATTATCGACATTGGTCCCGAGGCTGGTGCAAACGGAGGTAGGGTAGTCTACAATGGCGATTTGGAACATCTCTCGAACGCCACCGATAGCTACACCGCCGACTATATATCGGGCAAACGAGAGATTGCAACGCCGTCATCCACAAGAGGTTGGAGCAATTACATAAAGTTGAATGGTTGCCGACACAACAACCTCAAAAACATATCGGTAAAGATTCCGCTTGGAGTTATGACCTGCATCACGGGCGTAAGTGGCTCGGGCAAATCGTCGCTAGCGAGGGATATTCTCTATCCTGCGCTACACCGCCATTTGGCCGACACAGGAGATCATCCGGGAGACTTCGATGGCCTCAGTGGTGATATGTCGCTCCTGCGTGGCGTGGAGATGGTAGACCAAAACCCCATCGGTAAGTCATCGCGCTCAAACCCTGCGATTTACATCAAGGCGTGGGACGAGATTCGCAAACTCTTTGCCGAGCAGCCATACGCCAAGCACAACAATATCACCGCGTCGCACTTCTCGTTTAACTCTTCGGGAGGTCGTTGCGAAGTGTGTCAGGGCGAGGGCTCAATCAAGGTCTCGATGCAGTTTATGGCCGACATCACGCTCACCTGCGAGGCTTGCAACGGCAAACGCTTTAAGGACGAAGTCTTAGAGGTTAAGTATCGCAATAAGTCAGTAAGCGATATTCTCGATATGAGCGTTGACGAGGCAATAGCCTTCTTTAGCGAAGATGCCAAGGAGTGTCGCCGTATCATCGAGCGCCTGAAGACCTTGAGCGATGTGGGCTTAGGATACGTAAAACTCGGACAGCCATCATCAACCCTTTCGGGCGGTGAGAGTCAGCGAGTTAAGTTGGCATCATACCTTGCACGCGAGTTTACCGATAAGCGAATGATGTTTATCTTCGACGAGCCGACTACGGGCTTGCACATTCACGATATAAACCGCCTTTTGAAGGCCTTTAATGCGCTGATTGCAGCAGGCCATACAGTAGTTATCGTGGAGCATAATATGGAAGTTATCAAGTGTGCCGACCATATTATCGACCTTGGTCCCGAGGCGGGCTCAGCTGGCGGAACGATTGTCTTCGAGGGCACACCTGCGGAACTTGCACATTGTGACAAGAGTCACACTGCGCAGTTCCTCAAACTGAAAACGGAAAACTGAAAACGGAAAACTAAAAACGGAAAACTGATTTAACATTTTGAATTCTGAATTCTTTATATACGAACTATCGAACGGCATTCGTTGCGTGCACCGTCAGACCAAGAGCGGAGTGGCACGATGTGCGTTGATGATAAATGCGGGTAGTCGCGACGAACTTGCGAACGAGTTCGGCATTGCCCACTTCACCGAGCACGGCTTTTTCAAGGGTACAAAGCACCGCAAGGCGTACCAAGTAAATTGCCGACTCGAAAACCTCGGTGGAGAGCTGAACGCCTACACCACAAAGGAGGATACAACAATTCACGCAACCGTACTGCGTGGCGATTTTACTAAGGCTGTGGAGCTTGTTGCCGATGTAGCTTTCAACTCGACTTTTCCCGATAAGGAGCTTGACAAGGAGCGAGAGGTTATTCTCGACGAGATAAACACCTATCGCGACTCTCCAAATGACGATATCTACGATTCGTTCGAGGATTTGATTTTCGCTGGCTCGGAACTTGGTCACAACATCCTCGGCACACCGCGCTCATTGAAGGGCATCGACTCTGCCGCGATACACCGCTTCCGTGCACGTACCCACACCACTGATAAGATGGTTTTCGCCTCTATTGGCAATATCTCGCTCAATCGCATCAAGGAGATTGCCGAGCGATATTTGGGTTGCTACGCAGCGACAAAACGAGAGTTCGAGCGCGTAAAACCTATAGATGTGGAGCCATTCGAAAAGGTGTTGAACAAGCGCACCCATCAGGCGCACTGCATTATCGGAGCACGCGCCTATAACCTCGCGGACAAGCGCCGTTTGCCTTATGCGTTGTTGACAAATATCTTGGGTGGCCCGTGTGCCAACTCACGACTCAACCTTAGCGTTCGCGAGCGTAACGGCCTAACATACAATATTGGAGCCGCCTATTCATCGCTGTCAGATTGCGGTTTGGCAAGCATCTACTTTTCGTCCGATCACGAAAATTCGGACCGTTGCCGCGAGATTATCGCAGAGGAGATTAAGAAGTTGCAGACCACAGCCCTTACTCCTCGCCAACTCGCTATGGCAAAGCGCCAATTCATCGCACAGTTGTCAATTATCAACGAGGGAGCCGAAGGCTATATGCTCGGTGTAGGCAAGAGCCTACTTTCGTATGGCGAAGTTGACACCTTGGAGGAGTCCTACCGTAAAATCAACGCCGTCACCGCCTCGGAGATTTTGGAGGTCGCCAACGATGTGTGGCGCGAGCCGTCGGTACTGCTGTATAAATAGGCGATTAGCTATTGGCTTTTAGTGAGATTAGAGAAACTAGGGAGTTTAGTGATGCTATTCTCCCTATTCTCATTAAATTCCCTATACTCCCTACTGTTGGGTGTCGTTTTCGATACCTATGGAAATGGGGTAAGAGTCGGCTAAAAAATGGCATTGAATGGCAGAGAATGACATTCGTTCGCGTGCGCTCACTGAATGGCTTTGGATAACAAAAAGCCGACTTGTCATTAAGCAGTTGTTAGACTGCGCTGTCATTCTATGTTATTAAGGGCTGAAAGCCCGAATGCCATCTTTTGGTAGGCAAAAAAAAACAATGGACAATAGCTAATTTCACAAAACAAACGCAGGTATTAAAAATAATACCCGCGTTTTGTGTAGTCAAATAAGTTATGCTAGTAACATTTTCTACAAGGCGTCAAGCCTCGAGCTTCAGCATCCTCTATAGGCATCTCTACAACGCCACCTTGACAATTATTCAAGCCACTGCAATATCGTGTACGATGATACCTTTTTGCATATTTTCCATTGCAAACATAAACACATCCGCAAGAAACGCACAACAGCACACAGCAAACAATAACTAAAATAGATCCAAAAAACTTTTTCATACGATATCAATTATTCTTTCTCAAATATCCCCGTCATTAGCACTAAACGCACATGCGACAAACACGATACCCGATATAATCATATCTATAATCCAAATTGAAGAAGAAAACCAATGCTCGGTATCCCAAGATGACACGCAATTAAGTATTATGATAGGAAGAATCACTATTCCAAATAAATAAGCCGTTGCAACGCCATGATTTTTAGGACATATTTTACCTCCGATGTAGCCAGAAATACCAGCGCTAAATATTGTACCCAAGCAAGATATTAAGGTTATAAATATAAAAATTTTAAAATCTTGAAGTTTATAATCCCAATCAAATATCATATCTTCAGATAGAACACCCCAATTTATTGAATAGTAGTGGAATTGGAAAATCCAGCCAACAAGCCAATCTATAACACTGCACAACAATCCCAAAATAGCGATTGATATTGGTGCACATATTATCCAACGTAATATATTCATAATAATATTCATTTTAATACATACGTTTTTAGTCAAACTAATACCTAATAGCATCTTTGGCAAGGAGTACGTCCTTGGTTTCTTGCTTGTGTTTCAGTCATCTCAACTATTTGGCCTCCACAATTTCCTAGGCCACTACAATTACTACGCGAATGATACCTTGTCGCATATCCGCCGGTACATATATAGACAACAGGGTCTACGTGCGTTGTCTGAGAAACTTGGCCTTGATTCTCTAACCACGCAAAACATGTATTAATATTAGAATAATGATACTCTACAAAAACCTGTGTTGTTGTAATATTGTTATTTACAAATAAATCACAGTATGAGAATCTAGTAACGATATTATTACCCGTCAATACGTCATCTCTTGAGAAGGTAGGTCCGCTATACCTCTTAACAATAACATATCTAGCATTATTTCCACCTACCTTAACAATGTGATAATCATTTTGTGCATCATACACAACTACACCTCTTTGAAGATTGCCATTTTGCCCACTTGCCTCATATTGCCCAACTTGTGCAATAAACATCACTATTAACATAAGTGAAAATGATAAAATCTTTTTCATAATAGAGTTTTAGGTTTGCGCACCAGCCACGAATGTGCGGTTAGTATAAAAAGAAAGTGTGAGGCCGATTAGTTTATTTGAATGGAGGCTCTGGAATGCCTATGCTACAAATAAACAATACCCCACACCCGTATTGGTAGGTATAGGGCAACGAAAGTGCCATTTACACCAATACACGGTGACGAGTGTGTTGCTTTCCTTGTAGCATTGAAAATTTTCCAGATTTCCATTCAAGGACAAAAGCTAATACACTTTCATCAAAATATGTCTGCAATCTTGCGGACTGCACTACAAATTTAGAAATAATTTTCGATAGTTGCGATATTCTCCTCGAAAATTTTTAATTTTGCAGAGGATTGCGTCAAGCAAGGTGGCATTGAATGACATTCGGGCATTCTGCCCTTAATAGCATTTAATGGCAGCGCAGTCTAACGACTGCTTAATGACAGACGCTTTGCCATTCAGCAAGTGTAGCGAGCGCATGCCATTCGTTGTCATTCAGCGAACAAAGTGAGCGCATGCCATTTTGCTGCGCCAAAATAACTAACAGCCAAAAGCAAAGGAATTATGGATAAGTTAGAACAATACATCA
>JAZLDJ010000025.1:0-14979 GCA_045614685.1 Alistipes sp. | reverse complement strand
AATGAGCCGTACCCTTGAATGGCTTGCAATAACGCCAATGGTCGAGGTACGACGCCTCGTAGGCAAGTGTATGGTTGATGTAGTAGTGACACTTCTCCTTTGCCTCGGGGGTAAGATGTATCTCGGCAACATAGCCGATGATGGAGTGTCCCGGACCACCCCACGCCATAGCACTATTGCAAACAAAGAGTAGTGCAGCTATCAATATTACGAAAAATCTCTTGTTCATATCTAATATATGTTAGATGAGTCTCTATTTAAATATATCATTCAGGAGTGCAGCCAAACGGAAACCTGCCTTTGCCATAATGCGGTCATTCGTAGTTTCATACTCCAACATCTTCAATTTATCGACCACCATACCCGGCTTTGCCTCGACAAGTTGTTTAGAGAGTTCAGCTCCTATATCTGCTGCCCAATTACGAATTGTTCCGGCCGAGAATTCCTCCTTATCGGCACCGTGGCATATTGCCAAATCCTCGGCATACATATCTGCCGTATAACCATAGTGGCGAAGTATAATGGCGCGATTCCACAAGGTCTGCCACTTGTACTTACGCATTTTATTTGCATTCACATAGGCAGCTGCGCCAAGCGAAAGTTGTACAAAGAACCCCTTTGTCAGCTCGTTACCCTCGATAGAGATATTGCCAAAGGTGTGGAGAAGAATCATATTGTAGGTGATGGTACGCATAGCCTCGATCTGCTCCTGCTCGCTATGGTTTGCACGATTACGCAACACCTCAGCCGCTCTCTCCATTTGCACCACAACATCGCCCTCGTAGGTGGTTGTTGAGCGCAAATCGGCATCGAGCGATACCCTATTCCAACGCACATCGGTAGGTTTTTCGCTCTTCTCGACAGGATACTTCTTACTCAAACGCCAAATACGAGAGTTCTCTCTGCGCGCCTCGGCTGTCATAAATTGCTGCGCAAAGATGCGAGTAGCAGGATTGCCGATACCGCTCCAAGCTTGTGTCGAAGTAATCGATGCAAGCGAGACTAAAAAAAGTATTACAAATCTCTTCATATCCTACTTCTTGAAAATATCGTTAATAACATATGCCAAGCGGTAAGCTCCGCGCAGAATTTGCAAATCTACGATCTCGACCATTCGTGCAACATTCTCGGATGGCATCTCATCCAACTCGGTATGACGAATTAGCAACGAGTATGGCTCGCGCATATCCTTACCATTCTGCTTTGCCCACTGCTCAGGAGTACCCTTACAGATCTTGGCAATCTGCTTCGGCGAGAGTTTGTCGAGGTTTTTCTGATAGTCTTGACAGGTCCAGCCTTTGTGGAAATAGGTTGAAGCCGAGCTATCCCAGAACTTATGCCAATGAACCTTCTTACCTTTGTAAAAAATCGAAAAACGCTTAAACTGCGGATTAGGGTCTGCATCGTACATACAATGCGATGGGCAATGCATATCACCCACCATATGGACAAGGAGTTTGAGATTGACAATAATGGTCGAATCGTCGAGTCTCTTGTAGCCACCATTACGCATATCATTCCAGATACGCGAGATGTGGGTTATGGCATTTCTGCCATCGCGATACTGAAAACGATTCTTTGCATCGTAGTGCACCGAGTGCCAAAAGCGAGTTTCGGCATACTCCTTAGACCACGCAACCTCGTCTTGCCAACTTGCATAGTAGGCAAGGGTGTGGCGAAGGTAATGGTTGCGCTTTGCCTTCGCTTCCTCAGTAAGATGCTGGTCGGCAATATGACAAATAGCATTATGCGTAAGACCGCTCCACGCCAAAGCACTATTGCAAACAAAGAGTAGTGCAACTATCAATATTGCGAAAAATCTCTTGTTCATCTTTTAGTGAGTTTACTTCAACGCATCATTCAAAAGCACAGCCAAACGATAGCCCGCACGAGCCATCATCTCGTAGTTAATCATCTCCAACTCGTTGCGCTCACGACGAGTCATCACATACTCAGGGGTAATCTTGCGATACATCCTAGCAGCACGCATACCAATCTGCAACACCCAATCCTGCAGTGTACCTGCCGAGAGCTCTGCACGATTTGCACCAAGGCAGACCTCGACATCCTCTGCCCAGAGTGCGCCCGAGAAGCCCGAGTGCCAAGCCGGATAGCTATACCACAAACGCGAATACTTAACCTTGGATGTGGTCTTACGCTTGCCTATATCGCCACCATAACATACGAAGGTGTAATCCTTCTGCGAGTGAGGAATATTCTCGATACGCACATTAGCGAGGTTGTGGATGTCGCACATAAGGTTGATTGCCACACGCAAAGCCTTGGTAATCTCGTTCGAGTTGTGCGACTTGTGGTTGCGAAGCACCTCAACAGCCTGCTCCAATGCTACCAAAGCGTCGTCACCCTCGACTTTCAACGGACGCAAGTTCATACCAAGGTGGAGGAAGTGAATCTCCGGAGTGTGCTTTGCGGTCTTCTTCTGCTCGAGTGTGTAAAGGTAGTGAACATCATCGAAGTAGTCGGTTCCCAAATGCTTATCTACAAGAGCCTTAGCCTCGGCCGAAAGGTGCTTCGAAGCCAACACCACTACACCCTCATCGGGACGCTTATCCCAAGCGTATGCTGCCGAAACAGTAAGAGCAAGCACCAATACCAAAAATATCTTTTTCATAATCGTTTTCTAAGTTTTAAGTTTTTTATTCGAAAATTGTATTAAGTATATACGCCAAGCGGTAGGCTGCCTTCATAGCCATCTCATCGGCCAATGCCGATACTGCAGCACTCTCCTCCGAGGTGAGTTTTGTGATCTCCTTGTCGGCGGTGGTGATATTGTAGATGCGGTGGGTATTCTTAAGAATATCGCGTCCCCAATAGTCGTAGTCGCCCTTCTTGATAATCTTTTTCGCCTGTTTAGAGGTTATCTTATCGACCTCGGCAGCATACATCTCGTATGTCCACCCCTTACGCTTGTAGCCCGGAGCATCATCCCAGAAGTAGTGCATATTGAAAGGCTTACCTCGGCGCTTTACGGTGTAGCGGTAGTGCGCAAAGGTGCTCTTCGGGAACTGCACGTGCACAGGGCAGTGCATATCGGCAACGCTATGAATCAGATAGATAACATTCTGTCGCACAACCGAATCGGGCAAGCTCTTGTAGTCGCGCATATCCTCAACAATGCGCTTGACCTGAATCATCGCCTGGCCATTTGCTCGCTCACCCTGAATATCCCAACGGAGTTTTCCCTTCTCGTCGGACTTGATGCCGTGCCACATATTTGTAGGATGGAAAGGTGGTACAGCCCTCCAATGGTCCATCCACGAGGCGTAGTACGGGAGCGTATGGTGCAGATAGCGACGCACCTCGCTCTTAGCCTTGGGCGAAAGGTGTTGCTCGGCAACATATGCTATGGCACCGTGGCCAAATGCCGCCCACGCCATTGCTCGTTGTGCCGAGAATAGCATAACAAACGTACAGCATAGAGTTATCGCGCGTTTCATATACTTATATATAATTATTGTGGTTGCCTACTCTGTTTTCACAAAGATCTGATTTATCACCCAAGCCAAACGATAGGCCGCCTTCATTGCCATCTCGTCGGCCAATGCCAACACATCGGCGCTCTCATCGGCCGAGAGTTTAGTCAATTCCTTGTCAGCAGGTGTTATCGCATAGGCACGATGTCCATTCTTGATGATGTCGCGTCCCCAATAGTCGAGATTACCCTTCTTGATAATCTTCTTTTCCTGCTTGGCGGTGATCTTATCCACCTCCGAGGCGTACTTCTCGTAGGTCCAACCCTTGCGCTTATAGCCTGGCGAACCATCCCAGAAGCCGTGCATCTTCACAGGCTTACCCTTCTGGAGAACATTGTAGCGATACTCGGGGTACTCCTTGCGCGAGTAGCCTACGTGCACAGGGCAGTGCATATCGGGCAGTGCGTGCACCAAGATCAAGAGATTGTGACGCACAATCGAGTCGGGCATATTGCGATACTTACCCTCACCCATAGTCTTGAGGATATTGGCTACTTGTCCCATAGCCTTACCATTGCCCTTCTCCCAATCGACCTGACCCTCAATCGACGAGAAGCCGTGCCAAGAGTTGGTTGGGTGGAATGGTGGCACTGCGCGCCAATGATCCATCCACGAGGCGTAGAACGGAAGCGTATGGCGGAGGTAGCGACGCACCTCGCTCTTCGCATACGGAGTGAGGTGTTGCTCGGCAACATAGGCTATTGCTCCGTGTCCGAACGTTCCCCACGCCTTTGCGCTCTGCACACTCAAAGTGGCAACGAGCGCAATGAGGATAATAGAAATCTTCTTCATTTTAGGCTATTTTGTGGTCTATTTGAAAATCTCGTTCAACAACGCAGCCAAGCGGTACGAAGCCTTAGCCATACACTTGGTGTGATTAAACTCCTGAAGCTGAAGAACCTGTGTAGGAACAACTGCACCCGGGCTGAAAGACTCCAATGCACGTACTACATCTTCACCAGTATTCTCGGCCCAGAAGCGTGGTGTACCAGTCTCGTACTCTGCCTTCTTGGCATTAGCGTAGATGTCGATATCGTCGCCATAGTACTGCGGCGAGAAGAAGCTGTGACGATTGCAGAAGGCGTTGTTCCAGAAGGAGTACCACTGCGACTTCCAAGCCTTGTAACGCTTACCCTCCAACTCGTTCCAGTGCATAAACTGAAAGCCCTTGGTTGCCTGGATGCCATCGATATGGATGTGCGAGATACAGTGAATATCACCCACAAGGTGAATAACGGTACGCAAAGCATCCTTAACCTCGGCAGGAGTGTGAGCTGCACGCTTACGCAACACCTCGATATTCTTCTCGAGCACCACTACACCATCGTTAGCATCGGTTGTAACCGACTTGCCATTCTCGGCAAGCACAAAGAAGTGCCACGACTTGGTCTCAGGCGCACTCTTGCGGAGGGTATTGAGCCATACCGACTCCTCAACCATTCCTGTACCAAGGATCGCTTTCACCTCGCTTCTTGTCTTATCGTTAAGATACTTATCGGCCAAGGCTGCAATAGTCTGGTGGCCAAATGGATTGAATGCCATTGCTACGTTTGCCACTACCAAGGCAAACATTGTAAATATAATCTTTTTCATCGTTTTCGGTTTTAATGGATTATTTAGCAAAAAGTTTGTTCAGCGTTGCAGCCAATCTATATCCCGCGTAGGCCAACTGCGTGTGCATCAGCTCGTTGATATTCTCGCGACGCTCCTTCGACATCTTGGTAAGCTCCTCGTGACGCTCCCAGAAGCCGAACATCACCACCTCGCGCTTTGCGTTATCAACGCTCCACTTATAGACATTGCCCTTGCTAATCTTCTTAATCTGCTTTGGCGAGTAGGTGTCGCAAGCCTTCAAGAAGTCGTCGGCCTTCCACTTCGGATGCATAATCTGAGGTGCTGCATCCCAGAACTTGTGGTAGTCGTACTTCTTACCCTTAACAAAGATCGACACACCCTTGACACCTCGCTGCTGCAAGAAGTCCTTCGAGTAGGCCATATGGCAAGGGCAGTGCATATCGCCCACCATATGAATCAAGAGTTTGAGGTTTACAGCCACCAACGAGTCGCTCATCTGCTTGTACTTACCCTTCTCCATCTCCTTGACAATGCGGTTGATCTGGGTTACGGCATCGCGCGATACGTTACCCTTGGTACCTACGGTCACAAAGTCCTTATCCACACGATTCATATGCCAGTGGGTAATCTCCTCGAAAGGATGGCTATTGCGCCAATAGTCCTGCCACGAAGAGTAGTGAGGGAGCGAGAACTGAAGGTACTGCTCGCACTTTGCCTTTGCCTCGGGGGTGAGATGTTTCTCGGCAATAAATGCCACTGCGTGGTGTCCCCAGGTACCCCACGCCTTTGCGCTCTGCACACCAAACAGTGCAACAAGCGCAACAACTGATGTAATAATCTTTTTCATTGTAGTAGTTTTTATTTGTAATTATTTGTTTCGTTCATCGGTTTATTTGAATATATCGTTGAGAAGCGCAGCTAAACGATACGCAGCCTTTGCCATACAACGATTGTGCACCGGCTCCTGACGCTCATTCATCTGCGCAGGCACAACCTCTCCCGGCTGGAAGGTTTCGAGCGCACGGACTACATCCTCGCCAACATTCTCGACCCAAAAACGAGGAGTGCCCTTCTCGTACTCAGCCTTCTTCTCGTTGGCAAAGATGTCGATGTCGTCGCCATAGTATTGAGGGGTAAACAGCGTGTAGCGAGCTGCAAACCTACTCTCCCAGAGCTTGTACCAACTCGAATCGTAGGTTTTGCTACAATAAAAGCCTTTGCCCTCGGCCGTAAGTTCGTTCCAAGTCTTATAGGTAAAGCCCTTCGTAGCATCATTACCATCGATATAGATGTGCGATATGCAGTGCAAATCGCCAACAAGATGAATCGCTGTACGAAGCGAGGCCTGTACAAGCGAGTCGCTCTGATTTGCGCGATCACGCAACACGGCTATCGACTTCTCGAGCTGCACTACACCATCATTCTCGGCCATAGTGGTAGACTTGCCATTCGAGTCGAGTGTAGTAGTGTGCCAACCATTCGTATGGGTCAATCCCTGCTTCTTGCGCAAAGTATTCAACCAGGTTGAAGCCTTAACCATATCGGTCTTAAGGATTGCCTTCACCTCTTTTCTGGCATTATCAGTGAGATACTTATCGGCCAATGCCGCTATTGATTGATGTCCGAAAGCATTGAATGCCAACGCGTCGCCCACAAACAAGATCGACGCCGATATAAGTAATACTATCTTTTTCATATAACTCTTCGTCCCCATTTATTTGCTAAAAATCTTATTGAGTACCGATGCCAAGCGATAGCCCGCAAAAGCCAACTGCTCGTGCAGCGTATCATCGATTTTCTGACGCTGCTCCTTGCTCAACTTTGTAAATTCGGCTCCGCGCTCCCAATAGTTTGCAGTCTTTAAGATATTGTTTGCGTTCTGCACGCTCCACTTGTAAGGGTTACCCTTGGAGATCTTCTTAATCTCCTTTGGCGAGTAGGTGTCGTACGCCTTGACAAAGCGGTCTGCCTTCCACTTCGGATGCATATACTGTGGGCTTGAATCCCAGAACTTGTGACGGCTACACTTCTTGCCCTTAACCTTTATGGAGTAGCCCGCCATACCGAAATCCTTGGTATAGACAACGTGGCTTGGGCAGTGCATATCGCCCACCATATGGATCAGGAGTTTGAGATTTACTGCCACCAACGAGTCGGACATCTGCTTATACTTGCCTTTTTCCATCTCCTTGATAATGCGATTGACCTGATATGCGGCATCACGAGTCTCATCGCCCTTGTAGCCGATGACATCAAACTTCTTGTTCACATAGCTCGAGTGCCAGAAGCTAATCTCCTTGAACGGATCGCTGTGTCGCCAGTAGTCTTGCCAAGAGGAGAAATGTGGCAAATTCTGTTTGAGATAGTGCTGACACTTTGCATTCGCCTCGGGCGTGAGGTGTTTCTCGGCAATGTAGGCCGCGATGTGGTGACCCCAACCACCCCAAGCCATAGCGCTCTGCGACACCACAAGTGCCAAGAGCATAAGCGTTAGGTTTCGTAAAGTTTTCATAGGTGAGTTGTTATTTTATTTTAATGTTTGATTCAAAACATCGGCAAGGCGGAATGCCGCTTTGTACATACAGTCGTTGTTCACCTCCTCGAGGTTGGTAATCTCCATTCGGCCAACTTCAGCATTAGGCTTGAAGACCTTAAGCGACTTGAGCACAATAACTCCAGTCTGCTCGGCCCAGATGCGAGGCGTAATAGCCTGCTTCTTGAACTGCTTTGCCATGCCCTTGGTTGCAATCTTCCAATCGTAGAGATACATATCGGACGACCACGCGCCCAACTGCTTGTGGAAGAGGCTATGCCACATAGCCTGCCACTCGCGCTTATCCACTTTGAACCAGCGCGAAGTGCGCGGACGTCCATTCTCGCGACCAAACTTAAAGTCACCCTCGAGGTGTTTGTCGATAAGGATGTTCGATGGGCAGTGGATATCTACGGTGTGCTCTGCCACAGCTACCAACGCTGCCTTACGCTCCTCGGCCGAAGCACCCTTCGTACCGAGCGTTACCAACGCCTTCTCCAACACCACTACGCCATCCTTTGCATCGGTAGTGACCGACTTTCCACTCTCGTTAAGGCGAGTCTTGCTCTTGCCCTTTTGTTCAAACTCTATCGACGACAGTGGTGCACCCAGCACCGCCACCACCTCCTTTTGAGCCTTGCGCGAGAGGTTCTCCTCGGCGAGCATCAAGATTGCCTTATTCACCTCGGTGGTCCACGCCGAAGCCTCGACTGCAACGGCAGCCATAGCTGCCAAGATTATATATCTTAGTTTCATATCTCCTATTTGAATATTTCATTCATAACATGGGCCAAGCGATAGCCCGCCTTAACTCGCAAGTCGTCGGTAATCTCCTTCAGGCGTAACTTGTTCTGCTCAGGGAGGTCACGATAGTCGATGGTTGGCGAGAGCAACGTGTAGCACTCCTTGAACACAGGTGTATTCTGCTTCACCCAGTCGCCCATATCGCCCTTGCACAACTCCTTAATCTCCTCCTTGGTCAGGCGGCAATACTTATGGTAGAACTCATCCGAGGTCTTACCCTTGTTGTAGCGGCCATAGCACTTGTCAATAAATCCGTGGAAGCGAATAGGCTCTCCATTGGCCTTCATCTCGTACTGCTTCAAGCCGTAGTAGAAGACGTGTCCAGGGCAGTGCATATCACCCACCATATGGATAAGGCACTTGAGGTTTACCGTAACCGCCGAGTCGGGCATATTGCGGTAGTGCTCCAACTTGGAGAGCATCTGCTCCATTCGAGCCACTCCGTGATCATCGGGAGTGAGTGGTGCCAAGAAGTCGGCAATGTCGCCTGCTACCTGGCCAGGCACAAACTCTCCATCCTTGATACCCACCGCGTGCCAACGAGCCGTGTGGTGATACTCGTGCGAGTAACGCCACTGATCGAGCCACGAGGCGTAGTAGGCCAACGAGTGCCCCAAATACTTGCTGCACATCTTACGTGCCTTGGGCGTGAGATGGCGGTCTGCGATGTGACCTATGGTGCCGTGTCCCGACGCATCCCACGCATAGGCGCGTGGAGCCGAGCATAGCGCAACCAAAGCCACCACTACAATTAGAAATCTCTTCATAACTATTCTCTATTTTTTGAATCTATACAAATCGTCACAGGTCCATCGTTCACAAGTGCCACCTTCATCTCGGCACCAAACTCGCCGTGCTCGACCTCCGAGCCAAGCACTCCCGACAATGTCGCCAAAAACTTCTCGTACATCGGACGCGAAATTTTCTCGCCTGCCGAGCGAATATACGAAGGACGGTTACCCTTCTTGGTCGAGGCGAAGAGCGTGAATTGGCTTATCACAATCACCCTACCCTCGGCCTGTTGTACATCGAGGTTCATCACCCCATTCTCATCATCGAAAATGCGCAGACGCGAAATCTTACCACACAACCAATCGATATCCTCCTGCGTGTCGGCCTCCTCGATGCCGAGCAAAATAGCCAAGCCGCGACCTATCTCGCCAACTATCTTGCCCTCGACCTCGACACTACATTGCAACACTCTCTGTATTACGATACGCATAACTACGTTTTGTTAAATCTACTTGAAAATTTGGTTTACAATATGCGCCAAACGATATCCCGCCTCTACGTGCAGACGGTTGTTAATCTTCGCCAAGCGCAGTTGCTGCGACTTGGTCAAATCGTCGTACTCGCCACCAACAGGGAGCAACACATAGCACTCGCGATAGCTTGGGAAATTGTTTCTCAGCCACGACTCCATATCGCCTTTACACAATTTTCTACTCTTCGACTTGGAAAGACTATTCTGCTCGTAGAAATCGGCATATGAGACATCCTTGTTAAAACTAGCGTATGCGCCATCGATAAAGCTGTGGAAGGCGCGAGATTTGCCTCCAATCTTTATCTTGTACTGCATCGATTGGTCGGCAAAGAATGTGTGTCCAGGGCAATGCAAATCGCCCACGATATGGATAATAAATTTGAGATTGACCATCACCGCCGAATCCGACAAGTTGCGATAGTCCTTCAACTGCTCCACGAGTTCTGCCAAACGAGCAACACCGTGGTCATTCTGCTGCATAGGTGTGTCATAACGTGCCTTCGAGCCTGTGAGTTGCGATGGCACAAGTTCTTCGCCCTTGACTCCCACCGAGTGCCAACGAGCAGTATGGTGATACTCCTTCGTATAGCGCACCTTATCCATCCACGATGCGTGTGATGACAACGTACCGCCGAGGTATTTATCACACATCTCGCGAGCCTTTGGTGTGAGATTTGCATCTGCTATATAACCAATTACAGCGTGACCTTTTGCACTCCAAGCGTAGAGGTCCTGCACCGACAGCATTACTGCTAGAGTAACAACAAATATTTTAACCGCACGTTTCATACTCTACTGCACACTTTCGTCAAAATAACGCCACAAATTATCGTCCTGCGGAACAGGAGCAACAATACTAATCTTCTCCTTACGCACCGGATGTATAAACTCCAACGAGCGCGAATGAAGCGAGATACCACCATTTGGGTTCGAGCGCTTAGCGCCATACTTCAAGTCGCCCTTGATTGGCCAACCCATCTTCGAGAGTTGGCAACGGATTTGGTGATGACGACCCGTAAGGAGCTCCACATCGAGCAAGGTATAGCGGTCGCTGCAACCGAGCATCTCGTAGTTTAGGCGAGCCTCCTTGGCATCACCACGCGGAGAGTTATAGGCGTGCGAGCGATTGGTCTTGCCATCGCGCAATATGTAGTGGCGAAGGCTACCCTGCTCCGTTGTAGGACGTGACTCCACAATAGCCCAATAGTGCTTGTGAATCTCGCCCTTGCGAATCATCTCGTTCAGACGCACCAAAGCCTTCGAGGTCTTGGCAAAGAGCACCGCACCGCTCACGGGGCGGTCTATACGATGCACCACACCCAGAAACACATCCCCCGGCTTATGGTCGCGCACCTTAAGAAATGCCTTCAAATAGTTCTCGAGCGCATCGTCGCTCGTCTTATCGGGTTGCACCAAATCACCCACTCGCTTATTCACCACGAGCAAGTGATTGTCCTCGTACAAAATATCGTCTGGATTAAACATCTTATTTAGTTAGGAGTTAGTAGCTAGGAGTTAGGAGTTTTTTTAGAGTTGAAATGTGAACGGAAGTAACAACTGCGCTGATTCAACAATCGAGGCCGAGCCGTTACCGCTCATTATCACTCGGATTGGTGTGCCCTGACGGCGCTCCACATCGAGAATCACCTGACGGCATCCGCCGCACGGATAGCACTCGCGCTCCGAAGGATTCGAAGCAATAGCCAACGCCTCTACAGGATCGTCGGCGTGGTTAGCCTCGACATAGTAGAGCAACGAACGCTCGGCACACAAGCCTGATGGGAATACCTCACTCTCGGAGTTGGCCGCACGCATAATCTTGCCACTGCGCAAGCGCACAGCTGCACCGACATGAAAGCCCGAGTACTTTGCATACGCCAACTCGGTGGCCTTCTGCGCCTCGGCAATAAGTTCGCGGTCGGCCTGTGGCAAATCTTCGATATGCTCCGCCTTGATGTAGTTCAATGTCAAACTCTTTTCCATAGTAGTCAGGTTTTAATTGTCTTGCAAATATAAACATTTTCCCTGCAAAAACCGAACAAAATAGTATAAAAATACTATTTTTGCAGAAAATTAGAGAAATGGCTTATTCTTGGGGTGACGAAAGACGCTACAACAGCTACTCGGCATACTTCCGCCGACGCTTTGGCGAGCGCGTTCAGAAGGTGGCGATAAACGCAGGTTTCTCCTGCCCAAATCGCGACGGAAAAGTGGGTTTCGGAGGTTGTACTTTTTGCAACAACGAAGCCTTCACACCATCCTATTGCCAGCCCTCGAAAAGCATCACTCAGCAGATTGAAGAGGGCATAGAATTTCACCGCCGACGCTACCGCACTGCATCGCACTATCTTGCTTATTTTCAGTCGTTTTCAAACACCTACGCTCCACTCGAAATTCTGCGCCAGCGCTACGACGAAGCACTCTCTCATCCCGAGGTTGTAGGTGCCGTAATCGGCACTCGTCCCGACTGTGTTTCGGAGGAGATTTTGGACTATTTTGCAGAGCTTGCAAAGGAGCACTACATCACCATCGAATATGGCATAGAATCGACCTACGATTCGACCCTCGAAGCCATAAACCGTGGGCACGATTTTACCTGTGCCGAACGCGCCGTGAAGATGACCGCAGAGCGAGGAATTTCGGTAGGCGCACACTTTGTTTTGGGACTTCCAGGAGAGAGCGACGAGATGATTCTCGAGCAGGTACAACGCATTAATGCTCTGCCACTTACAACGGTTAAATTCCATCAGCTTCAGGTATTCAAAGGCACGGCAATGGAGCGCGAATACGACGAACATCCCGAGCGATTCCGCTTTTGGGAGTTGGAGGAGTATCTCAACCTCTTCACCGAGATTCTGCGCCGCCTTCGCCCCGACATCGTAGTCGAGCGTTTTGCATCGGAGGCTCCGCCTCGCTACCACCACGGCCGCAACTGGGGCTTGGTACGCAACGAAACACTTTGGAATATGCTCGAACGTCGCCTCACCGAGCGCAACGCTTGGCAGGGCGAACTCTATAAATAATCGTCCATGGAGGTTGTTCAAACCACAATTTCAGCTATCTTTGTAGTATAGAATAGGCTTTATACTTATTTATTATATACTTAAAAACCTTTTTATGAAGAGTAAAATTTCAGTTATCATCCTTGTGCTCGTCGCCACATTCAGCGTGCAGAGTGCAATGGCTTGGGGTAAGTGGGGACACCGCATCTCTGCTTATATTGCCGAGCAACATTTGACCGAGAAGGCAAAAACTGAGTGCCGTCGCTACTTGAAGCACACACTACCCTATCACGCATCGTGGCAAGACTACTGGCGTAGCTGCAAGGGCTTTGGCGAGGTATGCACCGCACACTCGCACTATGTAGACCACAACTTCAACCTCTATGGTAAGGGCGGCAATCCCGATCGCGACCCAGTAACTCGCATCGACAAGATTATGAAGCAGATGGAGAAGGGACAGTACAAGAATATGCCCGACTCGATTGTGGCTATGAATATCAAACTCCTTATCCACATGACCACCGACATGCACTGCCCTGGTCACGTGACCTACCCTAAGGATATGAAGTTCCCTACGAAGAAAATCATCAAGATTGGCGGTAAGAAGACTGCTCGCCACAGATTCTGGGATGCAGCACCTATGTTCCTCCATCCAAAGTGGAATATCGAGCGTTTCGCTAAGACCTACGACACCTACTCGGAGAAGGAGATAAAGAAGTTCTGCAAGGGCAACCCTTATAAGTGGGGACAGGCCAACGCTCGCAAGATGGTCGAGACTTTCGACTATTGGGAGGAGAACGAGGAGTTCAAGAAGATGAGCAAGGAGAAGCGTAAGACAATCGAGGATATGACACACAAGCAGCTTGCTGTTGGCGGCTACCGCTTGGCGTATATTCTCAACCGTATTTTCAAATAATAAGAGGAGGACGAGAGAATGAAAAAGATTATAGTTGTTGTGTTTGCCCTAATGTTGATGGCAAACGAGGCATATGCATACAAGACCTTAGGCCACCAAACCATTGCCGTATTGGCCGAAAAGCACTTGACCGAGAACGCTAAGAACGAGGTTAAGAGCATCCTTAAGTCGGATATAACCAAGAATTCAGCGTGGCTCTTCTCGTTACGCAAGAATCCCGTGTGGGAGAACGTTAAGCAGTGGCAGGTTGCAACGCTCAATGCCGAGGGCAAGTCGGTGACTACCTACGAGAACGACGCTGTAGTAGTTGTCGAGAAGGCGGTCGAGGTGCTTCGCAACCGCAAGAACGAGAGCGACTCGTTGGTGTTGGCATCGTTGCGTACCTTAATTCACGTTGTGGGTGATATCCACACCATCTCGAACATCCGCATCGAAGGCAACGAGGCTACCAAAGGCTTCAACTATACAGTAAAAGCTGCAAAGAAGAAAATTATCGAGACTAGCTGGCACGGCTTGTGGCACAACTACACCAACCGCCACGATGTCTTCTCGCCACAGTTCTATGCAGAGGATATCGAGGTTTTCCTCGGAGATAAGAAGTCCGAATACGAGAAGGGAAGCCCTCGTTTCTGGGCCGAGAACGTTGGTGAGGATGTTGTTCGTTGTCTCGAGGTGGTATACCCTGGTGTTGTGTTGATTACCGTTGAGGTGCACAACCGCTACGAGGATATCCACAACAAGTGTATGGCTAAGGCGGGCTACCGCTTGGCAGCGTTGTTGAACGACATTTTCAAATAGTGCCACGGCACTATACAAAACACAAAAGGCTGTTCGCGATGAACAGCCTTTTGTATTAGGAGCAAACTCCTAAATACATTGGTGCGAGTTATTATTTCATATACTCTGCTACCTGATCAACCGGAACAATTGCCTCCTTGAAAATGTAGGCACCTGTCTTCTCCGACTTAACCATCTTGATGCACTTGGTAAACTGCTTACCTACACCAGTACGAAGCGTTGCGACTGCTTTCTTTGCCATAACTCTTTACCTCCTTATTACTTAATTTCACGATGTAAAGTCACTCTCTTCAAGTATGGATTGTACTTCTTACGCTCCAAACGGTCAGGGGTGTTCTTCTTGTTCTTAGTGGTGATGTAGCGCGACATTCCTGGTACGCCACTCTCCTTCTGCTCGGTGCACTCCAAGATGACCTGAACTCTGTTACCTTTCTTTGCCATGTCTTGTTAAATTTTAGTAGATTTTCTTGGGAGCAGCAGCACCTTTGAGAGCAGCAGCGAGTCCCTTCTTGTTAATTGTTTTGATTCCCGAAGCAGAAACCTTCAAGGTAATCCATCGGCCTTCCTCCTCCGACCAGAAACGCTTAGTCTTC
>JAZLDJ010000024.1:0-5555 GCA_045614685.1 Alistipes sp. | reverse complement strand
GCATTCGTTCGTTCGAAGCTCAAGAACTTGGAGAACGGTCGCGTTCTCGAGAATACCTTCTCGTCGGTAGGTATCAAGATCGAGCAGGTACGCGTTGAGCGTCGTCCATACCAGTTCACCTACGAGGATGACCTCGGTGCTCACTTTATGCACACCGAGACCTTCGAGGAGATCAACATCGAGAAGTCGCTCATCGAGAACTATGACCTTATGGCTGACGGCCAGATCGTTGAGGTTATGTACCACACCGATAAGGATATCGTTTTGGCAGCAGAGCTTCCACCAATCGTTGATATGGAGGTTACCTACACCGAGCCAGGTATCAAGGGTGACACCGCTTCGACCAACTCGCTCAAGCCTGCAACCGTAAACACTGGTGCTACTATCAAGGTACCTTTGTTCATCAACACTGGCGATAAGATCCGCGTTGATACCCGCACCCGCGAGTACTACGAGCGTATCAAGTAGTCATCTACTGTTGTAGATAAGAAAAATCCCGTCCAATGTTGGGCGGGATTTCTCTTTTGTATGCAAATACCTCCTATACCTATTATAATATAAGGTCTTTGGTCTCTATTTTGGGCACGCAGTGTACGCCATTTTCACGGTAGTAGGTGGTCTTCTCGCCATCGGCTACATCCACAATCTTGATATTCTCGGCCGAGCGTCCTATCGCCAAAATCAGTTGCGGAGTGAGGGGTAGCTGCAACGCCCCGCGCACCTGCTCCTTGTCGAATGCTGCAATGCAAATGCCATTGAGCCCCATCTCCACCGCACGCAGCAGAATGGTCTGCGTGGCGATGCCCATATCCATATCGACGAATCGGCTCTCCTTATCGGTGCAGATAACCACAAAGGCATTGGGCTCGGTGCCTGGTAGAGGCAGATTCAACTCGGGCAATGCTGCGCCCAGGCAGATGTGAGGCAACACAAGGTGCGCCTCCTCCTCAGTAACAAGGCGGTAGCGTAGTACCTGCTGATTCATTGCCGAAGGAGCAAGACGGGCAGCCTCGACGAGCGAGATGAGCTGGTCTTTGCGCACCTTGAACGAAGGGTCGAAGCCTCGTGTCGAGCGATTCTTCGCAAGCAACGACACGAGCGAAACCCTGCGAGTACGTACCGAGGCGCATTTCTGCGCCTCGTACTCCTCCATTTTGCGACCTAAATAGTTGTCAGCCATTGGTTATTTCTTCGACTTTTTCTGCTTCGAAATCTTAACATCTACATAGAGCGGAAGGTGGTCCGAAGCCAATACGTTGCTATAGACGTAGTCCTTCTTAACCTTGAACTTGCCATTCACGCCCAAGATGTAGTCGATGCAAGCGCGAGGCTTATTCGACGAGATGGTGAACTTCGATGGGTCGTTCAACACCTGTGCAAACTTGCGGAACTCCTTCATCGGTCTCGAGTTTGGTCGAGCGTTCATATCGCCTGCGATGAATGCTGGCTTGTCGAGCTTCGACACGATGTCGCGAATAATCTTCACCGAGGTTACTCTATCCTCCTCGTTGAGCGAGAGGTGGGTGCAGAGCAGATAGTACTTCTTGAACTCCACAACGAGCAATCCACGAGGCTCGCGACGGCATGGGAGTGGGTAGAATTCTGTTGACAACGCCTTCTCGCGCGAGAGAATACCAATACCATAGGCACCTCCCTTGTAAGGAATGGTGCGGTGGTAGTAGTCGTAGTAACCGGTCTGCTTGGCCATCTCGCCAAGAACATATTTGCGGTTGCGGCGCGACATACTATCCAACTCCTGCACAGCTACAACGTCGGGACGAGCATCGAGGATAATCTTCGAACAACGCTTAATATCCTTAATGCCATCCACGCCGTGTCCGTTGCGTACGTTGTACGACATCACGCGTACCTTCTGTGCCGACACTGTGGTTGCAGTGGCACCAAATGCCAATATGGCCAATAACAAAAATATCTTTTTCATAATTTTAAGAGTTTGCTTTATCGTAACCGTCGCGCTTAGCACCCCACATAGCAATGAATACACCCATGCCCACGAATGCCATAGCGATTACGCCAATAAATACATAGTTCCAACCGAACTTATCGGCCAACCAACCCATACCGATACCCGATACTGCGGTCGAGAGATAGCCGAAGATACCCACCAAGCCATTTGCTGTAGCGGCAGCCTTCTTTGTAGCGTGGTTTGCTGCGGCGATGCCGATAAGCGCCTGTGGACCATAGATGAAGAATCCTGCCATAGCCAACACAGCAATCATCACCTCGTCGGCAACAATACCCGGGTGGAGGTAGAAGTAGTAGAATGCGCCCATCGAGACTCCTGCGCCAACCATGCAGAGTAGGCAAGTGCGGTGCGAGCGACCAGCGAAGAATCGGTCGGTAAACCATCCCGCAACGAGTGTTCCTACGATGGCCATAATCTCGAATGCTGCAACTGCAATACCAGCCTTCTCGTACGACATATTGCAAGCCTCGGTCAAGAACTTTGGTCCCCAATCGAGTACCGAGAAGCGAACGACATATACGAAGAAGTTAGCCAAGGCCAATCCCCAGATGATAGGGTTCTTGTAGACCATCTTGTTTACGTATGCTCGGCGAGCCGCAGCATCGTTCTCGTCGTTGTCCAAGGCGGTCTTCGAGGTCTCCAACTCAGGCAAACCCACCGACTTTGGTGTGTCGCGCAAGAATGCAAAGAGACCTATTGCGCCCACCAATGCGATGATGCCTGGCAACCAGAAGGCCCACTTCCACGCGCCAGCGTGCTCGGTGCGAGTTACGATGGTCTGTGTAGCTTTGGCCTGTGCAAGGCTGAGGTTGCACTCCTCGGCAATCTCGGAGGCTTTAATCTCGCGATTCTCGGCCTGAGCCTTGTCGATGGCACTCTTCACGGCCATAAAGTTCTCGTGCGAGAAGAGGTAGTCGCCTACAAGCACGCTATCCGGATTATCCTTGAGGGTGTATCGTACCTTCACCGAGTATCCATTTTCGATAGCCTCAGGCTTGCATACCTCCTTCACCTTGGCAATGTTGCCGTCCGACTTCTTTACATCGTCCTTAAAGAGGGTCGAAACATAGTTCTTGGTGATGTTGTCCACATCCTGGCGCGAGTTGCTGACGTCGCTACCCATATTACTCATAATGTATCCGCAGAAGAGAGCCAATATGAATGCGCCAATCGAGTGAGATGTGTTCCAAATAGATTGCTTTGTAGCCAACTCCTGTGGCGGAATCCAGTGCGACAAGAGTCGTGCGCACGGAGGGAAACCGCTACCCTGGAAGATGTTGTTCAGCACCAAGAGCGTTGCAAAGGCCACAATCAAGGTGTGTGGCGCCGCGCCAATCTCGATGCCGAGTAGATGCGGTGCAAAACCGAAAGCAAGGCTCGCCAAGGCACAAAGTGCAAGGCCAATCGACATATGGTAACGAGCATTCATTCTATCGGCCAAGATGCCGTTGAAGTAGCGCGAAAAACCATACACAAGGCCTACGATGGTCATCACGATACCGAATGAGGTGTTCGAGATTCCATATTCGGCAGCCAAGCCTGGCATTGCGAACGAGAAGTTCTTGCGAACAAAGTAGAAGAAGGCGTAGCCTATCATCGTCACGATGATTGTTCGCCACTGCCAACTCTTAAATCGCTTTTGAGTTTGAGCGTCCATATTAGTAGTTGGTTTTCTCTGTTATTTCAATCCGTGAGCCTCCTTAACGAGTTCGCCAAGTACCTCGATGCTGTCGCATACCAAGTGTGGCTGCTTTGGTGCTGCGTCGCACACCTCGAGTGTAGTCTCGCCTGAGAGTACCAATACGCCAAATGCACCTGCATTGTGTGCCATCTCGATATCGGTGTAGATACGGTCACCCACCATAGCTACCTCGTCCGACTCGTAGCCGAAGCGAGTGAGGATGCCTGAGAGCATATTTGGATCTGGCTTGCCGAGGGTGATGTCGGGACGACGACCTGTGGCGTGAGCGATACACTCAGCGATAGAGCCACAGTCCACCAACACTACAGGCTGGTCGGTAGGGCATACGCGGTCGGGGTTTGTGGCGATGTAAGGCACATTCTGCGACGCCCACCACGCTGCGCGGCAGAGACGGTCATACTGCAAGGTCTTGTCGAATGCCACAACCACCACATCGGGTACATCGTCAGCAGAGTCTGCAGTCGAGATAAAGCCCGCATTCTCGAACTCGGCAATCATCGAAGGTGTGCCGAGTAGGAACAAGCGCTTAGCCTCGGGGTAGTGAGTCTTGATGTAGTCGATGGTTGCGATAGAGGTGGTGTACATCTCCTCGCGAGTAGCCTCGATACCGAGCTTAGCCAACTTTGCGAGATAGTCCGAGATACCTGCCGAAGGGTTGTTTGTAAGGAACGAGTAGTTAAGACCCATCTCCTTTACGCCGCCGAGGAAGCCCTTGGTATATGGGAAGAGGGTTGCACCGAGGTAGATTGTGCCATCCATATCGAGCGCAAAGTGCTTCAACTTGCGCAGACGCTCCATCAACTCGTCGTGCGAGTAGATCGAACGATATCTATTGAATTCTGCCATAATAATTTGTGTTTTATTGTTGTTTGTTTAGTTTCGATTAACAAAGATACGAAAAACTTGTTTTAATTGAAAATTAAAAATTAAAAATTTGTTTTCGTCTCTCTCGTCTCTCGACTCTTTCATCTCTCGTCTCTCGACTAAGTAAATAGGGCTCCGATTGGAGCCCTATTTCTTAGTAAACTAGTTCGTCTTGTTCTGTGCCAAAGCTTGGCAGTCCGACGCTGTCGCCATAGCCGCCCTCGACAGCCACATCGACGATGTAAAATTCGGGTTTCAAATAATTTTTCATAATCGCTTATGGTGTTTAAGGGTTATTAATTGGCTGGTGTGACAGGCGATGCCGAGAGATGGGTGTTGCCATCGTAGTTCTCGATGCCACTCCAATCTATCGACTTGCCGTAGATATACTTGTAGTAGTTCGACGATGTAATCTTTGTCTCGATAGTCTCATCCTCTTCCTCATCGTGCTCTACCAAATACTTGCCACCTACGCCGCAGTTTGTCACCTTGGCTGTCTCGGTGCGAGCAGTAGCACCAGTTATCATACCCACATTAGGGAACGAAGGTGCTTCGATTGTGCAGAATACCTGAGCATTGTCGATGATGCCTCCCGAGAGACCTGCAACACCGCCAATGCCATTTGCTGCGTATGTATTGTCGTACTTACCCGTGCAGATGATATCGCCAGTGTTGATGAACTTACCCTCAGTGATGATTGGTGTGCTGCCCTGCATATAACCTGCGATACCACCCAACTGTACAGCATTCTTGCAGTAGCCTGCGAACTTGATAGTTCCGGTATTCACTACATCGCCGGTCCACGATGGATTGGCTTCGTTTGAGAATACGATGGTGGAAGCCACTACACCGAACAGACCTCCCATATCAACGAAGTTGCGGTTTTGCATAGTGTCGTCATCCTTGTAAGCACCATTGTTTTTACCCTCGAAGATGATGTCACCCGAGTTGGTGAATCCGTTGAGGATTATAATTCGAGTGTTACCGGTCGCGGCACCATAG
>JAZLDJ010000023.1:0-1568 GCA_045614685.1 Alistipes sp. | reverse complement strand
GACATTCCATAGACGGCGTGGTGCTGAACGGTGGCGCGGAAGAGTATCTTCATACCCTTCGTTAGGCGTTGTCCTGTTTCGTGCTCGAATCTACCCACGGTGTTCATCACCTGCGAGCGCCAAATTGTTGCTCTCGCTTGCGCCTGTGTTGCACCGGTTTTTTCGTCCTTCTCGATAAGCTCGATGTAGCAGTGACCCGAAGCGTTGATTTTGATATCTGCCACCTCCGCACATACCCATACTGGCAACGGCAAAGCCTCCGCCAGAGCGATTGATATTCGCCCCTGAAGTTGTGATAGGGTTATGTGACTTTTATCCATTTTGCTTATCGTATTATAATATACGGCTCCTTCGGCATTGCCTTGCCCTTTGGGAGTTGCACCGAGAGGACATAGTCGCTCTCGACCGCTTTGCCCTGCTTGGTTGCTGGTTGCCATCGTGGCATATCTTGCAGCGCCTTCAGCACGCGCTTGCGGAACTGATTGTCGGAGGATTCGAGAATCGAGCCGAGCACAAACGAGCCATCGGACGCGATGGTATATCGTGCCACAAATCGCGCCACACCATAGTTCTCGGGCCACTTCACTCGCTCCGAGACGTAGTCTGCAAGCGATTTCTCGCCCATAAACTTCGCCTCCTTGTCGTAGCGAAGAGTCACGATGATGACACCATTATTAGCCCTTTCGCCATACTTGGCAACGCTCTCCTCGTTAGCCGCGAGGTGGTCGATATGCTCGATATTCTCCTCGGGGATATGCCTCACACTCTCCATCTCCACACCATTTACGATGTAGAGCGGAGTTTGTGTCTGCGCTATGGCAGACACAAAATGCAAAATGCAGAATGCAAAATGCAAAATTAAAAATCTCTCAACTCTCAACTTCCAACTCTCAACTATCCAAGTTCTTGCTCCCTCAAGCGCTCCGCATTCTCGGCTACGATAAGGTGGTCGATGCAGTCCTGAATGTCGCCATCCATAAATGCCGAGAGGTTGTATATCGTGTAGTTGATACGGTGGTCGGTGATTCGTCCCTGCGGATAGTTGTAGGTACGAATCTTAGCCGAACGGTCGCCTGTCGACACGAGAGTCTTACGCTTCGAAGCAATCTCATCGAGGTACTTCTGGTACTCGAGGTTGAAGATACGGGTACGCAACTCCTCGAACGCCTTCTCGGTATTCTTAATCTGCGACTTCTGGTCCTGACACTGCACGACGATACCTGTAGGGATGTGGGTGAGTCGGATAGCCGAGTAGGTGGTATTTACCGACTGACCACCAGGGCCCGAAGCACAGAAGATATCCTTGCGAATATCGTTCCACGAAACCTCGCAGTCGAACTCGTCTGCCTCAGGCAAAACGGCTACCGAAGCTGCCGAGGTGTGAACACGGCCCTGAGTCTCGGTCTGTGGCACACGCTGTACGCGGTGTACGCCCGACTCATACTTCAAGGTGCCATATACGCTGTCGCCCGTAACTTTGAGGATAACCTCCTTGTAGCCGCCAACAACGCCCTCCGAGAACGAGGTCACCTCGTAGCGCCAGCCCTTCGACTCGATATACTTGGTGT
>JAZLDJ010000022.1:0-15491 GCA_045614685.1 Alistipes sp. | reverse complement strand
GCCACCTCTAGCGGTTTACCCCTCGGCATTGGGCGAGCAACCCTTAATTGCCGATATACATAACCTTGCAACCCGTGAGGCGTACTGACCGAGTGACATTGCTGCCCTCGCGGTGGGCTCTTACCCCGCCTTTTCACCCTTACCCCAGGCCGAAACCCGTGGCGGTTATTCTCTGTTACGCTACTATACCCTCTCGAACATCAAGCCGTTAACTTGCACGGTGCTCTGTGTTGCTCGGACTTTCCTCCCCCTCGCAAGCGAGGCAGCGATGAACCGAATCTGCGCTGCAAAGGTACAAAAAAAGTGGAATGTTGCAAAACACCCCACTCTGTTTGTGCTTTTTTGGCTCTACTTATGCCACATCACGCACGCCTCGGCATCCCACTCAGGGAGAGGCTTAGGCTCGAAGTCGGA
Organism: Alistipes sp.; assembly: GCA_045614685.1. Classification (GTDB taxonomy): domain Bacteria; phylum Bacteroidota; class Bacteroidia; order Bacteroidales; family Rikenellaceae; genus Alistipes. The sequence goes on along the minus strand of JAZLDJ010000022.1, from coordinate 15,077 downwards.
GTAGCCAAGTGCTATCACGCACTCCACCTTGCAATTTTCGGGTATGGCAAGGAACGAACGGAGATACTCCTCGGCCTTCTCACCCTCGGGCTCAGCCTGAAAGCGTGGGCGGTCGCAAGCGTGTACCCAGCACGAAGCCATGCCGTGGTCCACAATCGAGAGCTGCAACATTGTAGCCGAGATGGCGCAATTCTCACGCCAGAGGTCGGTCTTGGTGGTGTCGCCCATAACTACGATTGCGGCTGTGGCCTCGCTGAGGAAGCTTGCACCAAAATCGCGCAACGAGGCCATCTTGTCGAGGGTCTCGCGGTCGTCAACAATCAAGAAGCGAGTGGTGTGCATATTACGCGACGAAGGTGCAGTGAGAGCATCGTGCACAATGTCGAGCAACACCTCGCGCGAAGGCTGCGTAGGCAAAAATTTGCGCGTGCTGCGGCGTTTAGCCAAAACTTTCTTAAACTCCATAGTTCTATATATTTTTTGTTATTCTCGGTTTACAGATGCAAAAATAGTGAAAATTATCGGTAAAGGGGTCACTTCTTGACAATTTTTCCCTTCACGGTCCACACACCGTTCTGACCTGGCTCGAGGCCTCCAACCGACATTACGGCAATAACCGTATCGTCGTCGACTTGGGCCAGCGAGTTCCACAGGGCGTGCCCATCCGTCGGCAGATTGGGCAGCGGCGTGGAGCGGTTGCGGAAGTGGCGTGCACTCCTATCACCCACATAGACCTGCATATTCGAGTAGTGGTGGCTACCACCCTTGCGACCTTCGGTCGACTGAACGGAGAGCAGGGTGTGCTTCTCGCCCAGGCGGATAAGGTAGGGGGCACCTGCATAGATGGTGTCGTGTACAGCCCATCGTGACGAGAGGGCCTCCTCGCGACGAGCATCGTTTCCTGCAACAAAGCCTTCGCGCCAATTGTTTGCTGTGCGAACTATAACAGGTTTGAAGCGACCTCGTATGCCATTATCCTCGATAGCCATGGCTATCTCCTTGGAGTGCGGCAGGTAGATTGGCACAGGCATACCGTCGCGCTTGCCAGCAAAGAACGACACTCGCTCGGCTCGGCTCCACGTCTTACCATCGTCGAACGATCTTAGCAACGAAATCTCCTGCTCGGTACTTGTGATGTAGGGCGCCTCGTTGGCAAAGTAGATGTGTATCTCGCCCGAAAGTAGCTGCAAGGCTACGGGCTCCCAACAACCTACGCGTGGCTCGTTACCCGCCACATAGAGATCCCTACCCTCGCTCCACGTTGCTCCACCATCCTCGGAGAGGGCGCACATAATCTTGTAGGGCAAATCCTCACCGTGGCGAGGTCGTGCATTCCACATTGCAAGCAGCCGTCCGCTCTGCAGTTGCAAGAGCTCGCTATTGGTGTAGTTGTAGCCATCACCACGAGCAATCTCCTTTGCCTGACCCCAGCTCTCGCACCCATCATCGCTGAAGCGAATCCACGAGGCCGCGCCTGCACCATAGACCATAGCGTGACGAGAGTCGACCCTCTTGATGCGGGCATAACCTCCGCGAGTGACCATTTGTGCACTCTCGGCCATCCACTCTATGGTGATATTCTGTGCCGAGCATATCGCCGACGCAAACAATGCAAAAGCTGAAGCTATAATTCGAAGAATATTCATCTTTCGGCAAATCTTTATTTGCAAAGATAGCGATTTGAAGCGACTTTTTAATCAAATTTTATTAACTTTGTAGCATCTATATATATAAATAGTTGAGTTATGAGCACTGTAGACCCTAAATTTACCATTGCACTTATCTACGATTTCGACGGCACACTCGCTGCGGGAAATATGCAGGAGTACGACTTTATTCCAGCCGTTGGCAAGAGTAACTTCGAGTTCTGGAACGAGGCAAATCACCTTGCCGAGCAGCAGGATGCCGACCAGATTTTGACATATATGGCCCTGATGATTCGCTCGGCACAAGCCAAAGGCTTGTCGCTTCGTCGTGAGGCATTCCAGGAGTCGGGCAAGAAGGTGGAGCTCTACGAGGGCGTTATGGAGTGGTTCGACCGCATCAACACCTATGGCGAGGAGCGAGGTGTGCGCGTGGTGCACTATATCAACTCATCGGGCCTGAAGGAGATTATCGAGGGTACACCCATCGCCGACAAGTTCCGCAAGATCTACGCCTGCTCGTTCCTCTACAACGTCGATGGCATAGCCTATTGGCCTGGCGTGGCTGTGAACTACACCAACAAGACACAGTTTATCTTCAAGATTAACAAGGGCGTGGAGTCGGTCTACGACACCAAGCAGGTGAACCAGTATATGGAGGAGAAGGCTCGCCCAGTGCCATTCTCGCGAATGATTTATGTGGGTGACGGAACCACCGACATCCCTTGCATGCGCCTTGTGAAAAACTTTGGTGGTCACTCCATCGCGGTCTACAACCCAAAGGACGAGTCCAAGCGTGGCGAGATGAGCACCCTCATCCGCGACAACCGCGTAAACCACGTCTGTCCGGCCAACTATAGCGAAGGCTCGGAGATGGATGTGGTGGTCAAGACCATTATCGACAAGTGCGTTGCGGACCACAAACTCTCTCTGCTTGAGGCAGAGAACTAATTGAGAATTGACAACTATCAATTAAAAGCCAACAGTCTGATAATCAACATATTCGAGGGGGGGGGTATTTTGCAATGCAAAATTTACCACCCAAAATGTTTAACTTTTTAATAAATACCCTTATGAGAACAATTCAGAAATTTGTGTTCTTGATGGTTGCACTCTTTGTGGCGCAAGGAGTTGTGGCGCAATCAAGGACAAAGTCGGTTGTCGAGACCGACGAGGGGCAGGTTATCACAATCGTGAGGACCATCCCACACTTCTCGCCGAAGCACGATATTCGTGTCGGCGTGGGAACTCTAAGCATTCCAACCTTGTTGGCATTGGACGAAGGTATGGTCGACTATTATCCTAACTTCCGCAAGGATATGCAGTATGCCGACACCTATCTCACACCGCGCATCTTTGTAGGCAACTACTCGCTGACCTACACCTACCACGACCGCAAGTGGTTGCAATATGGTGGTCAGGTGGTCTTTGGCGCTTCTACTCGCTCACGACGTGATGCGTATACAAACAACGAAGTAGAGAATCTAAACTATTACACCCTCTCGGTGATGCCTACAGTGCGTTTCAACTGGTTCTATCGCGAGAAGGTGCAGATGTATTCGTCGGTGTCGCTCGGCGTTGTCACCGACTTCGAAGACCTCTATGTATGGGGCGATGCAACGCTCTTTGGCTGTTCGTTTGGTCGCAACTTCTTCGGTTTTGCCGAGATTGGTATGGGTATGGGCGGCTGGTTGCGTGCCGGCATCGGTTATAGATTTAATGCAGTTAAAAAGTAGGAGGGCAGAGTTATGAGAAAGTATATTTCTATTTTGGCGGTTGCCCTTGCGGCACTTTTTGTGGCAACATCGTGCCATTTGGAGGGCGGTTCAGACTCAAATCCGAACAAGGCAAACAATCTATTGTGGAATAGAACGCAAAGTGTGTTTAGCGGTCAGTATGAGCACGTCCTGGCCATAGCGCAGTTGAACGATACGCTGCGTGGCGCCGAGTATGGCAACAAGGCATATAAGGGCTACAACCCCGATATCTTCTTGAAGGATGGCCTCTACAAGCTGACCTATGGCTACCAGCGCATCTATACGGTTGATACCGCAGGCAAGATGCTCGAAGAGGGCGGAGAGTGGACTATCACGGTGCAGTATGGCACCTATATGGAGCCTTACAAACTTGGTACCGTGAAGGGTGTTGTGGGTGAGCCAACAAAGTTTAGATTCGACTTCGACGATTTGTACGCCTACCAAGCCTCTTATCGCAGCATCTTGAAGGCGGATGTGGAGTACAACTACAACGCATCGAGGGAGTGTTTGGATATCACTTTTGCAAATGCCGAGGGCAGCTCCTTAGAGAGGAACTCATCGGCTACACCCGACTATATCATCGAGTTCGAAACTGCCCAACCGATGGTGTATTATGGCGGTGTACTCAACTCGGGCAGGGTAAACATCCTCTACAAGGATAACATTTTGAATACGCAACGAGGTGTAACAGTTGAGATTTCCGATAAATTTACTACTTTTGTACCTCTAAATAAGTAATTGAAACGTTGAACACTAAATGAACGAGATAATCTTTGCAACAAACAATGCCCACAAGTTGGGCGAGGTGCAGGCTCTTTTGGAGGGTAAGTTTGCCCTCAAGACCTTGCACGAGTGTGGTATCACCGAGGATATTCCCGAGACTGCCGAGACGCTCGAGGGCAACGCCCTGCTGAAGGCGCGCTATGTTCACGAGCGCACAGGCGCCGACTGCTTTGCCGACGATACAGGCTTGGAGGTCGAGGCTTTGGGAGGCGCTCCGGGTGTTCGCTCGGCACGCTATGCTGGCGATGAGCACGACTTCGACGCCAACAACGCCTTGTTGCTCAAGAATCTCGAGGGTGAAAGCAATCGCAAAGCCCGTTTCCGTACGGTTATTGCGTTGATTCTCGGAGGCAAAGAGTATCTCTTCGAGGGTATTGTCGAGGGTGAAATCATCGACCATATGACAGGCTCAGAGGGTTTTGGCTACGACCCGATGTTTGTTCCCAAGGGCGACACTCGCACCTTTGCCGAGATGTCGGCCGACGAGAAGAATGCCATCTCGCACCGCGGTCGCGCAGTGGCAAAACTTGTAGAGTTTTTACAGAATAACTAAGAAATATGGCAAACTACGAACGCGAGGACAAATACGACCTCGAAAAGATTGAACAACTGAAATATCACTACCGCGAGGTGTTGCGACTCCTCGGCGAGGACCCAGAGCGTGAGGGACTTATCAAGACCCCAGAGCGCGTGGCTAAGGCGTGGTCGTACCTCACAAAGGGCTACGAGCAGGACCCTGTGGCAATTCTCCAGTCGGCAATGTTCAAGGAGGAGTACAAGCAGATGGTTGTGGTGAAGGATATCGAGCTCTTCTCGGTGTGTGAACACCATATGCTCCCATTTGTGGGTAAGGCTCACGTGGCCTACATCCCTAATGGCACCATCACAGGCCTCTCGAAGATTGCTCGCGTGGTGGAGTGCTTCGCGCGTCGTTTGCAGGTGCAGGAGCGCCTCACCGTGCAGATTCGCGACTGCATCCAGCAGGCCCTCAACCCTGTGGGCGTGGCGGTAGTTATCGAGGCGTCGCATATGTGTATGCAGATGCGTGGTGTGGAGAAGCAGGGCTCGAAGACTACCACTTCGGCCTTCACCGGAATCTTCCTCTCCGACCCTCGTACTCGCGAGGAGTTTATGTCGATTATATCGTCGAAGTTGCAATAAGACAGTGACGTAGGGCAGATTAATAATTACATTTTCAAGAAGATACTCGGCACAAAGTAGTGCTCGACTAAAATACCAAAGCAAGAGCCTGTGATATTCACAGGCTCTTACTTTAATCATATGTATAACGAGAGTATTTCGAGCACAAGCATAACGCAGAAATCACCTCGTTAGACAAATTATTTCTTCATTATCATCTTCTGACGCTCAATACTTTCGATATGAATGGCATCGAGAATGGTGTAAAGGAATGTCTCGCTGAGACCTAGAGATGAGGAGCGGGCGAGGGCGCGGTCCATGATATCCTCCCAACGAGCTGCCTGAAGGATGCGCACATCGTTGTCGCGCTTGATGCAACCAATCTTCTCGGATACATCCATACGCTCGGCAAGGAGCTGCAGAATCTCGCAATCGAGCCTATCAATCTGCTCGCGAAGCTCCATAAGGGTGGTCTGGTAGCTCTCCGACGAAGACTCGGCAGCACGCCACTTGATTGAGGCAAGCAGTGCATCCAAAGCCTCGGGAACGAGTTGCTGCTTCGAGTCGCTAAGTGCACACTCAGGACATATATGGCTCTCGAGCATCAATCCGTCGTAGTCGAGATCGGCAGCCTGCTGTGCCACCTCCGCCAAGTACTCGCGCTTACCGCATATGTGCGATGGGTCGCAAATCATTGGCAGGTCGGGCATTCTGCGGCGCATCTCGAGGGCAAGGTGCCACATCGGTGCATTTCGCAAGTTACCTGCACCATAGCCCGAGAAGCCGCGGTGGATGAGACCGATATTCTTGATACCGCAAGCCATAAGTCGCTCCACGCCACCAACCCAGAGGTCGACATCGCCACTCACAGGGTTCTTCACATAGACCATCTTGTCGGTGCCACGCAATGCCTCGGCCACCTCCTGTGTCGAGAATGGATTCGAGGTGGTGCGCGCGCCCAACCACAACACATCTACGTCGTACTCCAAAGCTCCCTCCACGTGCTTGGCGTTGGCCACCTCGGTGGCGATAGGGAGTCCGGTCATCTCGCGAGCCTTAACAAGCCAAGGCAACGCCTCGACGCCCATACCCTCGAAGCAGTGAGGTTTGGTACGTGGTTTCCAGATGCCTGCACGCAAGATATCGACCTTGCCTGTAGCGGCAAGTGCTGTTGCTGTCGAAAGAAGTTGTTCTTCACTCTCGGCACTACAAGGGCCCGAGATTATAAGTGGTCGTTTGGTAATCATAGTCTATCTTTTGTCTAAAATTTTTCTTATCTCGTTTGCACGCTCGATAGTCGTGCGCAATTCGTCGTAGTTGTCACGTTCGAGGGCCTTGCGGAAGAGCTCGAGCTAGTGGATATACTCGCGCAACACATCGAGGATATTGTACTTGTTCTGCTTGAGAATCGGTATCCACATCTGGGACGACGATTTCGCCAAGCGCACCGTACTCTCGAAGCCTCCGCCCGCGAGGTTGAGAATGGTCTCGCTCTCGCGCTCCTTCTCGAGCACCGTAGTCGAGAGGATAAAGGATGTGATATGCGAAATGTGGCTCACATATGCCGCGTGCACATCGTGCTTCTCGGCCGACATATACATCGACTGCATACCTATTGTCGAAAAGAGGCTCTCGACGGTCTCCACCGCCTTGGCATCCGACTTTTCGACCTCACAAAGAACCAAGTTGCATCCTCGGAACGCCCCCTCCACCGCAGCATCGGGACCGCTATGCTCGGTACCCCACATTGGGTGCGCCGCCACGAAACGACTGCGACGCGGGTGCTGGCTGATAATCTCGCACAACTCCGCCTTTGTGGAGCCCATATCGAGAACTATCTGTTGCTCGTTCACTCGGTTGAGCAACTTGATGGCCAACTGCGGTATGGTGTCGACAGGTGTGGCTATGGCCACAACATCGGCAACCTCGAGAGCTCGCTCGAACTCCACTATCTCGTCGACCAAGCCCAGTTCCAACGCTCTATGCGCATTCCTCTCCGAGGCCTCCACGCCATAGATACGCTCAGCAAGTCCATACTTGCGTAGAGCAAGTCCGAAGGAACCTCCAATGAGTCCCAATCCGATGATGGTTACATTCATATAGACAATCGTTCGAGCACTTTGTTAAATTTATCCTCCGAAGCGCAGAGGCTGATGCGCACATATTGCTCGCCCTCGCTTCCAAATACGCCACCTGGCGTTACGAAAATATGCTTCTCGTGCAGCAATCTATCGCTAAAGTCGTAGCCACTCTCGCCATTGGGCACTCTACCCCACAAGAACAAGCCCGCTTGCTTGTCGCGACACTCCACACCAAGGCGCTCCATTATCTTGCGCGCAAGGGCCTCGCGACGACGATATACGCCGTTGAGTTCGGCATACCACTCATTCCCCAACGAGAGAGCCGTAGCGGCAGCCAACTGCAAAGATAAGAATATTCCCGAATCCATATTGCTTTTGAAGCGCAAAATTTCGTCTATACGGCACTTTTCGCCCGCAATCACGCCTATACGCCAGCCCGCCATATTGTGGCTCTTGCTGATGGAGTTGAGCTCGATGGCCACATCGCGTGCACCCTCAACCGAGAGTATCGAGATGGGCTCCTCGGTGCGAAGGAAGGCGTAGGCATTGTCGTTCACGAGCAGAATATGATGTTTGCAACACCACTCCACAATGCGCTGCAGATCCTCGCGAGTGGCGGTAGCACCCGTAGGCATATGGGGATAGTTGATAAACATCATCTTCACACCCTCGGTTGGCAGCGCGTCGAGGTCGGGCAGGTAGCCTTGCTCCTCGCAGAGAGCGTATTGCACCACCTCACCCTCAGCCAATCGCACCGCCGAGGAGTAGGTTGGATAGCCCGGATTGGGCACCAGCACCCTATCGCCACGCGAGATGTAGGTCATCACGCAGTGCATAACACCCTCCTTGGAGCCAATAAGTGGCAACACCTCGCTCTCGGCATCGAGCACAACGCCAAAGCGTGTGCCGTACCACTCGGCAAAGGCCTTACGCAACTCGAGCGCTCCGCGATAGGATTGGTAGCCATGTGCCGACTCCTTGGCCGACTCCACTGCAAGTCGCTCCACCACCGACGGGTGAGGCGGAAGATCGGGCGAGCCGATACCAAGCGAAATGATGTCTGCACCACCCTTGCGCATCTCATCTATCTCGCGCAACTTTCGCGAGAAGTAGTACTCGCCTACCGAGGAGAGACGCTCGGCCAATGGGAAGTTATATGGGTGTGTCATAACTCTATTCCTTTCTTATAAATACCGTAAATATGCGCCTCCACACCTCTCTCGCGCATACGACGGATGGCAGTGGCAAATTGGTTAGCATCCGTAAACTCCATATCTACGTGGAACATATAGTGCCACGGCTCGGTCGGGATGGGTGAGGATTGAAGTTTGGTCATATTGATATCGAGCCCCTCGAAGCAGCCGAGTGTGTCGTACAACGAGCCCGACACATTTGCGATTTTGAAGCAGAGCGAAGCCTTGCTAGCATTTGCTACAGGCGCCAACTCCACGTGATTGCGGTCGCAGTATTCGATACGCAAGAAGCGTGTGTAGTTGTCGCGTATGGTGTGGATGTCGGCAGCTACAATGTCGAGGTTAAACAATTCGGCCGCCAACGTACTTGCAATAACCGCCTTGGTGCGTGAGCCACTCGCTTGAAGCTGTGCTGCACTCAACGCAGTATCGGCGCTCTCGATATGTTGCCAACGATAGCTATCGAGATAGTCGGTACACTGGAGCAGGGCCATATGGTGAGACTCCACCTCGCGAATCTCTTCGAGCGTGACGCCGCGATTGACCATCAGATTTTGGCGAATACGCAGGTAGGCCTCGCCTGTAATGTGGACATTACAACTCTGCAGAAGGCTGTAGTTCGGAAGTATCGAACCCGCTATGGAGTTCTCGATGGCCATAATGCCATAGTCTACGGTGCGATACTCGACGGCCTGTGCCACCTCGCGAAAGGTGTCGCAGGCGAGAATCTCCACCTCGGCGCCCTCCATTGCCTCGGCCACTATATGGTGGAAACTACCACGATATCCTTGTATAGCTACTCGTTTCATACCTATTTAAATTAAAGAGACCGCCCTTTTCACAAGGAGCGGTCATCAAATTGTCTCTACGCATACAACAGCTACCGCTCCTCTCCGTTCGAAAAGAAGTAAAAGTAAAAAAAGCTGTTCGATGCGTGGTTAAACATACTCTTCAAAAACTTTTCCTAATGCAAATATAATAAAATTTTTGCATAATATACCATCTTGGGGCGATTTTTTGAGCCTAAGCAAATAAAAACACAGAACATCATCCCTCAAAAGTGCATATGGTGGAGGAATTTCAACAATAACAGTTTCTCCCGAAACCGCAGCATACACGCAACTACAAAAATTGCAAATGAGCGAGGGTATTTTGTGCCAAACAAAAAACCGAGTCCACAGCATACTTGACGTATGTGAGGAACTCGGTTATTGAAGTGCGGTGCAAAATTCACCGCTCAGTTACGATTTTTATTTGGTAGCGGACTCAAGACGCTTCATCATAACAAACATAAAGAGAGCCGAGAGGAGACAAAGCACAACGAATACCGACCAAACAACAGTCAATGAGATGCCACCCCAAAGGAGACCACCTACAGCTACGAGGAAGTTACCAATTGCAGTAGCTACAAACCAGCCACCCATTATCAGACCCTTGTACTTTGGAGGAGCCACCTTAGTTACGAATGAGATACCCATTGGCGAGAGGAGAAGCTCTGCGAAGGTGAGAATGAGGTAGGTGAGAATCAACCAGTACGAAGATACACGGGTTACAGGCTTGGTAGTTGCCTTAATCTCAGTCAACGACTTCTCGGCAGAAGCAATCTTCTCCTTTGCCTCGGCTACAGCAGCATTTGCAGCAACCAAAGCCTCCTCGCTAAGAGGTGCCTCAGGAGTATCTACAACCTCAGGTACTACAGTAGTCAAGATGGTAGTCTTTGCTGTGTATACATTGTTGTACAAGGCCAAAAGCTTCTCAGACTCTGCAATCTTGGCTGCGTCGTTATCCTTCTTAGCCTCTGCGAGAGCATCGTTAAGCTTCTTCTCGAGAGCCTCCTTATCCTTCTTAACCTTGTCTACAGCCTTGTCGTTACCCTGAGCCTTAAACATATCCTCAGCCAACTTCTCGCTCTTCTCTACAACGATACCACTCTGCTGCTCGGTAGGGGTATTAAGACCGCGCGAGCCAAACACCATAACAACAAAACCGAGGGCTGCAACGAGCATACCGTAAGCAATCTTACGTGGTGCCGAAGGCTCCTTGCCCTTGTTTGCAAGAGCACCGAAGATTGCCATCGAAACTGGTGTAAGAGCTACAACGTAGAATGGGTTGAACTGCTGGAAAATAGGAGCATCAATAGCAACAGTCTGGCTAGCCTCTACGCCGAAGAGACGGTAAACGAGGAATGCCAAAACACCCGAACCAACCAAGCCCGAAAGGAGCTTACCCTTTGTGCTATTGCTCTGGAATACCGAGAATGTTGCATATACAGCTACGATAACCAATACCAAGTTCCATACGTCGAAGAGCATAGTCTCAGCACCCGATACCGAAGTCTCGTTGAACTCGTCAGCGAAGAATGTGAGTGTAAGACCATTCTGGTGGAATGCCATCCAGAAGAAGATAACAACTGCAAACACGAGGCAGAGTGCTACGATACGAGCCTTTGTCTCGGCTGGTGTGAGGTTGTCCTCAACCTTTGCAGAAGCTGCCTTATTGCCCTTACCACCCTCAACATGGCGGTACCAATTGCGGCAAGCGAAGTAGATAGCCATTGAGACAATCAACGCTACGCAAGCTACTGCGAACGAGAAGTGATATGCATCGTTACCCGAGAAACCGAGGCTATTCTCAGCCCACTCCTTAATCTTTACAGCTGCAGTCGGAGCAAACAAAGCTCCGATATTGATAGCCATATAGAACAACGAGAATGCCGAGTCACGCTTGCTAGAATACTGCGGATCGTCGTAGAGGTTACCTACCATAACCTGCAGGTTACCCTTGAAAAGACCTGTACCAACTGCGATAAATAGCAACGAACCGAGCATTGCAACCATCGCTATGGTATCGCCACCAAGAGGCAACGAGAGGAGCAGATATCCCAGGAACATAACCGAGATACCGATGGTAACCATCTTACCATAACCAAACTTATCGGCCAACACACCACCAAAGAGCGGCATAAAGTAGACCAAACCAAGGAAGGTACTGTAAATAATACTTGCTACACCTGCGTCCAAGCCGAAGTTCGCTTTGAGGAACAAAGAGAACACAGCCAACATTGTGTAGTAGCCAAAACGCTCACCAGTATTAGCGAGAGCCAAGGCGTAAAGGGCTTTTGGATGTCCTTTGAACATAATAAATAGTGCTTTTAGTTAATAAATATAAATTACAAATATCCTATTTTGTCGCAAAGATAACGATTTTTTTCGATTTATCGTGTGTGTTCATTCACAAGATAGATAATCGAACGATACGGCACGCCCGAATTGGTAGTGAGTCCAATCTCGCAAGTACGCGAATTGGAGTAGCCGACCTCGATACCGTTAGCCTCGATTTGAGAACGCAGTTTGCGAAGTGCGTAGGCATTCAGTTCAGGGTGCGTCATACCCTTGTCGCCCGCAAAGCCGCAACAGCCGACACCCTCCGGCAAAAGAACTTTCGACGAGCACAACTGCGCCAAGCCTATCATCGCCTCCTCGATACCCATCTTGCGAGTCGAGCAGGTGAGGTGCATTGCAATAGGCGTATCGCCCTGCTTGAACTCCAACCTATCGCGCATCTTCTTCCAGACAAACTCAGCCGAGTCGTAGAGGTGCATTCGCTTGATCTTCTCCTTCATTCGGTATAGACACGGGCTCTGGTCGCAGACCACATCATACTTGCCCTGCTCCGAAGCCTCCCACAACGCATCTTCCAACTCGCGTAGCTTCTTGTCGGCCAACTCGGGCAGACCCTTGCTTTCCCAGATTGTGCCGCAGCAGAGTTTATCCATAGCCTTTGGCAAAATCACCTCGTAGCCCGCCTTGTCGAACAACGACATCATCTCCTCGACCAAAGGTCGAAGGTGGCGCGACTTTTTATCGACGCCCATAGTCTGATTGATGCAACTTGGGAAGTAGACCACCTTATCCTTATGCTCCGAGCGCACCACTCTACCCTCCTTGAAGCGATAGTTCTTCGGCAGCGACGGAGTCCACAATGGCATCTTAAGCCCCTTATACAACCCCTTGCCAAGCACCGACATACCCTTCGAGCCAAGCACCGAGTGTGCCGCATTTGCAACGGCAAGAACACCTCGCAAGGCACCCTTCACGCCAGCAAAGTGGTTGGCCGCAAACTCGCCCACACGATTACCCATTGCCCCCATTTCGAGGCGACGCAGTTCGTGGGTAAGGTGCGATATATTGATGCCCATAGGGCACGACTTCGAGCAGAGACCATCGCCCGCACAGGTGTCGTTGCCATAGTGGGAATAGCCCTTTTTGAGCAGAGCCAAACGCTCCTTATCCTCGCCCGAAGCCTCCAGGCGAGCAATTTCGCGTTGCAATACCATTCGAGTTCGCGACGAGAGGGTATATCCGCACGACACGCAGTTCACCTCGCAGAATCCGCACTCTATACAGCGGTTGAGTTGCTTGTACATCTCGCGCACCTCCTCCGAAGCATCTTCGACCGCACGCAAGAGAGGCAACTGCTTGAAGTTCTTGAGGTAGCACTCCTTGTCATCGTTGAATATCACCCCCGGATTGAGCAGATTCTCGCCATCGAAAGCGCGCTTGACGCGGCACATCATATGATAGCCCTTTGCGCCCCACTCGCGCTCGACAAATGGAGCCATATTACGGCCTGTGCCGTGCTCGGCCTTCAACGAGCCATCGTATCTATCGACCACCAACTCGGCAACTGCCTCGATAAGATGGCGATAGCGAGCCACCTCCTCGGCGGTGGAGAGGTCCTGATTTATGATGAAGTGATAGTTACCCTCCAAGGCGTGACCATAGATACACGAATCGTCGTAGCCACACTCGTCGAGCAGAGCCGACAACGCCTCGGTTGCTTCGGGCAAATCCTCGACATGGAAGGCGATATCCTCAATCATACAGGTCGTACCCTCCTTGCGCAATCCACCCACCATAGGGAAAATTCCCGAACGTACGGCCCAATACTTTGCACGCTCACTCTCCTCGGCAGTGAAGCGTACCCCCGTAACGGTATCAAACTTTTCAAGTTCGGCAGTAACACGCGCCACCTTCTCTTCGAGAGCCGACTGCTCCTTATCCTCCAACTCGATGAGCAACGCTGTCAGACCCTCGCCCGTAGTGTCACCAGCAGCCGTCAGCGAGCGCTTGTCGAGCAACTCCACAGCCGCTACATTGAGGCTCTTGATGGCCACCACAGCCTCGCACGCCTCGCGTATGGTCTTGAAGTAGACCATGGCGGTGCGATGCAATGGCAACAATGGCAACGTACGCATTGTAACCTCGCTCACAAAGCACAAAGTACCCTCCGAGCCAACCACTAAGTGGAGAATTATATCGAACGGATCGTTGTACAAGACAAACGGAAGGATATTCAATCCCGTAACGCACTTGATGGCATACTTACGACGGATGCGCTCGGCCAACTCCTCGTCGGCACGCACCTCGTCGCGAATGGCGCATATCTCATCTATCAACGCCTTGTGCGACACGGCAAAGGCCTCGCGGCTAGCCACATCTGCAGTGTCGAGCACCGCACCATCGGCAAATACCAATCGTGCCGAGAGCAACACTCTGTCGCTATTAGCCCACACGCCGCAACACATTCCCGAGGCGTTATTCATGACGATACCGCCCACCATCGCACTCTTTATCGAGGCGGGATCGGGGCCAAACTTTCGGCTATATGGGGCAAGTATGCGATTGACCTCGGCACCCACAACACCTGGCTGGAGTGTTATAGTTTCGCCACCCTCGCCTACGGAGTAGCGCTCCCAATGTTTGCCCGCCACAACGAGTATCGAGTCGCTAATGGCTTGTCCCGAGAGCGATGTACCAGCCGCGCGGAATGTTACGGGGAGATGCATCTCCGAAGCCACAGCGAGCAGCTGCGACACCTCCGCCTCATCCTTGGCACGCACCACCACTTGTGGAGTGAGGCGGTAGAAGCCGGCATCGGTACCCCACGCAAAGCGGCGCAACTCGTCGGTGTAGATTCGTTCGTTGTCGATAAATCGACCAATACGACGAACAAAATCGTTGTATCTTTTATCCATCTTAACTATTTGATAGTGATAGTTTTTATCAATCGAACATCCTCGCTCGAGGCACCTACGCGAATCTCGAAATCGCCAGCCTCGACAGTCCATTTCATATTGCAGTCGAGGAGTTCCAAATCCTCGTTTACGAGCTCGAACACCACTCGTTTGGTCTCGTTTGGTTGCAAGGTCACACGCTCAAAGCCACGCAGTACCGAGTCGTATGCTACAACGCTCGAATAGAGGTCGCTGACATAGAGCTGTACCACCTCGTCACCCTTGCGAGAGCCAGTGTTGGTCACATCGCACGATACACGAATATGGTTTTCGCTACCCTCCTTCTTGTGCTCCACCGCAAGATTGGAGTAGGCAAATGTCGTATAGCTCAATCCATAGCCAAACGGATAGAGCGCACCCTGTACACGCGTTACACCTCCGCCATTCGGGCCCTTGCGTGGTTG
>JAZLDJ010000021.1:0-17905 GCA_045614685.1 Alistipes sp. | reverse complement strand
GCTGGAGGAGCTCACTCCTTTTGCCGAGTTTATACAGTCTCTCAACTCTGGCACCATAAAGAGCCCTACCTTGGACCGAGAGGTAATGGAAGCTGCAGGGTACTACAAGACTCTCAAGCGCGAACTTTCGCGCGAGGGCGTGCAGATGTACTGCCCGTATAGTGTAGGGATAAATTAGATTTTGTCGCAGAAAATAGGGAATTTAAGGAGAATAAGGAATATAGGGAGTACAAGGATGCGCCAATCCTTAAATTCATTAAACTCTTTTATTTCATTAAAAACAATAATGGAGATTGCCACGAGCCTAACGGCTCTCGCAATGACGATTTAATAAATATATTAATACCTTTAATTATCAATTGTCAATTATCAATTTGATTTTATGAGGTCACGAATAAAAGAATTATTAAAAGGGGTGTTTCACCCCGAGTTGGAGCAGGATATTGTAACGGCAGGAATATTCGAGGGTGCCGAGGTTGAGGGAGACAAAGTGGTTGTATCGCTTATCTTCCGCAAGGCGCGCGATCCGTTTGCCGTAAAGATAAAGAGTAGGGTAGAGCAGACCATCGCTTCGGCATACCCCGACTACAAGGTAGTGGTCGTTGTCAAGGAGGGCGAGAAGAGCGCCGAGCGCGCAGCCAAGAATGCCGCTATCGAGGAGATGCATAACCTCTCGACCACCACAAACATCAAGCACATCGTAGCCGTTGCTTCGGGCAAGGGTGGTGTGGGCAAATCTACCGTTACGGCAAACCTTGCCACCGCATTGGCAAAGGAGGGTTATAAGGTGGGTGTCTTGGATGCCGATATCTATGGCCCATCACAGTCGAAGATGTTCGGTTGCGAGGATTATCTGCCCGATGCAAAGCAGGTGGATGGACACGACTATATTGTGCCTGCCGAGGTGGGTGGAATAAAGCTTATTTCCATCGCTATGTTCATCCGCAAGACCGACGCTTTGTTGTGGCGTGGTACTATGGCTAACAGCGCTTTACGCCAATTAATCCACCAAACCGAGTGGGGTTATTTAGATTTTTTATTAATTGATCTTCCCCCTGGTACAGGCGACATACATTTGTCAATAATTAACGAATTGCGCATTGGTGGCGCTATCATCGTATCTACTCCTCAGCAAGTGGCTGTGGCTGATGTAGTTCGAGGTGTCGAGATGTTCCGAAATCCGAATGTAAACATACCTGTTTTGGGCGTTGTAGAGAATATGGCGTGGTTTACTCCGGCCGAATTACCAAACAACCGCTATTATATATTTGGTAAGGGCGGAGCAAAACGTTATGCCGAGGAGGTAGGAGTCGATTTATTGGCCGAAGTGCCTATAATTCAAGATATTATGCAAGGCGCAGACGACGGAAACCCTGCCGCGAACACCCATCCACAGGTTGCCGACATCTATCGACAGGTGGCTCAAAAAGTTGTTGATAAGATGGGAAAATAGTGTTGAAAAGTGGTGCATAACTTTTAATAAGTTTTAACAACTCGGAGGAAAACGAGAAAAACCAAAAGTTATTAAAAATTGTTATCTGTTTTGTTCAATAAAAGCCGACAATAATTGTTCAAAATAATTGGTGTTCATTTGTTGAAAGCGGTTATAAACATTTGTTAAAAACATATAGGAAAAATTGCTCTATCAGCGAGTTAGCAAAATAATTTGTAAATTTTTTAAAAAACTTCGGTTAGCAACTTTTTTCCTAAAAAAGATATCAACAGTTTCAACAGCCTTTATTGTTATTGTTTATTTTTAAATTTATTTAATATTTAATTTTAATATAAAGAATCAACAATAAACAGGTGTGGAAAAAACATTTCGAGTTCAAGAGGCAATTAAAAGAAAAAATAGTATGGAAAATCTTATCAAACGAATCGAAGAGCTCAAGAAGGAGAAGGGTATAGCAATCCTTGCTCACTACTATTGCCGTCCGGAGGTGCAGAGGGTTGCCGACTTTTTGGGTGACTCGTTGGCTCTTTCGGTCAAGGCTCGCGATATAGAGGCAAAGACCATCCTCTTTGCCGGTGTTCATTTTATGGGCGAAACCGCCAAGGTCCTTTCTCCTGAGAAGAAGGTGCTGATCCCTAACCCCGAGGCTACCTGTTCGCTTGCCGAGTCGTGCAAGGCCGAGAGGTTAGCCGAGATGAAGGCTAAGAATCCGAACGCCCTTGTTGTGGCCTATGTGAATACAACCGTAGGTGTGAAGGCTCTGACCGACATCTGCTGCACTTCGTCGAATGCTTTGCAGGTGGTGGAGTCTATTTCGCAGGATAAGGAGATTTTGTTCGTGCCCGACAAGAATCTCGGCTCTTATATACAAAAGGTAACAGGCCGAAAGATGATTCTTTGGGATGGAGCTTGCCACGTGCACGAGAAATTCTCGAAAGAGGGTATTTTGGAGTTAAAAAAGGTCTATCCCGAGGCAAAGGTGGTTGTCCATCCCGAGTGTAGGGGAGAAGTGGCCGATTTGGCCGATTATTGCGGCTCTACTGCTGGCATCCTCACCTATTGCGGAGCGAGCGACTGCGACACCTTTATCGTAGTTACCGAGCCGGGTATCTTGGCCGAGATGGAGAAGAAATATCCGCAGAAAAAGTTTATCCCTGCACCATCGGTTGAGGGTAAAAAGTGCAACGAGTGCGAGTATATGAAGATGATTACACTCGACTCAATTATCGCTTGCCTCGAGAACGAATCGCCAACCATCGAACTCGATGAGGAGACTCGTCAAAAGGCTTCGCGATCTATCGAGGCTATGGTAAAAGTAGGGTAGTAAATTATATAGAAGATGAAGCGAATATTTACACTTCTGCTATTTGCAGTTTTTGCTATTGGGGCTAGCGCGCAGACGCTGCCTGGCGAAGATGGAAGAAAGGCCGCTATAAACTACGACCACTTTCCGCACGCGCAGTACACCTTTGTGTGGCGCAACTGGAGCGTGGTAGATAAGGCTAAGTTGGCCGCGATACTCTCCACCTCGGTCGAGAATGTGGAGGCATTGGCTACCTCGATGGGGCTACCTAAAAAGCAGACTATCGAGCGCGAGTGGGCCACCAAGCAGGGGTATATAACCATTATTCGCCGCAACTGGCAGCTGCTGCCCTACGAGCAGATTATGCAGTTGCTTGGTATGGGTCGTGAGGAGTTAAGATTCCACCTTATAGAGGATGATTTTCTCTTCGATAAACTCGGCAAGATAAAACCCTACTGTCAACCGCTAAAATATGTGAACCCTACGCCCGAGATGCAGGCGCGCGCCAAGCAGATTGCTAAGGATATAAAGGCTTTGGGCAAAAATCCTTTTGTTACCGAGGAGCCTCGCTTCGAGTTTATGCGCGAGTTCGAGAGTCTGAAAAGTTCTGCTGTACCGCAACAGAATGGAGGTGATGGCTTCGATCTAAAAATCGTATATCCCTACTTTGCCAACTACGGAGATGCTCTGCTCGATAAGGATATGACAACCTACCCCGAGGAGATGTTCCGTCGCTTGGCTGAGGTGGGTGTAAACGGAATATGGATACACGTTGTTCTGCGTACGTTGGTTGCGCCCGATGCAAAGGGCTTCCCGGGCGATAGTCGTGCTGCCGAGCGTATAGAGGGGTTGAAGCGATTGGTGGATAGGGCTGCTAAATATGGCGTGCGTGTATTCCTCTATATGAATGAACCCCGTTCGATGGAGCCTGAGTGGTTCGATGCCAAGCCCGAGCGCAAGGCCTATGGCGGCTACGAACTGAAGGGCTTGAGGTCGTTCTGTCCGTCGAATCCCGAGGTGCTCGATTGGCTTACACGCTCGTTGGAGAGTGTCTTTTCGCAAGTGAAAGGTTTGGGCGGAATATTTACAATCACCGCCTCGGAGAACTTCACAAATTGCACTTCGCGCTACAAATATTATAAGCGATGCCCTCATTGTGGTAAAGGTTCGTATGCGAAGTTGCAGGCTGCTATCAATACCGCTATGGAGCGCGGAGTTCACAACGCAGCACCCGAAGCTGAGGTTATTGTGTGGGATTGGAAATGGCCCGATAGTGAGTGTAAGGAGATAATCGAAAACCTTCCAAAGAGCTGTCGTTATATGGCTGTCAGCGAGTGGAGTACTCCTATCAATCGTGGCGGAGTTAAGTCGCGTATCAACGAATACTCTATGTCGGTCGTAGGCCCAGGTCCGCGAGCCGTTCGTAATTGGGGTTATGCCAAGGCTGCAGGGTTGAAATGTATGGCGAAGGTGCAGGTAAATTGCACTTGGGAGATGTCTATCACGCCATCGGTTCCTGTGCTCGATATTGTGGCACAACACGCCGAGAACCTCTCGAAGGAGGGTGTTGGAGCTCTATTTTTGAGTTGGAGTTTAGGTGGCTATCCAACCGAAAATATGAAGCTATTCCAATCTTTCGATGGTAAGCTGTCGGCATCGGAGGCGGTCGAAAAACTGGCTCGCGAGGAGTATGGCGAGAAGGCCGGAGCTTTAGTGCGCGAGGCTTGGCGCAAGTGTTCGGAGAGTTTCAAGGAGTATCCGTTTAATATTTCGGCGATATATAATGGCCCTCACCACGTAGGCCCGTCGAATCTCTTCTATGTGACACCAACCACCTATAGAGCCACTATGGTGGGTATCCCTTACGACTGCTACGATCGTTGGCGTATTATATACCCTATAAAGGTGTGGTACAACCAGATGGAGAAGAGTGCAGAGGGTTTTGTTGAGGGCGAGGCTCTGCTCGAGAGGGCTTATCGTGTAGCAAAGGGTGATGAAAGGAAGCGAGTGTGGGAGCAGTTGAGTCGTACGAAGGCAATACGCATACATCTGCAATCTTCGGCCGAGCAGGGACGATTCTTCGAGGCTCGCGATCTCTATTTCAAGGAGAAAGATGCTTCGAAACGAGCAGAGTATAAACAAGTTATGCGCAAGGCTTGCGAACGCGAATTGCAGCTCATAAAGGAGATGTTGCCGGTGCTCTCTGCCGATTCGAAGATAGCCTACGAGTCGTCGAACCACTACTTCTACCTACCTTGCGATTTGGGCGAGGCCTACCTCCGCGCCCTCCACGCCCTCCGTTGGCTAGACAAGGAGTAACGGTGTATGGTATTAAAAGAAAAAAGCGTGTTTTTGGATATTTTTTAATTCCCTTATTTGACCCTATTTTGGGACCACCATTTTCAAAGTGGTGACCAAAAGTGACCATTTTTGAGGTTTTGAAAAGAAGAAACCCCCGTAGAATGCGTTCTACGAGGGTTTTCTGTACCCAGAGCCGGGGTCGAACCGGCACAGGGGTGAACCTACTGGTGTTTGAGACCAGCGCGTCTACCGATTCCGCCATCTGGGCTTCTGCCGATGCTCTTTCGAGCGTTTCAGCGGTGCAAAGGTAAGAATAATTTTTTTATTTACAACTCAAACCTCAAATTTTTCGAAAAAAAATTAAAATTGTCCTCCAAAAATGGGTATTTCCTTGCATTTATTCACCTCGTTTTCTCGGTTTTGGTAGTATGTGAGAATCAAAAAAGAGTGAAGTAAACAAATTTGTAATTTGTAATTTAACTTTTTATTCTTAACTTTGTCTATGATATACGACTAACCGACCTAAAAACATATGCGATTAAAGATAGATTCTTCAATCCTTGACCTTCGAAACGGCCTTTCGAGTGCCGTTCGAAAAGAGATAGAAGAGGTTCCGGCCGACGGAATCTGTGGAGTTGTTTTTTGTGGTACAAGCGAGACGGAGGATTATCACTCTCTGCTCGGAAAGCTCAAAAAAGCAGTCTACGAATCGTTGGGAAAGCATATTCCCGTAACCCTCATCCCACAAAACCTCTTACCTCAGGGCGGCCTCTCGCTCGACATCTATGCATTTGACACGGCTACGCCCGCACGCTTCGAGGAGCGCGATGGTGTATGCTATGGCATTATCGAGAGCGAGCAGGAGAAGATGCTCTTCGTTGAGGGCATTCCAGCTTCGGACTTTTCGGCAAGCGTAGCCGAGCAGAGTAGCGAGGTCTTTACCAAGCTCGATGCTATACTCTCGGCATACGGATACGAGGTGGACGACATTGTTCGTCAGTGGAACTACATTGGCAATATCGTGGCGTGCCGCGAGGGCAAGCAGAACTATCAGGAGTTCAACGATGCTCGTACGCGCTACTACTCCAAGGGTGCGTGGGGTAATGGCTACCCAGCAGCCACAGGTATTGGCTCGGTAGATGGTATTGTGGTGGGATGCATCGCCTTCAAGAAGAGTGATGGCAAGGGAATCTACCCAATCGACAATCCGTTGCAGGTGGCAGCACACGTCTACTCGAAGAGGGTACTCATAGACGATGCGGTGGATGCAGTGAAGAGCACTCCGAAGTTCGAGCGTGCAAAGCTCATCGAGACAGAGCGTGGAGCGATCTGCTTTGTATCGGGTACGGCAGCCATTCGTGGCGAGGAGAGCGTGGATGCTTCGTCGGCGACAATGCAGACTCTCCGCACAATCGAGAATATCAAGCACTTGGTATCGAAGGAGAATCTCGAGCGCTTCGGTAGCAAGCCATACGACCTCGACTACATCTACCTCCAGGTCTTTGTCAAGCACGAGAAGGATTACGAGGAGGTGCGCAAGGTCGTTGAGGAGCACTATCCGCAGGTGCCGGTGGTATATACTGTGGCCGATGTGTGCCGCAGCGAGCTCTTAGTTGAAATAGAGGGAATATTAATTTCGTGATATCATGAAAAAGTTTTTAGTTATTGTAGCATGTCTGCTCCTTCCGACAATGCAGGCAGCTGCATCGAGCCAATGCTCGGACGAGGTCTTTTTAAGGAGACTCTACCTGACGGTGACGGGCGCATTGCCAACGCCGCAGGAGACGGTGAAGTTCCTCGATAGCAAGGATGCCAACAAGCGCGAAAAGTTGGTGGATGTGCTTCTCAGAAGCGAACTCGGTCTCAAATATATGCAGATGCGCTGGGGCGATATCTTGCGCATTAAGTCGGAGTTTCCGAGCAACCTTTGGCCAAATGGAGTGCAGGCCTACAACCGCTGGGTATACGAGCAGCTGTTGAACAATGTGCCGTACAACAAGATGGTCTACAACTTGCTCATCTCGCAGGGTAGTAACTTCCGTTCACCTGCGGTAAACTTCTATCGTGGATTCCAGAAGCGTTCGCCCGAGAATGTCTATGCCAACATAAACCTTCTCTTCTTGGGCAATCGCGACTGCAAGGATAATGGCTACCTCTGCTTCTCGCAGGTGTCGTTCAAGTCTACCAAGGAGTGGAAGGAGGAGATTATCTATCTCGACATCCACCGCAACCTTCCGTGGCAGACCATCAAGTTGGAGGATGGTACCCACCTCGTGCCAAAGCCAAACACCGACTGGCGTAAGGAGTATGTGAATTGGCTTACATCTCCGAAGAATCGTCGCTTTGCCGAGGTCTTTGTCAACAGAGTGTGGTATTGGTTCTTTGGTAAGGGTATTGTGCACGAGCCAGACGATTGGAGCGAGAATAATAAACCATCGAATCCCGAGTTGTTGAAGGAGCTTACCGACTACTTTGTGGCAAACAACTTCGACACTCGCAAGCTGATGAAGAAGATTCTCTTGTCGGAGCAGTTCAATTCGAAGGCGGCACCCGAGGGTTTCTACGAGCCACAGCGCCTTCCTGCCGAGGTTATTGTCGATGCTTTGGCTTCGGTAACAGGCATTTGGAGCACCTACAGTAGCCGTGTTCCCGAGCCATTTACCTTCTATCCTCAGCGCACGCGATCGACCCATTTGGGTGATGCTACCGTGTCGTCGAGCGAGTTGGAGCTCTTTGGTAAGGTGTCGCGCGATGTGTCGTTGGAGAGCCAGCGCAACAACTCTATCACCTCGCGTCAGTTGCTCTTCTTGATGAACTCGTCGGTGCTCGAGCGAAGAATTCGCAAGAGCCCAATTTTGCAGCAGATCTATTTGGATGGCGGAAACATCACCAATGTTGCCGATGCTATCACCCTGCTTGTCTTGTCGCGCCACGCTACACCAGCCGAGATAGAGCTCTACAAAAAACATATGGAGGAGAGCAAACAACCGCTTATCGAGGCAGCAATCGACGTTATGTGGATGCAGCTCAATAGCAACGAGTTCCTTTATAACCACTAAACACTACGGCTATGAGAAAACTATATTTGACAATTGTATTATTGCTGACGCTTTCTGTTTGCGCCTATGCACAGAGCGCCAAGTCGGTGATATTGATATATTTGGATGGAGGTCCGGCGCAGACCGACACCTTCGATCCTAAGCCTGAGGCAGGCCGTAGCTACTACGGAAACTTCAAGGATGTGTGCAAGACCAATGTCGAGGGTATCGAGATTGGCGCGAAGTTGCCTTTGTTGGCCTCTATGGCCGATAAGTATTCGTTGATTCGCACAATGACTCACGGCAGTAACGCCCACGAGACAGGTCACTACGCTATGATTACAGGCGACAACTCGGGCGGTTCGGTGGTTTATCCATCGTTTGGTGCGGTCATCTCCTACAAGTTGAAGGATACCTACAAGGGCGTTCTTCCATGCTACATCTCGGTTACTTCGGCCAATAGCCGATTCAACGAGGGTGGTTTCTTGGGCAATGCCTACAAGTCGTTCGATACGGGCGGAGCTCCCGAGAAGAAGGAGTTCGAGGTAGAGGGCGTAGTCAACCGCTTCGTCAACAAGGAGCGAATGGACCGTCGTATGAAGATGCTCAAGGAGTTCGAGACCAAACCTTACGACAAGCAGAAGATAGACGCTATGCGCGACGTTAATATGCAGTTTATGTGGGGAAATAGCCGCGAGGTGTTCAACCTCAACAACGAGCCCGACTCGGTACGTCAGCGTTATGGAAAGACCCGTTTGGGTCAGTCGTGCCTTGTGGCTCGTCGCTTGGTCGAGGCGGGAGTTCCATTCGTGAATGTGCGTATGACAGGTTGGGATACCCACAAGAAGCACTTCCAGCGCATGAACTCTATGTTGCCAAACCTCGACAAGGCCGTTTCGGCTCTGCTTGCCGATTTGGATGCTCGAGGCTTGCTCGATAGCACCATCGTCTTGCTCGGTGGCGAGTTTGGTCGTACACCAAAGGTAGACTGGGAGGCTCCTTGGAATGGTGGTCGTGCTCACTTCGGCCGTGTATTCTCATATTTGGTGGCTGGTGGTGGCTTCCACGGAGGTAAGGTTGTGGGCAAGAGCGACAAGACGGGCGAGTATGTTGCAGAGCGCCCCGTACGCCCTTGCGACCTTATCGGTACGGTCTACTTGTTGATGGGTATCGACCCTTATGGCACTCTTCCACACGTGTCGGAGGGCGATTTGCCAATCCTTCCGTCGTTATTGGACAAGAAGAAGCCCGGCGGTCTTCTCTACGAAATTATTGATATAAAACATCCAAGTCATGAAAAGTAGAAATATAATATTGGCGATATTGTTCACCCTTCTGACGCTCCCTCTTTCGGCGCAGAAGTTGGTTTCGGGATATCTCTTCCCGGCAGGTGGACAGGTGGGTACTGTGGTCGAGGTAGAGGCCGGAGGACTCAATATCAATAAGGCCAAGAAGGTGGTGTTCAACCACCCTGGCATCAAGGGCGAGATTCTTCCGTACGAGGAGTCGGCAACCCAGCGTCGTCGCCGTCGCCGTCTCAACGATCAGAGTAGCCCGCAGTTGGCCGACAAGGTGAAGATGCGTATCACCATTGCCGACGATGTGCCTTGCGGATTGTACGATTTGCGTCTGCAGAGCCCTAAGGGTCTTTCGAACAAACTTCCATTCGAGGTGTCGTCTTATCCGAACTTTCTCGAGAAGAAGCAGAACTCGTTGAAAAACCCAAATAAGGTGGAGGAGTTGCCAGCGGTGTTGTGCGGCTATGTTAAGCCAGGCGAGGTGGATTACTTCCGCTTCTCGGGAAAGAAGGGCGACCAGATTGTGGCTTCGGTCAAGGGCCGTCAGCTCGTTCCGTATATGGCCGATGCTGTGCCAGGATGGTTCCAGCCTGTTATTCGAATTCTCGACTCGCAGGGTCACGAGGTGGCCTACTCCGACGACTATCACCACAACGTCGATCCTGTGATTATGACCACCTTGCCAAAGGATGGCAACTATATTCTCTACATCCACGATGCTATCTATCGTGGTCGCGAGGATTTCAATTATCGCATTCAGCTCGGTGTCATACCGTTTGTTACAGGCCGCTACCCAGCCTATGGCGTTGCGGGCAAGAAGGTTAAGCAGGATATAGAGGGAGTAAACCTCACCGAGGACAAGGCTACAGTCAAGGTCAAGACGGAGGGTTACCACCAGATTACCTATACTAATAAGACGGGAACCTCGAATGCGGTGTCGTACTATGCTTTGCCGAAGGGTACACGCCTCATTCACAATCCAAAGGAGGGAGTCTCGCTCACCTTCTCGAATGCTATTGCCGATTCGCTTACTGCACAGCATCCACTCAAGCGCTACTACATCGACGTGGAACGCGGTGAGGAGGTTATTATAGAACTTATAGGTCGCCGCAACTCGTCGCGAATAGATGCAGTGTTGCGCTTGCGCGATAGCCACGGCAACTTGGTGGCCGAAGCCGATGATACAGAGGACCCAATTCAAGGCCTTATAACCTTCCACGCCGACCCAATCTTGAAGTATAAGGCCAAGGTGGGAGGCACAATGACCCTTGAGGTCGAGGATTTGTATCAGGGTTATGGTAAAGACTACCACTATGTGTTGCGTCGTCACAGCCAGCTACCATCTTTCAATGCCTTCGTCTCGCCGGCTTATATCACCCTTCCGTCGGGTGGAACGTCGCAGTTCCGTGTCGACATTACGGGTAAGCTCAAGCGTCCTGCAAACCTTGTTCTCAGAGGTCTGCCAAGTGGATATACTACAAGTAGTATGAAGGTGCGAGGTCGTCGTTGGGATGTATCTATTACAGCCCCTAAGGGTGCTCCTATCAAGCGCCATCCAATCAAACTCAAGATTGAGTATCCAAGCAACGGAGGTCGCGAAATGGCCGATGTTTTGCCAGTTGACAAGATGTTGCAGGCGTTCTACTACACCCACCATATTCCTGCTGCGGAGTTGGCTGTGGACGTTATCGAGGAGGCTCCATATCGTTTGACTCTCGATATGAATCTCGAGGAGGATATCCCTGTTAAGATTACCGACGAGACCATCCCTGTGAAGGTGATGATTGACCGCAATCAGGGCTTCACCGACGATGTCGACTTGGTGTTGGGCAAGAAGAATAGATTGTTCCAGCTCGAGCCTGTGTCGTTCAAGCCGGGCGAGACCGAGAAGCTCGTGCTCATTAAGGTTAATCAGACCGCAATGGAGCGCTTCAAGGGCAAGAAGAACCGTCCAAATTGGCAGATGTACATCTCTGGTATCGTCAAGGGTGAGTGGATTCGCACCAACCGTGGCCGCCAGGTTCAGGTTGCTAAGTACGAGGAGATGACCCCAATCTTCAACATCCGCCTCAAGCGCTAGTCGCATACGGCTGTTCGATGCAAAAGTCTGCCTAACTTCGTGGTTGGGCAGACTTTTTTGGTGGGGCTATACGAAAAAGAGACCCCAAATTTTGAGGTCTCTTGAAACTGCACATGTTATTAATTATTGTTCTTGCTGCTCTTGATTGTTGTTAACCGAGTTATCAATCCACGACAATACAGCGCCGATAGCACAAGCCACCCATGGAGACCACGAAACACCAGTAAGGTCTACATCGCAAATATAGAAGAGTCCGAAATCTGCAGCTGCGAAAACGTAGCAGAGAATAGAGAGAATCTTCAACATAATTAATAAGTTTTAATGGGTTAGTTGTATGTTCTAGTTTATTAGAACAACGAGTTGATGTAGTCAGCAGCAGCCTCAGCAGCAGCCTCTACCTGGTTAGCAGCCTTCTCTGCAGCAGCCTCGATGGCATCCTCGTCGATGTCCGAAACAGCCTTAGCCGCAGCGTTGTATGCATCTACAGCAGCCTCAGCAGCAGCGTTGTAAGCGTCTCCAGCCATCTCAGCAGCAGCGCCATAAGCATTTACTGCAGTCTCAGCGGCAGCATTGTAAATCTCTGTAGCAGCGTCGCCTGCAGCCTGCAAATACTCCTCGCCCTTCTGCTTAGCGGCCAACTTAAGAATCTCGCTCTCGAGATCTGCCTCGAACTTTGCCTTCTCTGCCTCAGAGAGAGTGTTCATGTATTTCTCCACCTCTGTGTAGAGTGACATTGCGGCTGCCATATCGCCCTTAGACTCTGCCTCAACGAACTTCAAAGCGAAAGCCTCAGCCTTCGACAACGCCTGTTTTGCCTCTCCAGTAGAAACTGCAGTAGTCTCAGTAGACTCCTGCTTCTCTGCCTTCTTAGACGAACCACCACATGATACCATAAGGAGCGAACCTGCCGCTACCAATGCACAAATAAATAACTTTTTCATAATTGTAAAAAAATAAAAAGTGTTTAACATTAAGATAAAAGATTAGACAAATGTAGCAAAAAAATGCGACATCTCAAATTTTTTATGCTAAAAAAGGACGGCGGAGCAAGAATTTCGAGAAAAACACCCACTATTCCAATAACTTTTTGTAACTTTGTGCGTTTATAACATAAACGCGCAGAAGATTATGGAACAAAAGATATTCAAACGCTGGAATCGAATTGTGGGCTGGTCGGTCTTTGCAATTGCCGCATTGACCTATTTGCTCACCATTGAGCCATCCTCCTCGTTATGGGATTGCGGTGAGTTTGTAGCAACCTCGTACAAGTTGGAGGTGGGACACCCGCCAGGGGCGCCACTCTTTATGCTCTTGGCTCGCATAGCCACAATGTTGGCACCATCGCCGCACTATGTGCCGCACATGGTGAACGGAATGAACGCCTTGGTGAGTGCGTTCTGTATCTTGTTCCTCTTTTGGACCATCACCCACATTGCGCGTCGCCTACTCACTCGTGAGGGTAAGCCACTTTCGAAGTCGGGAGCGATAGCAACGCTCGGCGCAGGAGCTGTGGGCGCTTTGGCCTATACCTTCACCGATACCTTCTGGTTCTCGGCTGTCGAGGGCGAGGTCTATGCTATGTCGTCGATGTTTACGGCGTTGGTTGTGTGGCTGATGTTGCGTTGGGAGGAGGAGGCCGACGAGCCTCACTCGTCGCGCTGGATAGTGCTGATAGCCTACTTGATGGGTCTCTCGATTGGAGTCCATCTGCTCAACTTGTTGACCATTCCGGCTCTCGTGTTCATCTACTACTTCCGCAAGCATAAGGATGTAACCCTCCTGGGTATGTTCTTTGTTACTCTTGTGGCGGGTGCGCTGTTGTTGATAATGAATGGTATCATCATCCCATCCACAGTCTCTGTGGGTGCTAAGATTGATATCTTCTTCGTAAATTCGTTGGGCTTGCCTGTAAATACGGGTATCCTATTCTTTGTCTTCGCGCTCTTTGCGCTGCTTGGCTTGGGAATATACTATACACATCGCCACGGACGACGCCTGATGAACCTCATCTTGGTGTGTCTGACAATGGTGATGCTCGGATTCTCGTCGTACGCTGCGGTAACCATTCGTGCTTCGGTCAATCCGCCAATGAACTCGAACAATCCGGACACCCCTACAGCATTGCTCGCGATGCTCAATCGCGACCAGTATGGTAATCGTCCATTGCTTTATGGTGCATCGTATGCGGCACCAATGGTGGACTACACCATGAAGGAGTATCAGGTCTATAATGCAGAGAAGAAAAAATATGAGACCCATAGTAAGGTCGATGACTATATCTATCCAAGCAAGTTCAAGCACATCTTCCCGCGAATGTGGAACTACATGAAGAGCGCGGAGGACTACAAGCCTTGGGCCGCATACCGCACAAAGGAGGACTTTGTTCGCGATGAAAATGGCAAGGCTATCAAAGACGAGCGTGGCCGTCCAATCAAGGAGGAGGTGCTTGTTTTCGGACAGGAGGTATCCTACCGCGATGAGCGAAGTGGTCAGACTCGCACGATCGTCGAGCCTACATTCCTCGAGAACATGAAGTTCTTCTTCTCCTATCAGCTCAACTATATGTATTGGCGCTACTTCCTGTGGAACTTCGTGGGTCGCCAAGACGATATACAGCCAGAGAAGGCCACCTTCACCAATGGCAACTGGCTTTCGGGAATTGATGCAGTGGACGAACACTACCTCGGTCCGCAGGAGAATCTCCCGAGCGAGATGGCTAACAACAAGGCTCGCAACACCTACTACTTCCTGCCGTTGTTGTTGGGCCTCATAGGTTTGATATACCAATCGGTGCGCGACACTCGCAACTTTACGGTTGTGTTGTGGCTCTTCGTGATGATGGGTGTGGCATTGGTGGTATACTTCAATACCTCACCAGGCGAGGTTCGCGAGCGTGACTATGTATATGCTGGTTCGTTCTACGCCTTCTGTATGTGGATTGGCTTGGGAGTATTGGCCTTGTACGAGCTCTTCAAGAAGTTGCTCAAGTTGACAGGTGGCAACTACAGCAAGGTTGCAGCGGTGGTAGCAACCTTGGTCGGTATGGTTGTACCGGGCATTCTCTGTGCGGAGAACTGGGACGACCACGACCGTTCGCACCGAACTATGGCGCGCGATATCGGCTACAACTACCTCTCCTCGATAGTCGAGAAGGAGGGTGTGAGCCCAATCATAATCAACTATGGCGATAACGACACCTTCCCGCTCTGGTTCAATCAGGAGGTGGATGGCGTTCGCACCGATGTTCGCATTATGAACTCGAGCTACCTCGATGGCGAATGGTACGTAGACGAGATGAAGTGCAAGGCAAACGATGCCGATGGTATTCCGTTCTCGTTGCCACGAGATAAGTACACCTTCCGCAACGATTGGATTCCTGTTTACGAGAGTAACGAGGTGTGGGAGGCCAAGGATGTTATGGCCTTTGTGCGTAGCAACGACGAGCGCACCATGGTAGACATTGGCGAGGATGAGAAGGCGGATTGCATCCCTGTAAACCGCATCGCCCTGCCTGTGGATAAGGATGCAGCCATTGCTTCGGGCATTGTTGCCGAGAAGGATCGCGACTTGATGGTCGACACCGTCTATATCAACATTAAAGCTTCGTCGCTCACGCGTTCGGAGTTGATGATGCTCGATATGTTCGCGCACTTCGACTGGAAGCGCCCAATCTACTTCACACAGGTCTATGTCTTGGATAAGTTTGGCCTGTTGGACTATCTGCAGTTCGATGGCTACTCCTATCGCTTTGTGCCAATTCTCACTCCGTACAAGGATTCGTGGAATATTGGCCGCATAGATGCAGACTATTGCTACGATGTGCTGATGAACAAGATGCGCTATGGCAATCTCGCCAATCCAAAGGTCTATGTAGACGAGTTCACGCAGTATAATATCAAGGTTTCGCGCGCGAGGGAGGCCTTTGCACGAGTGGCTCGCGAGTATATCACAATGTGCGACGGCGATGGCGTAACAGAGGCACAGCGCAACGAATATACCAAGCGTGCCGAGGCGTTGCTCGACCGAGGCTTGGCAGTTCTGCCAGTCGAGCAGATTCGCTACACCGAGGCCAATACCTATCCATTCATCGAGTGCTACTACGGCCTTGGTCTGAACGAGAAGGGCGACGCTCTGTTGATGAAGTTTGCGCAGAACATCATAGAGTATATCGAGTACTACCTCCAGTTCGAGGGCTCGATGGGTAAGGATGTTGAGGAGATCCTCCACACCAAGCTCGACGAGTTGGAGCGCATCTACTACCTTGCAGCCTACTGCGACCGCGAGGAGGTGGTCTACAACATGAACAAATACTATCGCACACTCGGAGCGAGGGACGACGAACTTGTCCTCACCCAGCGCGAGAAGGATTCGTTGAATATTAAAACCGATAATAATATACAATAAAGATATGGCTAAACCAAAACTTCTTCTTTACAACACGCTCTCACGCCGCAAGGAGGCGTTCGAGCCTATCAACGAAGGTCGTGTAGGTATGTATGTCTGCGGTCCTACCGTTTATGGCGATCCACACCTCGGACACACCCGCCCTTCAATTACCTTCGACCTCTTGTTCCGCTACCTCAAGGCCGAGGGCTACAAGGTGCGCTATGTGCGTAATATCACCGATGTAGGCCACCTCGAGCACGATGCCGACGAGGGCGAGGATAAGATTGCAAAGAAGGCTCGCCTCGAGCAGCTCGAGCCTATGGAGGTTGCTCACTACTACACCGAGCGCTACAAGAACTATATGGCGAAGTTGGGCGTGCAGACCCCATCGATCGAGCCACACGCTTCGGGTCACATCATCGAGCAGATAGACTTCGTGAAGCGCATTATCGACGCTGGCTATGCCTACGAGTCGAATGGCTCAATCTACTTCGATGTCGAGAAGTACAACCACGACTACAAATATGGCATTTTGTCGGGTCGCAACCTCGACGATATCGTAACCGATACCCGTCAGCTCGATGGTCAGCAGGATAAGAAGCACTCGTTCGACTTTGCATTGTGGAAGAAGGCTGCACCAGAGCATATTATGCGTTGGCCTTCACCTTGGAGCGATGGCTTCCCAGGTTGGCATATGGAGTGCTCGGCAATGAGCACTAAGTACCTCGGCGAGAAGTTCGATATCCACGGAGGAGGTATGGATTTGATGTTCCCACACCACGAGTGCGAGATTGCACAGTCGACCGCAGCTCTTGGTCACGACTCGGCTCGCTATTGGGTGCACAACAATATGATTACCATCAACGGTAAGAAGATGGGTAAGTCGTACAACAACTTCATCACCCTTGAGCAGATGTTCAATGGCAACCACCCAGCACTCGAGCAGGCCTACTCGCCAATGACTGTTCGCTTCTTCATTCTTCAGGCTCACTACCGCTCTACTCTCGACTTCTCGAACGAGGCGTTGCAGGCAGCAGAGAAGGGACTCGACCGTTTGATGAAGGGTATCGAGGCATTGCACAAAGCGCCAGTTTCGGCTTCGTCGTCATTCAATGTGGATGAGATTGAGACTCGTTGTGCCGAGGCTATGGCAGACGACTTGAACTCGCCAATCGTAATCTCTACAATGTTCGACTACGTTCGCCTCTTCAACCAGCTTACTGAGGGTAAGCAGACCCTCACCGCCGAGGATAAGGCAAAGGCCGAGGCAACCGTTCAGCGTTGGATTTTCGATATCCTTGGTCTCGAGAACGAGAAGGCCGAGGCTACAGGTGGCAAAGATATGGTATCTCCACTTGTAACCATGCTCCTCGATATGCGCCTCCAGGCTAAAGCAGATAAGAATTGGGCTTTGTCGGACGAGATTCGTGACAAACTCATTGCCATCGGCATCCGAGTGAAAGACCGCAAGGATGGATACGACTGGGAAATCGAGTAAAAAGTTATTTTAAGCGGTAAATTTTACACCGCTCTGCGATAAGCGAGTCCTCACATAGGTCTACTATGCTGCGGGCTCGCTTAATT
This sequence comes from Alistipes sp., assembly GCA_045614685.1. Lineage (GTDB taxonomy): Bacteria > Bacteroidota > Bacteroidia > Bacteroidales > Rikenellaceae > Alistipes. Next base: position 462 of record JAZLDJ010000021.1, on the reverse strand, counting down.
TGTTATTCAGTGAGCGTTAGCGAGCGATTGCCATTCAATGTCATTCAGCGACCAATGGGAGCGATTGCCATTCAATGCCATCTATGACAGAACCAAAATTAATTTTCGTCATCTTTTCTTGTAGAGTCAAACATTTTTTCGTATCTTTGAAAAACTTTATATGGGTAATTACAACTAAAACACTAATACTATGAAGAGATTACTTTCGATTTTGTCGCTCGTATGTGTGGCGATTATGTTTGTAGGAGTGGCGTCGGTTAAGGCTGCAACCCCTTCTGATCGTGCGGTCAAGGTTATAGTTATGCCCGACCACCTCGATTGGAACTACAAGTGTGGCGAGAAGCCCGTATTCAAGGTGTTGGTACTCAAGCACCACTCTCCGATGCAGAACGTGGAGATTCGCTACGAGTTGTCGGAGGATAATATGCCGGCTCACAAGAGCGAGACGATGGTGCTCAAGAA